>JBAXKX010000152.1:0-7082 GCA_037135115.1 Rhodospirillaceae bacterium
GGATCAAGCTTCTTTAAATCAACGTTATAAGCCATTGGGCGCCCAAGTATGAAGTCAATGGAAAGACTGTACACCTCATCTGATGGGGTTATTTTCTTCCTTCCAGTGCCAGCATAAAGATTGAGCACATCGCCTATCCACGCCTCATATTCAGGCGTGTGCCAAAGCGCCCTTTCGGGCATCTCGTCGGCCTCCAAATTGCCGTCGAATCGGATAAGGCCACCCGCCTGTTCAATGTCATCCAGAGTTGCCATATAAGTCAATTCTCCTTATGACTACCCAGCAATTTTTATTTTGCATAGGTGTAGGCCATTTGACACCAGCCTTGTCGGTGCTGGCGCGGGGGTGGGTACCGCCTTCATCCCCCGCCGATCATGGCCTCGATTCGTTTTATACCAACGTGCAACGCCTCCCCGTTAGCCGGTAACCCATATCACGCCCGAATCACAGGTGACCGCGCCCGGCTAGGCCGGGGCGGGGGTGTGCTTGGTTACAAAGACGCTTGCCGTCACAAAGGGTTTGGCGGAGCCACCTGCAAACGCGCGACTTCCCAATATTTATCCAGCTCCTTGGTGATGCGGTGGTCGCTGATGTCGATGCCTTTGTTTTTGAAGTCCCTTTGAAGCTTACGAATAATGTCGGCGTGTCCGGGCTCGTCGAGATCGGCCGACACCACCTCATGGGCGTAGACTTCGGCATTTTCGCCTTTGATTCCAAGGCGCTCGGCCGCCCATAGGCCAAGCAGCCGGGCGCGTCGGCTGTTAATTTTGAACAGCACATCCTGGTCGTATTTAAATTTGTTTTCGAATGCTTTTTCACGATCCTCGAACGTGCTCATGACACGGTGTCTCCCTGGGGCATGGCTGGGTTAGCCGAGCTATAGCCCATTGTATTGACGTTATCTATTATATAGTTAGCCGGGAGCGTGCGTTAGGGTTGGGCTCTCGGCGTCCAAGTTGGCCCTACACCATACACCGGCTTTGGGCCGGAGGGAACCATGTGTACTGTCGTCATTCTGCGTCGCCCCGGCCATGATTGGCCTGTGCTGCTTGGCGCCAACCGTGACGAGATGTCCGGACGGCCGTGGCGGGCTCCTGGCCGTCATTGGCCCGACCGGCCTGATTTAGTTGGAGGGCTGGACATTTTGGCAGGTGGCAGCTGGCTTGGTCTCAACGATTCCGGGCTGGTTGTGGCCGTGCTCAACCGCCATGGCACGCTTGGGCCGGCGGCTGATCGGCGGTCGCGGGGCGAACTGGTGTTGGAGGCGTTGGACCACGCCGATGCGGAGACGGCGGCCGAGTCGTTAGGTTACCTGGATGGTCGGGCCTACCGGCCGTTCAATCTTGTCGTGGCCGACGATCGCGACGCCTTTTGCCTTTACCACCGCGACGAATCCGGCCGAGATTCGATTGTTGCGGTGCCGATTCCATCGGGGTTATCGCTGATTACTGCTTTCGACCGCAACGACCGCGCTGATTCCCGCATCCGAGGCGCGCTTCCGCGTTTCGAGCGAGCGGTTGTGCCTGACCCCGACCGGGACGATTGGCGGGACTGGCAAGGGTTGCTGGCGAGCAGGGATGCGGCGGATGATACCGACCCGCGCTCGGCTTTATGCTTTGCGCTGGCTGGCGGCTTCGGCACCAGCTCCAGTGCGCTGCTCGCGTTGCCGAGTCGCGGGCTTGAAACCCAGCGGCGTTCGGTTTGGCTGTTTGCACCGGGGCCGCCCGACAGCTCGACATGGTATCCGGTAAGCCTGGATTAAGCCGGTGGCTTGGGCGGTCCGGCCTTCCCGAGGCTCCCGGCTTTAATTGTGTTCTGCGACGCATCTTGGTATATGTTCCTTGGAGAATCATTTCCGGCTCGGCGGCGCATATCGGCACCGCGCTAAATCGGACAAAGCCCATGACACGACGCCGGCGCATCTATGAGGGTAAGGCCAAGGTTCTTTATGAAGGACCCGAGCCGGGAACCCTTGTGCAGTATTTCAAGGACGACGCCACCGCCTTCAACAATCAGAAGCGGGGCACGATCACGGGTAAGGGCGTCCTTAACAATCGCATCTCAGAATACTTGATGGTGCGGCTGGGCGAGATTGGCGTTCCTACTCACTTCGTGCGCCGACTCAACATGCGAGAGCAGTTGGTGCGCGAGGTTGAGATCATTCCCATTGAACTGGTGGTCCGTAATGTCGCGGCTGGCTCTCTGACCAAGCGATTCGGTATCCCCGAGGGAACGGCGCTGCCGCGTTCGATCGTCGAGTATTATTACAAGTCAGACGAGTTGGGCGACCCGATGGTCTCGGAGGAGCACATAACCGCGTTCGGTTGGGCGGCACCCCAAGACCTCGACGACATGATGGCGCTGTCCCTGCGCATCAACGACTATCTTACCGGCCTATTCCTTGGCATCGGGCTGCGTCTTGTCGATTTCAAGCTGGAGTTCGGCCGGTTGTGGGAGAACGAGGAAATGCGAATCGTTCTTGCCGACGAGATAAGTCCCGACAATTGCCGGCTGTGGGATGTCAAGACTAACGAGAAGCTGGATAAGGACCGCTTCCGCCAGGATCTCGGAAGGGTTGAGGAAGCCTATCAGGAAGTCGCGCGGCGGCTCGGTATTCTGCCCGAAGGTGGTCCTGTTGAAGTCAAGGGGCCAAAGGTGGTACAGTAAGGAACGGATCATGATATGAAGGCTAAGGTTTATGTTACCTTAAAGCGCGGTGTGCTTGATCCCCAGGGCAAGGCGATTGCTCATGCCCTTAATTCGCTTGGTTTCGACGAGGTAGAAAGTGCCCGTCAGGGCAAGGTCATTGAACTTGAGTTGCGAGATGTTCCAGATGGTCAAGCCAATGCGCGCATTGACACCATGTGTCAGACGCTGTTGGCGAACATGGTGATTGAGGACTACCGGGTTGAATTGCTCTGCTGAGAAACTCTTTAGACTCAAATATTGAAGGAACCTTGGTTTCCAAAGGCTTTTGGTCTTTGGACACCCCTGGGGCTTTGCCCCCGGAACAAGTCGAAGCTTTGCCCCCGGAACACGCTACCTAATTTGGGAAAAACATGACTCCAGGTGCCAGAGTGTTGGCGGCGATTGAGCTGCTGGCTGAGATAGCCGCGACGCCCCGGCCAGCCGATGCGGTAGCCAGCGCCTATTTTCGAGCGCGACGCTTCATTGGTGCCAAGGACCGCTCGGCGGTTGCCGAAATGGTCTACGCTGTGCTGCGCTGCCATGCCCGTCTTGGTTGGTGGCTGCAGCATTGTGATTTTTCATCGCCGGAAGACGTCCGGGCGCGGGTCATTGCCCATGCCATCTTGGCCGAGGGCCGTCGAGCAAGTTCAGTCGAGCGCTTGTTTGAGGGTGGCAGGTATAATCCCGACCCGTTCACGGCGGCGGAAGCTCGATTAGCTCAGGATCTTGATCAGCACACGCTGGAGCGGCCCGACATGCCCGAGGCGGTCCGGGTTGAATGCCCTGAATGGGCCGAACCGGGGCTGCGGCGGTCGCTTGGCGGCCGTTTCGGCGTCGAGTTGGCGGCACTGACCGGGCCGGCCCCACTTGACCTGCGGGTTAATTCGTTGCGGGCAGGTCGTGATGACGTGCTGGCCGGGTTGGCGTCCGTCGGCGTCCAGGCGCGGGCCTGTCGGCTGTCTCCGCTTGGGCTGCGCCTTGATGGACGGCCCGCCATTGCTGGTCTTGAGCTTTTTCGCTCTGGTGCGATCGAGATTCAGGACGAAGGCTCGCAACTGGTGGCATTGCTGGCCGATGCTCGGCCGGGGCAGCAGGTGGTGGATTTTTGTGCAGGTGCCGGGGGCAAGGCGCTGGCCATGGCCGCCGTCATGAATAATCGCGGCCGGTTGATTGCCTGCGACGTGCTGGGGAATCGGCTCAAACGCGCAGCTGAGCGCTTTCGTCGCGCCGGTCTGCACAACATCGAGACCCGCCCGCTTTCTTCGGCTCGTGACCCCTGGGTCAAGCGCCATAAGGCGATGTTCGATCGGGTTCTGGTCGATGCCCCATGTACAGGGACTGGCACTTGGCGGCGGAATCCAGATGCTCGCTGGCGTCCGCTCGGCCCTGGTCTCGTTGAGTTGGTGCGGCTTCAGGCTGAGATACTCGACAGCGCTGCGCGCTTAGTCAAACGCGGCGGCCGGCTGATTTATGCCACTTGTTCGCTGTTGGCCGAGGAGAATGAGGATCAAATGACGAGCTTCCTCGCCGCTCATCCTGATTTCACGCCGCTGCCCCTGGCCGAACTGTGGCCGGCGACGATTGGTGGTCCTTCGCCACTTGATGGGCCGTGGCTGCGCCTGACCCCTGCCCGCCATGAGACCGATGGCTTTTTCGCTGCCGTGCTGGTCCGGGGCGGGGAAGGCGTCGCTACCGGTGCTAGCGGTGGTACTGAAAGTGTTGGCGCAGATAACTAGTGAAGATTGCCCGCCTTCGGAGTTGAACGCATGATCCGTCCCTTGGCATCGGGCGGTGCTGGGGAGTTGGCCCCAAGATAATTTACCCCAAGATAATTAATTAGGGCGTCAGAGATCAATGCACCACCATCGTAAGCGTTGATGGCGCGTTCATGGAACACGGTGTAACCGTCGCCGCCGGTACGCAGGAAATCAATGGTGGCGGTGTGGTAGGTTGCGGTGGGGATGAGTTCGCTCTCAGAGCCGTCTGGCCGGCTGACCTTGACCGAAACGATGCGCTGGCCGGGAGGGGCGGTGACATCCCAACTGTAGCGCAGGCCGGAGACCTGGAGGAAGCGACCGGTGCCGTCATTGCCCGGATTGTCTGCACGACTGAGGCCGTATTCCAGCGCCGCCCGCAGGTCTGATCCGAGTAGGTCGAAGGTCGAAATCGTGTTGGCGAAGGGCAGGACCTCGAGCACTTCGCCTCTTGTCACCTGTCCTGCCGGTAGGCCGGTACGGATGCCGCCGCCGTTGATAACCGCGATTTGGGTTCCCTGGCTTTTGGTCTGCTCGACCATGCTATCGGTTATGAGGTTGCCGAGGCCGCACTCGCTGAAGCGGCAGGCAGCGCCGCCGGGCAGCGCGGTAGCGAGTTCGCCCACCTTTTTGTTAAGCTCAGCTTGCAGCGGTATGGACAGTGCTTCGACAAAGGCGCGGGCGGTAGTGTTTTCGGGTATGGAGTCGTCCAGCAGAATCGGCTCGCCCTCCAAGCTAGTCGCTGTGCCGTCCTTGTCGAACTCGACCCGGAGGACGCCCAGATAGATGCCGGCGGTGTAGGCTTGGACGATCAGTACCGTTTTGCCCGAGGGCGACTTTACCACCATCGGCGCCGAGCCGACCGCGTGCTTGTCGTTGCTGCGCAGCAGGGTATGGCTATGGCCACCTATGATCACGGCGACTCCGTCCACAGTCGCCGCCAGCTTACGGTCTTCGGCGATTCCTAAGTGGCTGATCGCGATAATTTTGTTGACGCCCTGGTTACGCAGGGAGCTAACGCCAGCTCGCGCCGCCTCCACCGGGTCGGTAAAATGGACGTTGGGTCCGGGCTTAGCGCTTGTGGTGGTGGTGGGAGTGGTCAGGCCGATCAGGCCCACCCGTTCGCCGCCGACATTAAGGATAAGCGTGGCACCGATGCGCTTTGCAAGCAGCGGTTCGGCGCTGACATCGACATTGGCGCTTATTACCGGGACCGCTAAGTCCGAGAGGAAGCGAGCCAATTCCTCCGGGCCTTCATCGAACTCGTGGTTGCCAAGCGTCATTGCCTGGTAGCCTAGAAGGCTGAAAAACGGCTTGAGGGCTGCACTTTTGTAGGTGTTGTAGTAAAGTGAGCCCTGGAAACGGTCCCCGGCGTCAACCAACAGCGTGTGGGGCCGACTCGCACGCACTCGCTCAATCTCGGTGGCCAAGCGGGCGATGCCGCCGTAGCAAAGGTGCGCCTTCGAGTCGGAAGGTCGGCACCGACTGCCGTCAAAGGTAACCGGTGCTAGCCGGGCGTGGAAATCGTTGGTATGGAGGATGGTGAGCGTCAGTTCGCCGGCATGACCCGCGCCGGCCTGGTTCGTTGTAGTAAATATCGCAATCAACGGCGTGGTCAGTGCAATTGCAAAGACAAGAACAAGCCAGCCGGCTAAACTAAGTAGACTCCTCATAGCCCGGACCAACCCTTCTTTTCAGGTACTTCTCCGCAGTCGGCTTTAATGAAGAGCCGGCCGGAGGGGGGGCTCCGACCGGCATTGTCCTGTCATCTGGTTTAGTTGGCCAAGGTTATCGACACGGCTTCGCGTCCCTTTTGGGTGTCCACGACTTGCATTGACACTCTCTGGCCTTCTGGCAGGGTGGTGAGTCCGGCGGTGCCCAGTACGGAAACATGGACAAACACGTCCTTGCCGCCGTCCTCGCTGGCGACGAAACCGAAGCCCTTTTCGCCGTTGAACCACTTGACGGTGCCGGCCATGGCAATCGCCGAGGAGACATCGGGAGCACCACGGGCCGGGCGGGGACTGCCAAAGCCGCTGCCACCTCCGCCACCTCCACTACTCCCGCCACCGCCACTTCCGCTGCGAGCCGGGCTGCGGGGGGCCTGTTGGGTGGCGCTGGTCTCGTCCACCTCAAGTACCCTGGTGATTTGCGGGCCTTTGGCACCCTGACCGACCTGAACCCGGAGCTTCGCTCCCGGTGCAACCGTTTCGTGACCGGATGCCTGTAGTGCCCCGATGTGGAGGAAGGCGTCGCCCGTGCCGTCCGACAACTCGGCGAATCCAAATCCCTTCTCGCTGTTGAACCACTTTACAGTGGCGTCAACAGTGGGTCCATCGGCTGCGGACGACTCCCGCGTGAAGCCGCTGGCCGGACGTGGCGTGGGCCGAGTTCCCCTGGTCTCGGGGACGTATGGCACATCGTCATCGAATCCGCGTTTCCTCGGGCCGCGGAATCCCTTATCCTTGCGCATCATCCCTTGCTATCTCCGCCGCCGGCCTGCGAATCGCTACTCACTGGTTTTCGCTGTGCCGTCACATCCTGTTTGTGTTTCAACTTTTCTTGCTTCTTGATCTGCCTGGCGCGGTCGCGCTCCGCGCGCTGATGGTTGTAGTTAGGCTTGACAGCCATTGTACCTCC
>JBAXKX010000153.1:0-7076 GCA_037135115.1 Rhodospirillaceae bacterium
TTGCGTCCTTTCAAACAACGGTCAATCATGTCGGCGATGATGCCATGAAGCCCCAGCCGCAGACCATCCTCGGGCGAATAGATTCGGGTGACGCCGTAGGCATGCAGGTCAGCCACCTCATCGGCCACGATCACGCCGCCGCCACCGCCAAACACGGTCATTTCGGGCCGTCCGCGCTGGCGCAGCAGATCGATCATGTATTTAAAATACTCGACATGCCCACCCTGATAGGAACTGACCGCCACCGCGTCGACGTCCTCCTGGATCGCCGCAGCTACCACTTCCTCAACCGACCGGTTATGACCAAGATGGATGACCTCGGCCCCCGCCGCCTGCAGCATGCGTCGAAAGATATTAATCGAAGCGTCGTGGCCGTCAAACAGACTGGTCGTGGTCACAAAGCGCAAAGGGGCGATCGGGGCGGAATCATCTTGCACCAGCATTACTCCCCAACAAGTGGTGTTCCACAAGAAAAAAAAAGCCGAAAGCACTAATGCCCTCGGCCTTCCTTCCGTGTTCCGACTATAATTTCAGCCGCGACGACGAACTATCATCTTTTTTATTTCGACGATAGCTTTCGCCGGGTTCAAACCCTTCGGACAAGTGTGAGTACAGTTCATGATCTGATGACAACGATAGAGCTTGAAGGGATCCTCGAGGGCATCAAGACGCTCACCCTTCATCTCGTCGCGGCTATCGGCAAGCCAACGATAGGCCTGAAGCAAAATTGCCGGACCGAGAAACCGCTCCGGGTTCCACCAATAGCTCGGACAACTAGTTGAGCAGCAAAAGCACAAGATGCACTCATAAAGACCATCTAGCTTCGCCCTGTCCTCCGGAGATTGCAGGCGTTCACGTCCCGGCGCCGAAGATTGCGTTTGCAACCAGGGCTGAATCGAGGCCAGCTGAGCATAAAGCAAGTTAAGATCAGGGACCAGATCCTTAACCACCGGCATGTGCGGCAGCGGGTAGACGTTGATCGGGCCACTGACTTCATCGATCGGCTTAGTACACGCCAACGTATTGAGGCCATCAATGTTCATAGCACACGACCCGCAGATGCCCTCACGGCAGGAACGGCGGAACGTCAGAGTACTGTCAACCTCGTCCTTGATATGGAGAAGGGCGTCAAGAACCATCGGTCCGAACTTGTCGAGATCTAACTCGTACTCGTCGAGCCGGGGGTTTTGTTTGTCCTCAGGGTTCCAGCGGTAGATTTTGAACACGCGCTTGTTCTTGGCGTCGCGAGCATTCGATAGCTTTTTACCGGGCCGCACCGTGGAATTGGCAGGCAGGGAGAATTCGACCATCACTTACCTCTCGCATATCTAAGAATGCTTCTCTTCTTCGCTACTGCCTGGCGAACGGCGGGCATCAGATCATTATTGTCCTCAATCCGTAACATCCTGATATCCTTTACCGCCGGTTCAAACCACGCAAACCTTTGGGATACGGTCATAACAGCGAGAACGCATTGCACAGCATCGACAGTTTCGTCCCCGAAATAGACGCTCCCTTGCTGTCCTGTAAAGCCATAAGGTTTGAGGGCGTTCCTGATATCCGCGTAGGCATTTTTCCAGGAGTCGTTATGATATTGCTCCTCGAGAATGCTTGTTTCAAGATCGAAGGCAATCGCATACATCGCTTTACCTTTCCCGGGAGGGTTGTTGTGACCAACTCCTGGAATGACTGTGGATGCTGATATCGTGCCAGCCATCGCCTTCTCAATAGACGCGCGCTTTCGGGGGAACGACCTTGCAGTCGTCGGTTAGCGTATAAAGATGCACCGGACGGGAGCCGTGGACGACCTCGCCTGCGTCGTTGACTAGCGCCGTGCTGTGCTTCAGCCAGTTCTCGTCATCGCGGTTGGGGTAATCCTCGCGAGCCTGGGCACCCCGGCTCTCCAGCCGATTAGCAGCGCAATGCATGGTCGCCACCGCCTGATAGGTCAGGTTGTCCAGCTCGATTGCCTCGACCAAGTCCGAGTTCCAAACCAAGCTGCGATCCTCAACCTTGAGGTCGGCCTTCTTGGTCCAAACATCCTTGAGCAACTTGATGCCCTGATCTAACACTGCGCCGGTACGATAGACCGGGCAGTAGTTCTGCATGGTCAACTGCATCTCCAGCCGCAACTTGGCGACCGAGGTACCACCTTTGGCGTTGCGCAGACGATCGAGTCGCTCAAGCCCGCGATCTGTGCCGCCAGGCGGCAACTCCCTAGTCGCCGTGCCCTTCGCGATAAGTTCCGCAGCCCGAATTGCCGCCGCCCGGCCAAACACCACCAAATCAAGCAGTGAGTTGGAGCCGAGTCGGTTACCACCGTGAACGGAAACGCAAGCCGCCTCACCAACCGCCATCAAGCCAGGCACAGTTGCCTCGGGGTTGTCCTTGGTCGGCCGAATAACCTCGCAACGGTAATTGGTAGGAATACCACCCATGTTATAGTGAGCGGTCGGAATAACCGGGATCGGCTCCTTGGTAACGTCGACACCCGCGAAAACCTTCGAGCTTTCGGCAATACCCGGCAGCCGCTCATGGATCATCTTAGGATCAAGATGTTCCAAATGGAGGTGAATATGATCCTTTTTGGGACCGACACCACGTCCCTCCCGTATCTCAATGGTCATTGAGCGGCTAACCACATCACGCGACGCCAAGTCCTTGGCCGACGGGGCATAGCGTTCCATGAAGCGCTCACCGGTGGAGTTGGTGAGGTAGCCGCCCTCTCCACGCACGCCTTCGGTGATCAAACAACCAGCGCCATAGATGCCGGTCGGATGGAACTGCACAAACTCCATGTCCTGGAGCGGCAGATTGGCGCGCGCCGCCATGGCGTTGCCGTCGCCGGTGCAGGTATGGGCCGATGTGCATGAGAAATAAGTGCGGCCGTATCCGCCAGTAGCCATGATAACGGTGTGGGCGCGAAAGGCATGGATACTACCGTCGTCCAGGTTCCAGACGACCACACCACGACAGGCACCCTGATCGTCCATGATCAGGTCGAGTACTATGTACTCTATAAAAAACTCGGCACCAAAGCGCAGCGATTGCTGATAAAGGGTATGAAGCATGGCGTGGCCGGTGCGGTCAGCCGCAGCGCAAGTGCGGTAAGCAATCCCCTCACCGAAGCGAGTGGTCATGCCGCCAAAAGCGCGCTGATAGATTTTGCCCTCGGCAGTACGACTAAATGGCAAACCGAAATGCTCAAGCTCAATAACGGCCTCGGCCGCATTCTTGCACATGTACTCAATGGCGTCCTGGTCGCCGAGCCAGTCCGACCCCTTGATTGTGTCGTACATGTGCCAACGCCAGTCATCCTCGCCCATATTGCCGAGCGCAGCTGAGATGCCACCCTGAGCTGCGACAGTATGGCTGCGAGTCGGGAAGACCTTGGTAATGCAGGCCGTCTTCAGGCCACGCTCGACGCACCCGAAGGTAGCGCGCAAGCCAGCACCGCCGGCACCGACAACGACTACGTCATAATTATGTTCAGTGATCGGATAGGCGTTCGCCATGATCGTTCCCTCAGCCTCCCAGGGCCAGCTTCAGCACGGACAGGATGCAAATGATCGCACCCAGCGCGCTTACGAATTTGATCGCAATGATCGCGGTCAGCTTCGCGCATTTGCAGTAAATATAATCCTCGAAGATGACTTCCATGCCGCTGGCGGCGTGATGGAAGGTCAATATAACCAAGGCGATAGCCAAGGTGGCGCTGAGCGGTGAAGACAGCCACGCCTTAACCATAGCATAGTCTGCGCCGACCAACCGAACAATCGAATAAATGAACCACAGACTGAGTGGCAACAGCGCCAGCGAGGTCAGCCGTTGCGTCCACCAATGTTCCGTGCCGGTATGGGAGGCCCCGAGACCGCGAGCGCGGGCAAGATCGGTGACCATAGGAGTCCCCTCATTCGATGACATATGTACACCCTCACTTAACGTATAGCGTGGCGCAACCGACGGCCCAGGACAGCCCGGTCGCCGCGACGGCGAACACGGCAACCGCCCAACCAGCGCGCAAGGCGGGGCCATTCTTAAGGCAAAGGCCCATGTCGAAGGCGAGGTGACGCAGTCCGGTACCGAAATGCCAGAACAGGCTGAACGTCCAGCCGAGCAGCGCCAACTTGCCGATCCGGGAGCCGATAACGCCCTGGACCACCAAGAAATAGTCGGGTCCGGCTGCAGCTGCCACCAACCACCAGACCAACAACGCCAGACCGGCGGTTAACGCCACTCCGGTAATTCGGTGTAGCCCAGACATAACCATGCCCGGGTGCATCTTATAGACGGACAGATGAGGAGATAGCGGCCGAGCGCTGCTGTCTGACATGAAATTTTCCTCGGTTTTTATGCCGCAGGCGCGGCCAGCTCAGGCCCCGGCGTCGATAAGAAGACGTCGCCGAAATGGTTTCCCATCCTGCATCCCTGAACTACCGCAGCCCCGCCAAGAAGTCAACGCCACCGAAGACCCATCAGGTAAAATTAAACCTCCCCTCCCCTAACCTCTCCTACCCACCCCTCACCTCTCCTACCCTCCCAGACCACGACGCCGGTCGAATTGCCGAGCGGTGACAGACCGGGGGTAAATATGGTAACGTAATTCAAGGAGGGCAATCGCCTCATGATTTTCCTATTCAGTGATTTCGGGCTTACGGGACCCTATACCGGACAGGTAAAGGCTGTACTGATGCGAGCGGCGCCTGAAGTACCGGTTATCGATCTGTTCGCTGATGCACCTTGCTTTGACCCGCAACTATCAGCGTACCTGCTTGCTGCCTATACCGATAGTTGCATGACTGGTGATGTTTACCTCTGTATAGTCGATCCCGGAGTCGGAACCGACCGCCGGCCGCTGGTGCTCCACGCCGATGGACGCTGGTTCGTTGGTCCCGACAACGGCCTATTCGAACTGGTACGTCGGCGCTCGAAACTAGTTCATGCCTGGGTGATCGATTGGGTACCGCCCCAGCTGTCCGCCACCTTCCAT
The DNA here is from genome assembly GCA_037135115.1 of Rhodospirillaceae bacterium. Lineage (GTDB taxonomy): Bacteria > Pseudomonadota > Alphaproteobacteria > Azospirillales > Azospirillaceae > BOG-933. Next base: position 4,991 of record JBAXKX010000153.1, read on the forward strand.
GGCCGCGATCTGTTCGCGCCGATTGCTGCACGATTAGCGCTCGGTGAAGCGTCGCCGGGCCTGCCACTCGCCCCAGACAGCATCGCCCGACCAACATGGCCCGACGAATTAGCCAGAGTGGTTTACATAGACGGCTATGGTAATGTCATGGTCGGCATCCGAGCCAAATCACTGCGCCGGGCTGCGATGGTGGATATCGATGGCCTAATGGTCAAGCGTCACCGCTCTTTCGCCGACGTGTCGCCGGGAGAACCACTGTGGTGCGCCAACGCGAACGGCCTGCTTGAAATCGCCGTCAACCAAGGAAACGCTGCGAACGCGCTTAATCTTCGGGTTGGCTCTCCGGTTAAGATCGTCGCGACCCTCCCGCATCGAGGTACTCCCCGCATTGAGGTACTCATGGACTAAAGGCGCGATTATGCGGTAATAAGCCAAGCGGCGCCGCTTTTCCGACGGCGCACAACTTCCTGGAAAACGCCATGCCCCCACCCCGCCCCGTTACTATTGGCTCGGTCATATTCGGTAACGATCTACCGTTGGCCTTGATTGCCGGCCCCTGCGTGCTGGAAAGCCGGCAACACGCCCTTGAAACCAGCCATGCGCTGGTCGAGATGACAGCCAAACTTGGCATCGGCTTCGTCTACAAATCATCATTCGACAAGGCCAACCGAACCTCGATTTCCGGCGTGCGCGGCGTGGGCATGGCCGAGGGACTGGAGATTCTGGTCGATGTGCGCGCCACCTACGGATGTCCGGTGCTGACCGACGTCCATGAACCCAGCCACTGCGCTCCGGCAGCCGAGGCGGTGGACGCACTCCAGATTCCCGCCTTCTTGTGCCGACAGACCGACCTACTGACGGCAGCGGCCAGGACGGGAAAGCCGGTCAACATCAAGAAAGGCCAGTTCCTGGCACCATGGGACATGGCCCACGTCGCGGCCAAGCTCAGCACCGTTGGCAACGACAATTTACTGCTCTGCGAGCGCGGCGTAAGCTTCGGCTACAATACTTTAGTCTCAGACATGCGGGCACTGCCGATTCTAGCTGCCACCGGCTATCCCGTGGTATTTGACGCCACCCACTCAGTGCAACAACCTGGCGGACTGGGCGGCGCCTCAGGCGGCCAGCGCGAGTTCGTACCCGTACTGGCACGCGCGGCTGTCGCCATCGGAATAGCCGGGCTATTTATTGAAACTCATGAAAACCCCGCCCGCGCTCCCAGCGATGGCCCGAATATGATACCTCTCAATGAACTGCCGGCATTAATAGAGACAATCATGGCCTTCGATCGCCTAGCCAAGGCACGGTTTGGATCATAGCGACAAACAACGGCCGAATAGTATGGCACGGCCACAACACCAACACAACCCGGATCGCAATCACTCCGATACCCGTACCAGGGAGAACAACGCATGTTTGAATGGCTTAAGACTTCCGTCCTCGGCAAAAAGCCCGTCAAAGTGGAGGCCAAGACGCCTCGAGCCGGGTCAAGCTATATCAAAGTCGACAGTCGGCAGTATGATCTAGTCAATCTGTCGGCAAAGGGATTTATCGCCGCCGACTTCGATGGCTCGCTCGCCGTCGGTCAAGGGGTGACCTTGACGGTGGTCGTCAACGATAGCTGGGGCAAATTCAACTTTGCCGCCCGTTGCACAGTTAACAGCACCGGCGCCAATAACCAGTGGAAAAGCAGCTTCGGAATGCTGGCACCAGAAATTGAACATGTTTTGGCCCAGTACACCAAGAACCGGAACGCCACCCCAACGTCCAAGCGCAGCTGAGGCGATTGAAAACCGAACTAACACACTCGGTATGGCGAAACTTGACTCTGGACCGGCCGCGTAGTGAGGGGCCGCGTAGTGAGGGGCGTGAGGCCGAGTCGGGGGGCCTGGCCTCGCATGAATCTCTCCAGCATAAAAACTAGACCCCTAGTTCAACGGTGTAAAGCCTACTCCAAAAAGACAGCTGTTGCTCCGGGGACACGCGCGGCGACGATAAATCTTCGTCGAACGAAAAAGGCTTCCGATCATAGTGAAAAAATTGATCGGCAATTAGAGAATCCGCCGAGAAGTTATCCTAGAGATTC
>JBAXKX010000154.1:0-7036 GCA_037135115.1 Rhodospirillaceae bacterium
GAAAGTCAAGGGCACTAATATATCCGAGAGGACATTACTGGCAACTGACTATCTCAATCACTTCAATGAGATCGTAATGTTGATCGAGATGGTTCCCGACATGGACATGATGCTCGAGGAATGTTATCTATGGCAGCCAAAGTCATACCAGCAGCACTTTGAAGAGAGTGGTTTCTCGGATAAACATCTTGCAATCGCCGCCTATGATCACGTTCCTGACAAGTTCAGGCGCCCATTTGAGGACACCATCTGTCATATGCAACTCGTTGTCGGCGCGACGATCCAACGCATGGCGGCCGCCATCGCAACCGGCAATGTAGACCAATTGCGGCTTGACTGCCAAACCTCGGTAGCGCTAATCCACAAGATCATCCAGGTGGCCATCGGTATCATTCACGGCAGTGCCAGCGTGATGGAACAGGAAGAAGTCGATATATATCTGGGAGCATCTTGATACCTGTCCCGATCGCTCGCGCGTGACATATTAATAAGCTCTGGTCGCAAGTCTGGCGCGATCGCGAAAGCTCACGTATAACAGGCGCAACTGCCCGCCCCCAGGGGCCTGCTGACGGAGAAAATTGAATGGCGAGCAACAAAAGGGCGATCAAGGCATCGGCCAGACGGTTTTATGATGCTGTTGAAATAGCGGCAACGGCCCTGGAGGAACTGATTGCCTTCGGCGATGAGGATGTCTTTGAAGACATCGCGGAGGATTTACTGGAGGATTCCCATGATGGCGACTCCATGATAAGGCGCGCTTGGTTAGAACAGGTCGCGGCCTTCGCGCTCCTTCAGGCCGTCAAGTTGGATCTCGCCGACAAGGGCGGCGAGGATGATGACGATGATGGCGATTCATCAAACTGACCGCTAACGCAATTTTGCAACGCGAAACACCTACTTTGCTCATTAACTAAAGGATGTTAACAATGAGTTTGCACTCCGTGGTACGTGCCAGCATTTTAGGTCTGGCGATTGGTGGTCTTTGGACTGTGCCGAGCGCCATTGCAGCCGAGCCCTCCACTGCAACCACGCCCCCCGCTGCAACCACCCCGGCTTCTAACAGCGACCCGGTGGTTGCGCGAGTTGATGGCACCGACATTCGTCGCTCCGATGTATTGAGCACACTCACGACTTTACCCGCACAAGTGCGCCAGATGCCCCCGGAGACGATATTTCCCGCCATACTTGAGCAGATGATCAACGGCAAGTTGGTCGCGACTGCGGCCACGCATCAAAAGCTGAAGGATGATCCGGAGTTCAAGGACAAGATGGTCCGCGCCGAAGAAAGAGTCATGCAGGAGATATTCCTGACCCGCGCCGTCAAGGCCAGGATTACCGATGACGTGCTCAAGACCCGCTACAAAAAATACGTGGACGAAAACCCGGCTCAGGATGAAGTCCGCGCCAGCCACATCCTGGTAGCGACCGAGGCCGAGGCCAAGGCCTTGCTGGACCAGCTTAAAGGTGGGGCCGACTTTGCCAAGCTGGCCAAGGACAAGTCCACCGACAGCGCCGCCGCCGCTCAGGGCGGTGATCTCGGCTTCTTCACCCGCGAGGCGATGGTTGCCCCCTTTTCCGAAGCGGCATTCAACGGTACTGTGGGCAAGGTCATCACGAGTCCAGTTCATACTCAGTTTGGTTGGCATGTGATTCGGGTCGATGAACGCCGCAAGGCCACGGTTTCTTCCCTCGACGATGTTCGTGGCGAACTCGAAAATGAAATGTCACAGGAAATCGTCGGCGGAGTCGTCAAAGACTTGCGGGAAAAGGCAAAAATCGAGCTATTCCGCATGGACGGCACCCCCATGCCACCTGCACCCCAACCCAAGTGAGCGGCGCCAACAAATCCGCAAGCGGCTGCCAACCACCGAGACTTGAAATACGGCTAGAACAAAGGATCGAGTCGTCATGGCCACATCACCTTTAGCTCCCGATGGTTTTCCTGAGCTGCCGGCGCTGCCCGGCGTCACGCTGGCGGTCGCCCGTTGCGGCATAAAATACCAGGACCGCACCGACCTAATGGTGGCAGTGGTCGAACCTGGAACCTCTGTCGCTGGCGTGTTTACGCGCTCACGCACGGCTTCGGCGCCGGTCGAATGGTCCCGTGATGTGGTCAAGACCGGACGAGCGCGCGCACTGGTAGTCAATTCCGGAAATTCCAACGCCTTCACCGGTCGCCACGGTGTCGATACAGTGGCCGCCACCGTCGATGCGATGGCCACGCTGCTTGGCTGCGAACCCGACGAAGTTCTGGTGGCATCGACCGGCGTAATCGGCCAACCGATGTCGCCCGGGATTATTCCGGTCCATTTACCCGCCGCCATCGCCTCGCTGTCGGCTGATAACTGGGGCGAGGCAGCCCGAGCGATCATGACCACCGACACTTTTCCCAAAACGGCAACCCGAACTGCGAGTATCGGCGATACCACCGTAACGATTAACGGCATCGCTAAAGGTTCGGGCATGATCGCGCCCGACATGGCGACCCTGCTCGGATTTATCTTCACCGACGCCGCCATCAAGGCGCCAGTCCTGCGCAAACTGCTAAACGAGACAAATCGTCGCACATTCAACAGCATCACCATAGACGGCGACACATCGACCAGCGACACCGTCCTGCTGCTGGCGACGGGCAAGGCCGGCAACAAGCCGGTGGCAAAGTTCAAGGCAAGGCGGTTGCAGGACTTCCGGCGAGCGCTTAATGAAGTCATGCTCGAGCTGGCTCATCTGGTCGTGCGTGATGGTGAAGGCGCATCCAAATTCGTCACAATCACGGTTAGCGGCGCCGACAGCAATAAAGCCGCGCGCAACGTTGCCCTCAGTATCGCCAACTCGCCGCTGGTCAAAACTGCAATCGCCGGGGAGGATGCCAATTGGGGCCGCATCGTCATGGCCATCGGCAAGGCAGGCGAACGCGCCGATCGCGATCGACTCCAAATTTTCATCGGCAAAATTCAGGTTACCGCCGAGGGTGAAGCCGTGCCCAACTACGACGAAACTCCGGTTGCCGCCCACATGAAGGGGCGCGAGATTGATATTCGCGTCGAGCTTGGGCTAGGCGAGGGCGAAGCCACAATCTGGACCTGCGATCTGACCCATGGCTACATCGACATCAACGGCACCTATCGTAGTTAAGAGGGGGTCGTAGTTAAGAGGGGGTCGTAGTTAAGAATGGTCGTTATTTATGAGCTGTCTTGAGGCTCGGGAGGACCCGGCTTCCAGCACCCAGCCTTCCAGAACCACGGGCCTAAACCCGCCGTTGGTTCTGGTGGTTGCGGTGGCGCTGGTTGATGCCGATGGCCGGGTCCTGTTGGCCCAGCGTCCTAAAGACAAGCACATGGCCGGGCTGTGGGAATTTCCCGGCGGCAAGGTTCATCCCGGCGAAGGACTGGAAGCGGCACTAATTCGCGAACTTGATGAGGAGTTGGGCATCAATACCCGACACAGCTGTCTTGCCCCTTTCACCTTCGCGTCACATAACTATGGTAGTTTTCACCTTTTGATGCCGCTCTATGTTTGCCGCGTCTGGCAGGGCACGCCGGTCGCACGTGAGCATCAGGCCTTGGCGTGGGTCCGCCCCAATAATCTTTCGACCTATGCCATGCCGCCAGCCGACCTGCCTCTGGTCGCGATGCTGTGTGATTTGCTGTAGAATTATACCAACGGCCCGTGTCGCGGTTCAGTTTGATCGGTTAGCTTCTCCAGCGCATCGGCAAGCCGGGTAGTGGCGCTGCCGCGACGCAAGGGCTGCTGTTGGCCGGGATGGGGACTCCAGCCGGCGAGGTACAGGATTTGGAAGCTAGCCGTGATCCTTCCGTCGGATTCGGCATAACGCTCGGCATAGCCCCGGGCCGCCTCCAGGAACAACGCGCGTCGGGCAGGCCGGCGTGACCGCGCCAAGACCGAGTTGGTCTCGCCCATGCCGCGCAGGTCGGCCATCAGACGAAACATATCGGGATAAGTCACGGTTACGGTCTCGATATCAGCCACCGGCAGGGCGAAACCGGCCCTTTGCAATAACCCGCCCGCATCGCGAAGATCGGCGAACGGTGACACCCGTGGCGACGCCCCGGCCGACACGGTCAGCTCAGCATCGACTAGGCTACGCCGCAACTCACTCAGGGTATCGCCGCCCATGATCGCCGCAAGGAAGAAGCCATCGGGACGCAATACCCGCCTTATTTGAATCAACGCCCCCGGCAGGTCGTTGACCCAATGCAGACTAAGGTTGCTGATTACAAGATCAAAACAACCATCGGCAAAGGGCAGCCACTCCTCATCCGCCACCAGCGACAATCCGTCGCAGCGGGCCGCCATCGCAGGCGAAAGGTCGCACGAGACCAGCGACTCGATGCGCTTCACTTGCCCCGCCTTCCTACCGGTCGCCCCGTGATGGCAGCCGAGATCCAAGGTTCTGGGGAAATCGCGGCGGATCATTAAAAGCCGGTCGCACAGCCGGTCGGCTACGTCGGCGACAAGAAAACTGTGGTCGGCGAAACCCGCAGCGGCGCGGTCACGACGGCGGCGCACCAACGCCCGATCAAAAACAATCATGGACACATCATCGCTCATGCCTGATTATATGCTGCATTGCGTCACTGAGTGCAACCGTTCGCCGACTATGACACTTCCGCAACATTGGGCAAAATTGTAACGACACGTTGTTCTGACTGCTTGCTCGGCAACGCGAAAATCGACAAATAAGAATCAGAACTATGTCAACCGACAGGGGCTGCTGGCCACTGTAAGGGGGCCGTGCAGGCCAATTTCCTGAGCGGGGCGTTTTTCCTGTGTAGGATTTACGTTCTGAGTGTGGACACGGATTAGGTAGCAAGTCATGGACGGATTGGCGTTCGGCTCAAGTCTCAGAGATCATGTGGGCGACCTGGTGAACCGGGTTCGGGCTCAACTGGCTGCGCTGCAAAAGCCCGATGGGCATTTCGTGTTTGAGCTTGAGGCTGATGCAACAATTCCTGCCGAGTTTGTCATGCTTCGGCACTTTCTCGGCGATCCCGACTCGGCGATTGAGACCGAGATTGGAATCTATCTGCGCAGAGGCCAGTGCAAGCACGGTGGTTGGCCGCTCTTTCACGACGGCGACTTCGACATGAGCGCCAGCGTCAAAGCCTATTACGCGCTCAAGCTGATCGGCGATGATCCCGACGCCCCCCATATGCGGCGGGCCCGCAGTGCCATACTGGAGCGCGGGGGTGCCGCCCGGTCTAACGTGCTAACCCGCTTCATGCTCGCGCTTTACGGCCAGATTCCCTGGCGAGGCGTGCCGGTAATGCTGGTCGAGGTGATGCTGTTGCCGCAATGGTTCCCTTTTCATCTGTCCAAGGTTTCGTACTGGTCGCGGCTGACGCTGGTTCCTATGCTGATTCTTCAGGCGATCAAGCCCGTGCCGCGCAACTGCTCCGGAATTGATATCCGCGAGTTGTTCACCACCGCGCCGGAGCGGGAGCGTCGTTACAACATCAACCCCACCGGTTCGACCTGGGGAAACATTCTGTTAGCCCTTGATTACGCTCTTCACCCACTGGACAGGGTGATGCCCGGCCCGATTCGGCGCCACGCGATCGGTAAGGCGCTAAATTTCATCCAGTTGCGGTTGAATGGCGAGGATGGCCTGGGGGCTATTTTTCCGCCCATGGCCTTCCTGGTTATGGCCTATGACGCACTGGGCTATCCCCGCGACCATCCCGACTTCGCGACCGCCCGCTTGGCGGTGGACAAGCTGCTAATCCGGAGCAAGAAGGGCGGCTACTGCCAACCTTGTGTCTCGCCGGTGTGGGATACCAGCTTGGCCGCCCACGCCCTCCTTGAAGCTGGCGAAAGAGTTGACGGTGCGGTTGTTCGCGGCGCCCTCGACTGGTTGCGCGACCGCCAGATTCTGGATCAGGTCGGAGACTGGGCCGACAGCACTCAACCGGGGCTGAGGCCCGGCGGCTGGGCCTTTCAATATGGAAATGCCTATTATCCCGACGTGGATGATACAGCCGTAGTTGGCATGGCGCTGCACCGGACCGGCGATGAGCGCTATCGTGAGGCTTGGGAGCGCGCTGCCGAATGGGTGATCGGTATGCAAAGCAAGAACGGCGGCTGGGGTGCCTATGATGCCGACAACACCCATGAGTATTTGAACCATATCCCCTTCGCCGACCACGGTGCCCTGATCGACCCACCGACGTCGGACGTCTCGGCGCGCTGCATCGGCTTCCTGGCGCAGCTTGGATATGATTCCAACCATCCAGTGCTGAGGAGGGGTGTCGACTATCTGCTTAAAGAACAGGAGTCCGACGGCTCGTGGTTTGGACGTTGGGGAACCAATTATGTTTATGGCACCTGGTCGGTACTGTGCGCCCTCAACGCGGTCGGCATGGACCACCAGGACCCGGCCATCCGCAGAGCAGTTAACTGGCTACTGCTTCAACAGCGCCACGATGGCGGCTGGGGTGAGGACTGCGCCACCTATTGGAGCGAAACCAGGACCGCAGTCAAGTCGAGTACGCCGTCCCAGACCGCCTGGGCGCTACTCGGCCTGATGGCTGCGGGCGAGGTCGAAGCCGATGCCGTCAGACGCGGCGTGAGTTTCCTCGAACGCGCCCCGCGTAAGGGTGCCCGCTGGGAAGAAAAACTGTATACCGGCGTCGGCTTTCCCCGAGTCTTCTACCTGCGCTATCATGGTTACGCAGCCTATTTCCCGCTTTGGGCGATAGCTCGCTTCAAGTCCCTGATGAGCAGGAACGATCGGCGGGTGGCATACGGAATTTAAATGGCGGACGCATCCGGGGAAAAGGCGCGCGGACGTAAACCGAAACCTGCCGCATCTATAGATTTAGGAGGTGGCGTACCTACGCAAAAGAGGAATAAATGTCAGAAAAAATCCGAAGCGCTCTTTTTGTCGACTTCGATAATATATTCAGCAGTCTAGGTTACCGTCAAAGTAAAGCGGCAAAGGAATTTGCTTGTAACCCTTTGCGTTGGGTACGCTGGTTTGAGGAACAGGCCAGTTGGTATGATGACAGTAATTTCC
>JBAXKX010000155.1:0-7023 GCA_037135115.1 Rhodospirillaceae bacterium
GAAGGCAAGCCCGCGAGACGCGGGCGCCCGCCGTCTGAGGGGGCCTTTGATGGGTTATCATCAAAGGCCACTGGTATAAGCTGTTGGGATCGACACCGAGTCGTTGGCGGATGCGGCCTCATGGCCCTAACCACAACTCTGGACGCCACGGTTGCACGATTCTAACCGCCGCAGTGCTGAACAGCAGTGTTGCACAATCGTAACAGTCATACAGAGTCGCACTCCGATGGGCGGCCGGAACATCGGTTGGACGCGACCAGGAATAAACTCCACGGCATCCATTGATAGAATTACATTGTAATATTATGGTTAACGCAACATATTAGAGCTACAATCTAGCATCAAGACCAAGTATATTAATTCTAACTAAAAAATATCCAAAACTCATTTTTCATAACCTATTGTTCGATATATGTATAATAGTACATATATATATATGTTATTGAAAAATTACTTTCATTTGAAAACAATTTACAATATAAGTATCTAGTTATTCTTTATGCATCAATGAACCACGGCTCAGATTGGAATTACCCTGCCGGGTCACACATTAGAAAGGCGGAGTGGACACATCCTTTCAGGCATGTCTAAATCAAGTTTAGGTTTCAAAATCCAATCCATGGACCCGCCCATGACCTTTGCTCGCACCTACGTGCTGTATCTAATGCTCGCCGCGTCGTCGCTTGGCATGGCAGGAATTGGCGCGACCAGAGCCATGGCCGAAACCGCCAAGGTGATGCCAACTCTCCCGTTCATCGATCAGGCAGTGCCCTTCTATGGCTGCGGCATCGGCACTGCAATCGGTGCTGCGTCGGTGGCGTTCCCCCGCTCAATGACGCAATGGACCTTCTATCAAGGCGTTTACCCCTCGATGGCAGTCGTGTTATGGCGGTCGAGCCTTGGCTGTTTTTATGGTGTTATCGGAGGCGTCGCAGTTTCGGCCACCCAGTCAACGCTGCGCATCATCGGCGATGCTTGGCACCGGATATTTTGAGGCACCGGCAATGAAGGTATTGTCGGAGCTGTTGGTAATTCCGTTGGTAATGGTTTTGGCAATGCTGTTGGCATTTGCACCAGGACCGCAAGAGGCACGGGCGGCGACGGCGGTGGCCGCCGAGTCGTCGGCTCCCGACACTTGGCGACCCGATGACAGCGCCTTACGCAAGAAACCACCGTTCATCGACCAAAATGTTGTATTCCTGAGTTGCACTACCGGCGCCTCGATCGGCGCGCTGGTTACCGGCCTTCCGCCGGTGATCGGCTGGATTCCCTATTCCGGCTGGCCTACTCAGGTAAGTTCTCTAGCGCTGCGCATGGGACTCGGCTGTTATTATGGCTTGGTCCTGGGCGTTGCCGCCTCGGGAACCTACTCGGTGGGAAGAATCGTGCGCGAGACGGTACGCGATACTTGGAACAATATGTTCAAGGATTGACCGGCCGCGATTGACCAACCACCCGCAACTGCTGCATTATCCGCCAGCCTTGGGCAAGCGGGTCCAAATGGTTGTGGGGTACGGTTCATGGCGGTAGTGGCAGCGACGCGGTATTGTTCCATCATGTTGGCTCTGGTCGCCAGCCTCGCGCTGGTGCAGCTAGCCGAAGCGGCTCCGACCGCCACAATAGTTATAGCGGCTCAGACCGCTCCTGGCACGGCCAACATCGTGGTCGCGTCCTTCCCCATCAGCGATCCAACCACGCAACCGCACGCCGCCAAAACCAGCGGCCTAGTTGACGCAAAATCGGTTTTCTTCGGCTGCGCCATCGGTGCCACAGCAGGCGCCCTGGTTACCGCCTTGCCGCCTTTAATCGGCTGGACCTTTTATGTCGGGGCGGTGCCCTCCTTCATCGCCATGGTCGTCACGGCGGGAGCTGGCTGCAGCGTCGGCCTGTTCGGCGGAGTCATCCTGTCCGCCCTGCACTGGGTTTTTCTCAAGATCGGCTCGGCCTGGAACGCCGTGTTCGGCTGATACTTGAGCTGAACAACCGTTCGCACCTTGCGGCTTTGACAAACGGTCGCACCTTGCAGAGCTAGTGCAATGTTTGGCATTATATGTTTGTTAAGGATGGCGCCTTAGACTTCCTGTTAGGGAAGCTGCCAGCCGAAAAGGGAAGGTTGCCGCGATGAAAATGACCACGGCCATACTGTTGGGGTTGCTATGCGGAATTCTAATGTCGGGGGCGTCAATCGCCCAGGCAGCGCAAGATGGCATCCCCCAAGGTGGAATCCCAAAGATGTCGCTTACGCTAGCCGAGAGCACTGCGAATGTGGTTATCCTCCAGGAGCCACCACGCTCGACCGCCCGTAGTGACGGCTTTATCAGTCTTGATACCGTGATCATTGGATGCACAGCGGGTGCCGCAGCTGGTGCGCTCGCAATCGCACTACCGGTACTGACCATCGCCAGCAGCGGCATTGGACTGCCGGCAAGTGTTTCGGCCATTCTCAGCACAGCGGGAATCGGCTGCGCTGTGGGTATGGTCAGCGGTTTAGCTGCGATCGGAACCGCCTGGACCCTTGGCGTGATTAGCGGTCCCGGGGATGCCGCCCCCAACTAATGCCTTTGGCAAGGTTGCGTCATGGAGCGGGTCGAGTGCGTGGTGATCGGGGCTGGCGTTGTCGGTCTCGCTATTGCCCGCCAGCTGGCAAAGACCGGTCTTGATGTTGTGGTGCTGGAGTCGGCTGCGGCCATCGGCACCGGCACCAGCTCCCGCAGCTCCGAGGTCATTCACGGTGGCATGTATTATCCTACGGGCAGCATACGCGCCCGCCTCTGCGTTGCCGGACGACTAGCCCTCTACCAATTTTGCAAAACACGCGGCGTTCCCCACCGGTGCTTGGGCAAGCTGATCGTGGCCACCTCGCCCACCCAGAAGCACAAGCTGGAGGCGATAGCGGCGCAAGGGGAAATCAACGGCGTTGATGATCTGGTTTGGTTGAGCCCCGTCGAGGCGCGCGCGCTTGAGCCGGCGGTGACTTGTGCGGCGGCCTTGCATTCCCCTTCGACCGGCATCATTGACAGCCACGCCCTGATGCTAGCACTGCGCGGAGAAGCCGAGGACGCAGGGGCGGTCATCGCTTTCAACAGCCCAGCTACTGGCGGCCGTGTCGTTGACGACGGCTTTGAACTCGAAGTGGGCGGGCGCGAGCCGATGCGACTCGGCTGCCACCTATTGATCAACAGCGCCGGGCTTGGGGCACAGGCAGTAGCCGCGCGGCTGGAGGGATTGCCTGCTTCGACCATTCCCCGGCAGGTTCTGGCCAAGGGCAACTATTTCTCCCTGGCCGGCGGCAAGCCACCCTTCAGCCGTCTGGTCTATCCGATCCCTCCGGAAGGCGGACTAGGCGTCCATGTCACCCTTGATCTTGCCGGGCAAGTCCGCTTCGGTCCGGATGTCGAATGGATTGACGGCATTGACTACAGCGTTGACCCCACGCGCGCCGACAACTTTTACGCGGTAATCCGCCAGTACTGGCCCGGCCTGCCCGATGGCGGGCTAGTTCCAGCCTATTGTGGCATCCGTCCCAAACTTAGCGGCCCCGGCGAACCAGCAGCCGACTTTGTCATCCAGGGCCGCGCCATTCATGGCATTCCCGGGCTAGTCAACCTGTACGGGATCGAGTCGCCGGGCCTAACCTCATGCCTGGCCCTGGCCGAGATTGTCGCGGAGTTGGTCGAGGGTTAAATAATACCAACGCCCAACCGCTTACCTACCTAGCAGCTTGCCTGCAGCCAATGGCTATGGTTACAGACATAGCTGGTGCGGCCGACGGGTTCAAACTCGAAGCCGTTCCAGGCCCTCTCCTCAAACGTCACCTTCGGTGGCGCAACGGTGATGACATTGTAGCTGTTGGGCTCATCACGCAGCCGGGTAGAGATTGTGGTCGCGGCGGCGGCAATCAGGATCGGATGCCCAAGTTGCTGGTGATGTTCGCCAATGTCGCCAGCAAAGCTGCGGTGGAAATGTCCGGCCAGCAACAGATCGACACCGCAAGACGCCAGCACCGGCAGCGCCAGCCGCGCCCGTCCAAGCAACACCCGGCCCGGCGCGTCGGGCTGGCCCATAAAAGGGTGGTGGGTGACTAAAATCTTAAAAACCGATGACGGCAGGTTTTTAAACGCGCTCTCAATACGGGCGATCTGCTGGCGATTGATCCGGCCGTGCGCGAAGTTGAATATCAATGGCCGCGCCGTATTGATTCCAAGCACCGCCACCTCACCATCACTGATGAACGGATTAAGGTCCGGCGTGATGTAATGGCGATAATTTCGAAACGGCATGGTGAAGCGGGCCAGCAGGTTATAAGCCGGGATGTCGTGATTACCTGGAACCACCAGCCATGGTGCCGGCAACCGCTCCAAGAACGATCGGGCGGCGCGAAAATGTCGGCGCCGGGCGCGCTGCACCAAATCTCCGCTAATTACCACCAGCGACGGCCGGCACAACGCCAGATCGGCAAGCACCGCCTCCGCCACCTCAACGTTAGCGGAGCCAAAATGAAGGTCGGAGAGGTGGGCGATCGTTTTCACGAAGCCTTGTTCCAAGCCGCAACCTCCTTACCGGGAAGCAAGGCCGGGGGCGGGGCTGGGACCAGCACCGGCAGGGCCTGTGGCCGAATGCGATAGATCAAGGGGGGCGTCAACCGCATCACCTCGCCATCATTGGCGACTCGAAGACGGCGACGGTGACTCGACACCGTAAGTTCAGTCACGGTCAGGGCTTCAAGTTCGGCATCGCCCTGCCAACCTCCGAGCACCAGCCCGGCCATCAATCGCACCAACCCAAGCCGGGTACGATGGGTGGCGAGATAAACCCCCAACCGCCCTTCATCTAAAAGGGGGCGTCCGAGAAAGCCCGCGCCACGGTCGCTATAGGCATTGTTAACCACCGCCAGCGCCGGAATTCTGACAAGTCGTCCACCCGAGCCGAAATCAATCGAAACATCCAGCAAATTGTAATAACGCAGCGCTTTATATACTGCCGAGAACATAGCTGGCCACAGGCGCCATCCCGGCACACCACGCTGACGCTCACGGGCTCGGACCAACGAGGGGAAGAGCCCGATCAGCGAATTATTGAGGAAAATGCGTCCATTGACCTCCGCAACATCGATCCGCCTGATATGCCCCCGAGCCAGCACCGCCACTGCGGACGGCAAATCAACCGGCATACCAAGATCCCGAGCCAGCAGGTTCATGGTTCCAAGCGGCAGCACCCCCAGAGCCTTGCCGGTGCCAAGCAGAAGACCGGCTGCGGTCGCCACCGTGCCGTCGCCGCCGCCGATCACCACCGCCCGCACATCCGAAGCAACCGCCCGCCGTATCGCCGCCTCGACGGTTTTGCTGGCAGCAGTGACGACCAGAGCCTCAACCCCGGCCTCGGCGAAACGGTCGCGGATATCGGCGGCCAGCCACGCCAACGGTGTTCTCAGCAAGGTCCCGGCACTTTCGTTGAGGACCACGGCAAGAGGGGAAGGTGGGGGAACGGGCGACAAATTCAGCGCAATATCCTCTGATGGCGAAAATTACAGTCAACTATACCATATGCCCAACCACGACATCCGCCAACCCTCGAAACGCTCGCAGCAACGGATCCTATGCGCTAATATCCTTGGGCCAATAGCAATGGGGGCGAAATGCGGACCATTATGTTATTTCTACTGATGATTGTCATCCCCGGGCGCTCCCTGGCCGCCGGGGCCGAGATCGAAGCCAAACAGGTGGCGCAAGCCTCCAACTGCAAACCGGGCAAAATCGAGGTCATGCGGCAGGTACCCGGCGGCAACGGCGAAATCGTCTATAAAATAATCTGCACTGATTACCCGCAAATGTTCGTGCTGGTCCTGTGCCACCAGCGCCTATGCACATTGTTGCGTTGAACGGCCAATGGATTACTGCAGACACAACGCGAAGACTCTGTTTTGATATATAGGTCGTGTCGTTGGCTTATTTTAGTTTGAGGAGAGTAGTCGATGCGCGGGACCATGTTCACATGCACGGTGGCTATGGTGGCAGCGATGGCGGTAGCGCCGGTTTTGACCGGCTGCTCGACGCCATTCGGTGGCGAGACCCATGGCGCTGACGCAGTCGCCAACGCTACCGCCAAGTACGGCACTTCCATAACCCCCGGCCTGATCGGCGGCTTAGCCCTTGGCACCACTTTGCTGACGCTGCCTGCGACCAAAAAATTGCCCACCGACCACGTTTTAACCTGGGCGACCGGCAAAGATTGCTCGATCATCCACTTCGAGAAGGAGGGCGAGTACTGTAAATCATACCCGCAGGAGGTTGACCGCTCCAAACTTGTCTGCACTAAGACCCTAGGCGGAGTCGATTGCCACGAACGGCCGGACCGTCACGCCGGCAACGAACGGATACTGGCCAGTCCGGCACCGCCGCCGCGCGAAGATTAACGGCGGACTGAAGATGATGCTGGTATTCAAGGTGCAATTGGTGTAACTAAAAATTCGAAACACGTTTCATAGGCATGAAGGGATGATTATCCGTAGCAGCGAGCGACGACGAGTTTCCTGCCTGCTTTTTGCTGGCAAATTTTTTGTCGGATCGCGTTACGGTGCCGCTCTGTTGGTGCTTCGCTAGGAAGCCTCCAGCACCACCCGGCTTCGGTGCGATTCGCACCTGCCCACTCCCATAAGCCGGGAAAGTTTCCACTTCATGTCGATCATCGCCGAACAGCCTGCCCACGCCGCTGCCATTGAGACCATTCTCGACCTTGCTTTCGGGGTCAAACGCACCGCTAAGACAGTTTATCGTCTGCGAGTCAACGTGCCGCCGATTGCGGAGCTGTCCTTCGTCAACGCAAGGGCGGACGAGGTCTTCGCAACCATCCGCTATTGGCCGGTGAGCATCACCAATGGCGAAACGGCTTTGCTGCTGGGACCAATCGCGGTGGCGAGGCACCGGCACGGCGAAGGTCTGGGAGCCGCCCTGATCGATCACAGCCTATCCCGCGCCGCGCTGCTCGGACATAGTGCCGTGCTGCTGGTCGGCGATGCACCATATT
>JBAXKX010000156.1:0-6978 GCA_037135115.1 Rhodospirillaceae bacterium
TTAGTTTCTGGGGCAGGCTTAGTTTCGGGGGTGGTCTTAGTTTCTGGGGCAGGCTTTGCCTCCGGTTTCTTGTCATCAGCCTCCGGCGGTTCCGGCTTTTGCTGGTCGGTCACGACATCCAACGCGCCTTCTGGCTGTTCCGGGGAGGGTGCCTGTTTTTGCGGAGCCGGCGGAGGGCCGGGCGGGGGCTGGGGACGATTTTTTACGCGATTCTTTTCAATTCCTGGATACCATTCCTTGAAGCAATTGATGAACAGTGGATCGCGGCAGTTGCGTAATATCTCCCGTGCGGCGGGAGCAATAGCGTCAGGGCCATCTTGCGATTGGTCTTGAGCCAATGCCGGCCCCAACACCAAAACCAACAGCATAGAAAAGAGCCACAACGGTTCGGCACGCATCTCGGCTGACCCGATTATTCATGAGCGCATTCAGGGGCGCATTCAGGGGCGCATTCAGGGGCGCGATACGGAAAGCGGTGCTGGAAGCGAGCCCAGTCGGCCGGCAACAGCGCGACCCGGACAAATGCCGAGTCATCATCATCCCTTTGCGACAGCACCTCACCGTTATGATGGAGCCAAGCCAGCGCGGCGCCGTCGGCAAGGTCGACCATCAGGTTGATGGTGATACGTTCCGCCGTCATCATTCGGTCAAGCACGGCGCAAAGCTGCTCAAGTCCCTCTCCGCTCCGGGCCGAAACAGCAACCACCGACCGGCCCGCGCCGCCGTCAAACTGGGCCAACGCCTGTTGGTGGGCATCACCTTCGAGCAAGTCAATCTTGTTCAGCACCTCAACCAGTCGCGGATCGGATTCCGGTTCAATTTTCAGATCCTTGAGCACGGTATGAACATCATCGCGCTGGGCTTGACTATCAGGATGGGAGATGTCTCGGACATGCATGATTATGTCAGCCGCGATAACCTCTTCCAGGGTAGCGCGGAAGGCCTCCACCAAGCCGGTCGGCAGATCGGAAATGAAACCCACCGTGTCCGAAAGAATAACCTTGCGCCCCGAAGGTAACGTAATGGCCCGCATGGTCGGATCGAGAGTGGCGAACAACAAATCCTTGACGAAAACGTCGGCCCCGGCCAACCGGTTGAACAAGGTTGATTTACCCGCGTTGGTATAACCAACAAGCGCCACCACCGGATATGGCACGCGCTCGCGGGCCCGGCGATGCAGGGCACGGGTGCGGCGAACCTCGGTTAAATCCTTTTTAATGCGGATGATGCGGTCGCCAATCAACCGACGATCGAGTTCAAGCTGCGATTCTCCTGGACCTCCCAAAAAGCCGAACCCACCGCGTTGCCGCTCCAGGTGGGTCCATGAACGAACAAGGCGCGATCGTTGGTAGGTCAGCGCCGCCAACTCTACCTGTAACTGACCCTCGCTGGTTTGGGCGCGAGCACCAAATATTTCCAAAATGAGGCCCGTGCGGTCGATCACCTTGGCCTTGAGGGCACGTTCAAGATTGCGCTGCTGAACCGGGGTAAGGGGATGGTTAACCACGACCAGCGAAATGCTCTGCGCCTCGACGATGGCGGCAAGGCTCTCCACCGTACCGGACCCGAGTAAAAGTGAAGGATTGGGACGGCTCAACGGTATCGCATCGGAATAAACAACCGAAAGCTCGATTGCCGCAGCTAGCGCCATAGCCTCCTTAAGTTGCGAACCAGGGCTACGCTTGCCGTATTTTGCGGCACGCAGCACGGGATGGATTACGGCGGCACGCCCCGAACCAGGGGGCGCCCCATTTGGGGCCTCCGCCGTGCCATCAGTCGTGATTGGAATCCCGGTCGGAGGGGTCAAACAACGTAACCGGGTGGGCCGGCATCACCGTCGAGACCGCGTGCTTATAAACCAACTGCGAATGCGCATCTCGCCGCAGTAAAATAGAAAAGTTATCAAACCAAGTAACAATACCCATAAGCTTGACGCCATTAACCAGGAACACGGTTACAGGTATCTTGCCCTTTCTGAGGTGGTTCAGGAAAACATCCTGTACATTTTGACCTTTTTCGGACATGTTTTGTGTCCTCTCGTTTATTGTTCTTGGGGTCTGTCAACTGGACCCGAGGTTACCAGAAGGCCACAGGCACCAACTTACCGGGCGCCGCAAGCACCTTGTAATATAGGCTCGCTGAGCAGGCTGATCAAGTCACAAAGCGCCGTGCAGTTGTCAAATCGAAATGCCGGCGGAAACTGAGTAAAGTCGCTTCCCTCGCCACCACCGACCAGAACCGGCAGGCAACGGGCAGCGTGGGCGCATTCCATATCGATGTCGGCGTCGCCAACGAACCAAGTGTGACCGATGCCCTGTGCCCCGACGGTCAATCCAAGCGGCTCAAGGGCCATCTTCACCGGGGCCGTGGCCGGCTTGTCGAACAAGGCATCGCCAGCACCAACCAGCCGGCTGAAATGATCGCTCCATCCCAGTTCATCCACCTCTTCACGCAGAAAGCGACCAGTTTTGTTGCTGACCACCGCGAGATAAACCCCGCGCGCTCGAAGGGTCTTCAATAACGTCTCGGCACCCAGCAGCGGCCGCAGTTGCTTCATGTGATTGGCCGCGAAATGAGCGTAGAAAATTGCTCGCGCCTCATCCCAACGCTCACCGAACAGCACGGGAAAAATGTCCCGCATAGAGCGACGTATCCGTTTGCGCGCTTACTCGTTGGTCCAGGGCCGCTGCCCCATGGCCACGAGGGTGACATTAATGCTGGCGTGAAGACACTCCCAACTATCGACCAGCGTATTATCCCAGTCAAATATGATAGCCAACGGCAAGGTATCGGGTAAAAGCTGGGGCGAAGGCGGAATCATGGCCGGACCCTGCCCACGCATTCCAGGTAGCTGGCGCGCAGAAGCCGAGTCAGTGGACCAGGCTTGCCACAACCAACCGGCCGACCATCAATCCGGGTTACCGGCAAGGCAAAGGTGGTGGCACTTGAAATAAACGCCTCGGTTGCAGCATAAGCTTCAGCCACAGAAAATGGTCTAATCTCAGCGGTCAGACCGGCAGCGGTTGCCAGACCAAGTAAAGATTGCCGGGTGATGCCGTTGAGGATAAGGTTATCGGGATGGCGAGTAACCAGCACGCCTGCCGCATTGACGATCCAGGCATTGCTCGCGCAACCTTCAGTAATCATGCCGTCACCATCGACCATCCAAGCCTCAAAGGCACCGGCTTCGTAGGCCTGTTGCTTGCCCATTACCTGGGGCAGCAGCGAAACCGATTTTATGTCGCGTCGCAGCCAGCGAATGTCAGGAATGGTAATCACCGCCACTCCATCGGCAATCTGGTCAAGCGTCGCGAATCGAACAACCTTGCGCGTGGTCATCACCAGCGAGGGACGCACCTTTGGCCCAGGAAATTTGAAATCACGAGGAGCTACCCCTCGGGTAATCTGAATGTAAATCAAGCCGGTAACGACCGCATTCTTGCTTATCAGCTCGCGCATGACCAAAAGCAGCACAGCCCTAGTCATCGGCCACTCAATGCGCAGTTCAGCGAGCGAGCGGCCAAGCCTAGCCATATGACCATCAAGGTCTACAAGGCGGCCTTCAAGGATGGCCATCACCTCATAAACACCGTCGGCGAACTGGTAGCCGCGATCCTCCACATGAACGCGGGCCTCGGTGTGAGGAATGTAACGTCCATTGACGTAAGCAAGTCTAGGCATCGGGCCAACCTGTTGCCAAAAGGATAGGAAGATGTAGCATAAGTCAAACGGCGTTGGCAGTCGGGCGAGTCAACAGATCAAGGCAAGCCATGCGCACGGCAACGCCTAGTTCGACCTGATCTAGAATCACGCTACGCTTGATATCATCGGCGACTTCCGAGTCAATCTCGACGCCTCGATTCATCGGCCCCGGATGCATGATCAGCGCATCTGGCTTGGCCGCCAGTAATTTTTCCCGAGTCAGGCCGAAAAAATGGAAGTACTCACGCACCGATGGCACGAATTGTCCACTCATCCGCTCAGTCTGCAAGCGCAGCATCATCACGATATCGACGTCGGCAAGGCCGGATTCCATCCTGGTGTGGACCTCGGCGCCGAGACGACCGATTTCGGCCGGCAGCAAAGTTGGCGGTGCCACGACCCGCACCCGCGCGCCCATGGCGTTCAGCAGGTGGATGTTGGAACGGGCGACCCGGCTGTGCAGCACGTCGCCACAGATGGCAACAATCAATCCCCCAAGCCGCCCTTTACGACGGCGAATGGTCAAGCCGTCAAGCAGTGCCTGTGTTGGATGCTCGTGGTTGCCGTCGCCGCCGTTAATCACCACACAGTTGACCTTATTGGCCAGCAGCTTAACCGCACCAGAGTCAGGGTGGCGCACCACCAACACGTCGACATGCATTGCATTTAGGGTCATTGCGGTATCAAGCAAGGTTTCACCCTTTTTGATTGAACTCGCCGCCACCGCCATGTTGATAACATCGGCACCCAATCGCTTACCGGCCAGCTCGAACGAGGTGCTGGTGCGGGTTGAGTTTTCAAAAAAAAGATTAACCAAGGTACGCCCACGCAGCAAACCGAGCCGCTCACGAGCAGGATTGCGGTTATGCTCGACGTAGCTTTCGGCGGAATCGAAAAATCGCACGATATCAACCGCAGGCATCCCCTCGGTAGCTAGGAGGTGCCGTGGCGGCGCGGGAGGAAAGCGGGGAGGGGTGTCAAGCATGGATGTGATTATACGGCCGAGCGGGCCAATGGGCAATGGCCCGTTATTCTTTCGGCCGGTCGCTTTTGGGACTAAGCCCCGGCGTTACCGTTAGGGCAATCAAGCACGGCATCTGTACGGGGAGCACCGGGCCATGCTCAAAATCGGTCTGGTCGAGGCACTCGGCCAAAGCGGGGCTGGGGCTACCGGCCAGCATAGCCGCCAACAGCAACAGTTTCTGGGCGCGCGGGTCGGCCCGGGCCAGAATCACGGTACCGGCCTCCCACGGGGTACGGGCGCCGATGATCGACGTCACCGCCTTTAGCCGCCACTCGGCCGGGGCCATATGGGCTAAGGTGAAGAACAGGATTGGTCCGATCATCAGCGACGCCAGTACCAGACCGATCCCGATCCAGACATGACGACGCAGGCCGAACGAGCGTTCGGCGGCATCCGCCAGCGAGCTGGCGCGCATCGCCGTCTGGTGCTCGGTCGCGGCCTCGACGTCATAGAGCGGGGAGGCCGGATTGGTGACCAACGAGACCAGTCGGCTGGTAATGCCCATCTGAGCCGCCACCGGGTCCCAGCTTATGGCGCTATCGCGACTGCTCGAGCGCCCGGCCGCCCACGATGCTCGATCCTCTAGACGCTGGACCAGTTCCACTGCCAACGCGACATAGGCACCGGCCACAGGCGAGCGCGGTCGGTGAAGCAATACCGGCTTGCCCAGCGCCGACGCGGCTGCCAGTTCGTGACTGAAAGGAATTTCGCTAGTCAGCACCTGCTCGCCAAATGAGCGCCGCACGATTGAGGCCAGGGTTTGTGAGGAACGGTTGCCGCTTTCGTGCCGGTGCATGGTCATCAAAACATCAAGCACCGCCTTTGGCCGACGTGCTGCCGCCGCAAGGTCCGTCATAAAATGATCAAGGTGATGCAGCGCCTGGACCGCATGGACATCGTAAGGCAAAGGCACCACTACCCGGTCCGCCGCCATCAAGGCATTGATCGTTAGCAAACCAAGGGAAGGGGGGCAATCGATCACCACGAAGTCAAACGGCACGGGCAAATCGCCAATCGCCCGCACCAAACGGTTTTGGCTATCGGTCATGCCGACCAATTCGGCTTCAAACGCGGCGAGTTTCGGTCCAGCCGGGGCAACCGACAATTCAGGGATACTGGTCTGCCACACCCCACCCTGGCCAGCTCCTCCGGCGACCAGCAATTGCCGAGTGCCGCCATCGCCATTTTCGTGATCGTGATAGCCAAGGGTAGCGCTGGCGTTGCCTTGGGGGTCACAATCGACCAACAGCACCGGTCGCCCGGCGGCGGCCAGCGCTGTGGCAAGATTGACTGCAGTCGCGGTTTTGCCGACGCCACCCTTTTGGCTGGCAATAGCAATTACGAGAGGCCGTTCGGCCATGTCATGACCCAGGTGGTCTGAGGTTTATAAGAGACTCGAGGCCGACCCGGCGGCCAGCTCCGCTGCTGCCGTGCCCATCTTCGGAGTCTGACTCGGCGTCTTCAGCTAAAGGGATGGTTGGAGAATCCGGGCCATAGAGTGCGGCCCAAAGCGCTGCAGTAGTGGGATCATCGGGTGGTTTCACAGGCACGGTCAGCGCCGAACCATCACAAACTGTAGATCCGGCCTTGCCGCCATGGCGCACCCGCGCCCGCCGTTCGATCATCGCTTGGTCTACGCTACAGGGTGCCGGGAGCATCGCTGCAGGCGGCGGCAACGCCCAGCTCACATCGGCACCATCGCCCCCGATAGTCCGGAGGTCGAAGCGACGACGAAAGATCAGCCGACACTTGCGCGAAAAGATCACATAGGGCAGGGACGCTACCGACAAAACGGCGACGATGTCAAAAAAGGCGAGAGAGCCGTCACCCTTAAGCCATAGGGACAATTCCAGTGTTACGAGCACCGTGATCCCGGCAGCCAACCCCAGAAACAGGGTAGGAAAGCGCGGATGCTTGGCCAAACCCAGACCAGCCGCTACCAGCGCAACCACCGAAAACAATATCTTGGCCATGATGCGGACGAACTCGCCGAAACCGAGATCAGGGCGAAACAAGTCCAGCGACAGCACCGGCTCAATCAGCCCAGCCAGCCCGAGCAAGACCAGCATGGCTATGACGACGAGGAGCAGCCCCGCCACCACCGCATCAGGATGGCCAGACGCAGTGAGGAAATCCAGGGTAACAATCCTAGATGTCGTCATGCGGGGACCAACGGACGGCGGCAAGCTCCTCAACATACCAGGGTCCCTATTGATCGGCGGCGGCTGGCGGGTCGGGGGCGGCTGGCAGAT
>JBAXKX010000157.1:0-6963 GCA_037135115.1 Rhodospirillaceae bacterium
GACATTAGCTGGCAGGTGGACATTAGCTGGCAGGTGGACATTAGCTGGCAGGTGGACATTAGCTGGCAGGTGGGATGTCCGGCCGGAGCAGGCGACAGGGAAGCCTGTTTCGGGGGTGGTTTCGGGGGTGTTTGGGGGGTGTACTTCGACAAGTACGGGGATTGGCTGCGACACATCGCCCTTCCCCTCCCACCCCTCGCCACATCCCTCTGGCGCGTGTCCTGCGTATGACGTCAGACAGTCATTTTTCATCAATTACTGGGGGGCCGTTTAAGCATCAAACGCGACATATTGGATCTGCAAAGTTCATTGGAAACACCAAATGCCGCGCCCTGGCCGCGATTTTTTTAGTGTACGCCTGGGATAAAATTTGGTATGGACATTAACAACGTAAATGCAATACTTTAAGATAATCTCATTTAGGCGGGTGTTGGTGCTCGACGGATGATGTTTGGAGACATTGATGAAATTCCTGGGCACGCTGGCCTTCGGCTTTTCGACCATCGCTGCCATGATTGCGGCGCTGCTAGCATTCGGCTTTCAGTTTAGAGTCGAGAGCCCGCTCAGCCCAATGCAAATGGTAAAGAATCAACAGCTTCAACAATGCACAACGGCACTTGGTGCGGCCGAGCAGCAGGTTGCCGAGGCTCAGGCCAAGGTTCAGGGGCTGGATTTGCGGCTCAGGGAGACCATTTTGGTCGCCGAGCAGACGGCGGTGCAGTTGTCTTCCGAGGTCACTCAACGCATCCAGCTGGCAAGTGAAAGAACCGCAGCTGCCGGTTCATCAGTCTCGACGATCACCGGACTGGGCTTGGGCTTGCTAATGTTGCCGATCGGGTTCATGATCGGGCGCCATCGCCGTGACCCGGAGGCCATGCTTTTGACTGTGCGTCCACAGGAAACCTTGGTCGTCGAACCGCTAAGGGAATCTGTTAACGCCTTGCCGTTGTTCGATGGACGTCGGGCCGGTGGGATACGCTCGCAAACAGGTTTGGGCTCGCAACCAGGTTTGGCCCAGTAGCGGCTTATGGGCAATTTGCCGCCGAAATTATCTGCCATTCGCCCCCATTCGCCGCCATTGATTAAGAGCAAACGCGATGGATATTTCAGCGTCGGTGACGGTATGCCTCGAAGATTACCGGCCGCCGCCCTTTCTTGTCGATAGCGTCGACCTTTACTTTGATCTGACCGACGATGTTGCTCTGGTGATCGCACGGCTTGCGGTCAGAATCAACCCGGCTCGGACTGATGGAGTGACGGCGCTGGTTTTGGACGGTGAGCAAATTGAGTTGCGCGGGCTGAAAATTGATGGAATCGAACTTAAAGCCGACACCTACCATGTTACTGCGACCACGCTGACCATCCTCGAAGTACCGACATCGTTTGTACTAGAGGTAGTGACGGCGTTTAATCCTGCCGATAATTTGGAACTTGAGGGTTTGTATCGGTCTGGCGGCTTGTTTTGCACCCAGTGCGAAGCCGAAGGGTTTCGCAAGATTACCTATTTTCTCGACCGTCCAGATGTTATGGCGCGCTATACTACTACTATCGAGGCCGACGCTGCCCGCTATCCAGTATTGCTAGCCAACGGCAACTTGATATGTAGCGTGGCTCTTCCTAACGGCCGCCATTCGGTGCGCTGGGAGGATCCATTCCCCAAGCCCTGCTATCTGTTTGCACTGGTCGCCGGGCCTCTGGTTGTGATTAATGACAGTTTCACTACCAAATCTGGCCGGGTCGTCGCTCTGCAGCTGTTTGTTGAGCCGGGCAACGAGGACAAGTGCGAGCACGCGCTGCGCTCGCTCAAATTGGCGATGGCTTGGGACGAGCTGGTCTATGGCCTTGAGTACGACCTCGACATATACATGATCGTTGCTGTCGGCGATTTCAATATGGGGGCGATGGAAAATAAGGGACTGAACATATTTAATACTAAATATGTATTGGCTCGTGCCGATACGGCAACCGACTCGGATTTTACCGGTATTGAAAGCGTGGTTGCCCATGAATATTTTCACAACTGGGCCGGCAACCGTGTCACCTGCCGCGATTGGTTCCAACTTAGTCTCAAGGAGGGGCTGACAGTTTTCCGCGACCAGCAATTCTCGGCCGATATGAACTCGCATGCGGTCAAGAGAATTGCCGACGTGCAGCGGTTGCGCTCTGCCCAATTCCAAGAGGACGCGAGCGCTCTGGCCCACCCCGTACGGCCCGACTCCTACATTGCAATTAACAACTTTTATACTGCCACGGTCTACGACAAGGGTGCCGAGTTGGTGCGGATGATCCATACTATTTTGGGTCCTGACGCTTTCCGCAAGGGCATGGACATGTATTTCGCTCGCCATGACGGTCAGGCGGTGACCTGCGACGACTTTTTGGCGGCCATGGCCGCAGCTGGCGGCTGCGATCTCGATCAGTTTAAACTGTGGTATAGTCAAGCCGGAACCCCTGAACTTGATGTGTCGGGCCAGTACGACGCCGAGCGCGGGTGTTACCGGCTGACCGTGCTCCAATCTTGTCGGCCAACTCCGGGCCAGTCGGTTAAATCGCCGCTGCACATTCCCCTGACCATCGGTCTGCTTGGCCCGGATGGTCATGACATAGTTTTGCGTCTTAATGGGGAAGAGGTGGCCGGATGCGGCAGCAGGGTGCTGATGATCCGAGAGCCAGCTCAAACTTTCGAGTTCATCAATGTGGCCCACCCGCCGGTACCGTCCTTGCTGCGCGGATTTTCGGCACCGGTGCGGCTGAAGACATCCTTGGGTGACGATGAACTAGCGTTTCTACTCTGCCACGATAGCGATCGTTTTAACCGCTGGGAAGCCGGCCAGACCCTCGCCATGCGCCTGATGCTGCGGCTCGTCAGTGATTACCAGGCAAGGCGGTCATTGCACCTGGACCCCGTCTTTATCGCAGCTTTCGGCCGGCAGTTGGCCGACGCCGGCCAAGATCGCGCCTTCGCCGCCAAGACGCTGTTGCTGCCGGGGGAGTGTCTTTTGGCCCAGGAAATGGATGAAGTTGACGTGGACGCCATCCATCATGTGCGGGAGTTCGTCCGCCAACGCCTTGCTTGGACGCTGCGCGATGATTGGAGTTCAGTTTATGCCGCTTGCGCCGACGACCGGGTGTTTTCGGTCGATGCGGCTTCTATCGGTCGGCGAGCATTAAAGTCTATTTGCCTGAGTTACCTGATGGCGCTGAACTGCCATTCGTCACTCGCCACCGCTGCCGCTCAATACCGCGATGCGACGACCATGACCGACTCCATCGCCGCCCTCGGCTTGCTCGCCGACAGCGAGTCGGCCGAAGCAGAGGCGGCGCTGGCCGATTTCCACCACCGCTGGCAACATGAACCGCTGGTCATCAACAAGTGGCTGGCAATCCAGTCGGGGTCAATGCGCCCCGACACCCTGGAACGGGTCATGGCCCTGCTCGCCCATCCCAGTTACGACCGGCGCAATCCCAACAAGGTTTATGCCTTGATCGGCTCATTTGGTGGTGCCAACCCGGTGCGCTTTCATGCCATCAACGGCGGCGGTTATGCATTCCTGGCCGACCGGATTATCGAGCTTGATGCTATGAATGCTCAGGTGGCCGCTCGTCTGGCCGCTCCGTTCTCTCGCTGGCGTCGATTCGATCCCGCCCGCCAAGCATTGATGCTACGTGAGCTGCGCAGGTTGTCCACGACTCCGGGGCTGTCGCGTAACGTCGGCGAAATCGTCGTCAAGAGCCTTGCCTTGTCATGAGCTGGCCACATTAACGATTGGTAATGATTTTGTGGTTATGCTGTGGTCCATGATAATTAGTCGTGCGATCGACCGTAATGAGTTACGATGCAAGCTGGTCCCCCGTTGGTGGTCCCGTGACGGCTTGCTGGTGGCGACGGTGATGATGACGGCGACGGCGACGGCGACGATTTTAGAGTGGTGGAGGTTTGTGGTGAAAAATATAGTTTTAGCGGCATGTTTTGGTTCGTTTGCTGCGCTCGTGGCGGCAATGCCGGCTGCAGCCGCCGACGATCCCGCCCTTATGAGTTTTGGCGGCGGCCTTTATGATCAGACTACGCTCAATCCTGGCCTCGCCTTTCTCAAGGTCTCGGCGCAGGATAAGCATTATCAGGCAGCGGATATTCGGGCTGAGTACCGCTTTGGTAAGTCACTGCTTGCCGCCATCGAGCCTTATGCCAAGTTGAAGCCTTGGCTAGGCGTCGAGGCCACTTCTGACGGCGCGGTTTATGGCCTGGGAGGTATCTTGTTTGATATTCCTCTCGGCCCCTTTGTGTTCACGCCAAGCTTTGGCGCCGGCCTTTATTCCAGCGGCAGCGGTAAGAAGCTGGGCTCGCCGATCGAGTTTCGCACTATGGTCGAACTTGGCTACCAGTTCGATAACCAGTCGCGATTCTCTGTAGGATACAGTCACATTTCCAACGCTGGCATCACAACGACCAATCCGGGTTCAAATATCCTTTCGGTCTACTACCATGTTCCTGCAGATTGGATTATGGGCAAATAGTGCTAGGTAAAGGGGCTTGGGCAAGCGGGACTTGATGCGGGCGTTTGGGGGGCACATGGCTAAAACTAAGTCGGTTTTAGGACAAAATCCACAGTCTTTGGCCGACGCGGCCGTCGCTGTCGTGGTATCGATCGATAATACGGATGATCTGTCCTTGCTTGACCAGGATGCCCGCACCCTGTTGGAGGCTGCCGACCAGTTGGTTATGGCCGAAACCGGGGAGGAGTTGGGCGAGGCGTTGGCCCACAATCTGCGGGTTTGGGTTGCGGTTAAGGCTATAGTAGGTGCCGATCGTAACCCTCTGCCGGAGGAAATCAGGATCAACCTCGACCAGTTGGCCCGCTACGTAATTCGGACTACGCTCGCGGTCGAGGAGGGGAAGGTGACGGCCTCCGGGATCGAGACCATGGCACGTATTAACGTCGCCGTCGCCGAAGGCCTGATGCACAGCCAGCGCAACCACCTCGTGCGCGATCGTGCCTATCAGCTATGGGAAGTTCATGGGCAATCCGAAAATCGCACGCTGGAAAATTGGTTGCAGGCGGAACGGGATATCGAGGCTTTGCTCGCCACCGACTGAACAACCCAGCTTGATCGTTTCCATTGGCTTTCCCATCATTAAAAATCAAATAACAAAGATCAAGGATCAAGCATTGTGACCGTCGCCGCCGAATCCTTGCGTGAGGATATGCTGGAACTGGGTCGGGCCGCGCGCCGGGCTGCGGAGGTGCTGGCCCAGACTTCAACTACAGCCAAGAACGCCGCCCTGATCGCGGCAGCGGCGTCGCTCCGGGCCGCCGGGCCGACGATTTTGGCCGCCAATGCCCGCGACATCGCCGCAGCCCGTACCCGTGGTCTGCCCGGGCCGATACTTGAGCGGTTGGTACTTGACGAAAAACGACTCGAGGCCATGGCGGTAGGACTCGCGGATATTGCCGCCCTGCCCGACCCGATCGGCACCGAGATTGCGCGTTGGCTCCGCCCCAACGGCTTGGACATCGCACGGGTACGGGTGCCACTGGGGGTGATCGGCATCATCTATGAGTCCCGGCCCAACGTCACCGCCGATGCTGGCGCTTTATGCCTGAAATCCGGCAACGCCTGCATCCTGCGTTGCGGCTCAGAGAGTTTTTATTCGTCGAGTGCGATTGCCGCCGCGCTGGCCGCCGGACTGGTTGTTGCCGGTCTGCCGGCCACCGCGATCCAACTGGTGCCTACCATCGATCGTGCCGCCGTCGGCGTGCTGCTGACCATGTCCGATCATGTCGATGTGATCATTCCTCGCGGCGGTCGTTCCTTGATCGAGCGGGTGGCCCAAGAGAGCCGGATTCCTGTGATCAAGCACCTGGATGGCCTCTGCCACGTCTATGTCGATGGTGCCGCCGACCCGGTCAAGGCCCGAGCGGTGACTATGAATTCCAAGATGCGGCGAACCTCGATTTGCGGTGCCACCGAGACTTTGTTGGTGGATCGGCGACTGGTGGATAAGCGGCTGGCGTCTCCACTGCTGTCGCTTTTGGTAGCTGAATTGCTGGGTGCCGGCTGTGAGGTCCGTGGCTGCCCCGAGACCCAAGCGGTGGACGCCAATGTCAAGCCGGCGACAGCTCAAGATTGGGACACCGAGTACCTGGATGCCATCATTTCCGTAAAGGTAGTGGATGGCGTCGAAGCCGCTATCGCTCACATCAACCATCATGGCTCGCACCATACCGATAGCATCGTGACTGAGGATACCGCTACCGCCGAGCGCTTCCTGGCACTTATCGACAGCGCCATCGTTTTGCACAATGCTTCGACCCAATTTGCCGATGGCGGCGAGTTCGGTATGGGTGCCGAGATCGGGATATCCACCGGTAAGCTGCACGCTCGCGGGCCAGTTGGGGCCGAACAACTCACCAGTTACAAATACATGGTCCGCGGCAGCGGTCAGGTCAGGTCTTGAGCCTGGGTCCGTGCCCCCGGCCGCTGAGCGGAGCGGCTTGGGCCGGGCGTCGGGTTGGGCTGCTCGGCGGCTCGTTCAATCCCGCCCATGAAGGCCATCGCCATATCAGTCTGGAAGCGTTGCGGCGTCTGGGCGTCGATCAGGTCTGGTGGCTGGTGACGCCGGGCAATCCGCTGAAGAACACCAGCGGGCTGGCCCCGCTCGCCGAGCGTCTCGCCGCCTGATGTGTGCACCCACAACGGCGACGCCGTAGTCGATACCCTATCCCGCCCCCATCAAATGGGCGGGTCCTCTTCCAAACGCAAGGCGGCGCCCCCCCCCGGAGGGCAGCCCCCCCCGCCCCCCTCCTCCAAGCTCACGCTTGCCGAGTCGGCGCAGTTGCAGCTGAAACGCACGCGGGACCGGTTTTTAAAGTTTGAGGCGGTGCTGCAGCGGGAGATTGATTCCCTCACCGCCGCCGCAAAAGATGCGCTGTCACACGGCCGCCGGGACGCGGCGATGCGGGC
>JBAXKX010000158.1:0-6865 GCA_037135115.1 Rhodospirillaceae bacterium
CGTACATCCGATCATACTTGGCGCTGTCGATCCAAGCGTTCTTGGCAAAATCTTCACGCACGGGAAAGAATTTGTTATCGGTCGTCATGGTTACTGGTTCCTCCCAACTTTTTTTATTATCCGACCGGGGGCCGAGGATCATGGTCCTGGACAGAAGCGAAGATCCCCGATCGTCACATAGGCTTACCCGACTCAGGCTCGACACTACAAGTGCTTTATCAAAGGTTAATCCGGACAGGGGCCATATGTCGCACCCCGTAAAAGTCCTTACGCAGTAAGCACTGTCGTCCGGGCTTCCAGCAACTTCAACACGTTGGCCATATCGACATTCTCGGCGACAAAGGATTGGCCGATGCCCCGGACGAGGATAAAATTTATACGACCGTTGCAGACTTTCTTGTCCTTGGTCATGTGATGCAGCAACTCGGGCGGGTGCCAGGGCAGGGCTGGAACATCGGCGGCCCCGGTGGGCAGGCCGAGTTCGGACAAGTGGACTCGCAGCCGCAAGGCATCGGCGGCCGGGCATAGGCCAAGCTCGACCGAAAGGTCAAAGGCCAGCACCATGCCAAGCGCCACCGCCTCGCCGTGACGCAGCGTGTCGCCGAAATTGCACGCGGCTTCAAGGGCATGGCCGAAAGTGTGGCCCAGGTTCAGCAAGGCGCGCTGGCCGGACTCGCGCTCGTCGGCGCCGACGATGGCGGCCTTGGCCCGACAACAAGTGGCGATTGCGTAGCGGCGTGCTTCGGGCGCACCCTCGATTACCTCCTTGCCGTGAACCTCCAGCCAGGCGAAGAAGTTTGGATCGTTGATCAGGCCATATTTGACCATCTCGGCATAGCCAGCGCGAATCTCGCGCAAGTCGAGAGTGTCGATGACGGTGGTATCCGCCAGCACCAGACTCGGCTGATGGAAGGCACCGATCAGGTTCTTGCCGTGGCGACTGTTGATGCCGGTCTTGCCCCCGACCGAGCTGTCGATCTGGGACAGCAGCGTCGTCGGTACCTGGATAACCTCAAGTCCTCGCAAAGCAACCGCTGCGGCGAAACCGACCAGATCGCCGATTATGCCACCGCCCAGGGCCACCAGTACTGTCGAGCGCTCGATACCGTGACCTAGCAGCTCATCCAATAGTTGCTCAAGAACACAGAAACTCTTGGTATGCTCGCCCGGTGCCAGCGGAGTCATTACGCTATGAACCAAGCCTTCGTCTTTAAGGGCTTTTACTAGTGTATGCAGATGCTTGACTGCAACATTCTGATCGGTGACAATGATCAACTGCCTTTTGCGACCGATGGTGTCTGCAATATAGCGCCCGACATCGGCCATAACCCCAGGGCCGATCACAATGTCATAACTGCGGGCACCCAGTTCGACCTGAACGGTTTCCCTCACGGCTTCGCCTATGGCAGTTTCCCTCACGGCTTCGCCTCTGGCAATGGCGGATACTTAGCCAGTACCAATCCTATATGGCGCTCTATTGCCACCAGTACGTGCTCGACCATCTCGTCGAGCTGCCAGCACTCGTTATCAACGGTAATTTCTGCTTCGGCATAAATTGGATAGCGCGTAGCTAAAAGTCGCTCTAGCACGTCGCGCGGAATTTCCTCCTGTTTGAGCAGCGGCCGGTTGTTGCGTCGGGCCGTGCGCGCTACCAGCAGATCAAGATCCGCCCGCAGCCAGACCGTGACCACTTTTCCATGCATAAGCGCCCGAGTTCTGGCATCGATAAAGGCGCCGCCACCGGTGGCCAGGACATGCACCGGCTGGTCGAGAAGGCGTTCAATCACGCGCCGCTCACCAAGGCGAAACTCAACTTCGCCGTGTCGGGCAAAATACTCTTCAATGGTGCAGCCGGCGGCCGTTTCTATTTCGTGGTCGGCATCGACGAACGGCAAACCCAGCCGAACAGCAAGCCGCCTACCGACTGCAGTCTTACCCGCGCCCATCAGCCCGACCAGCACTACCGTTCGAGGCATTGCCACTGGCACCGGCGCATGTGGACTGCCCGTTCCCATTATTCCCCGTTCCTATTTTCTAATGCCGGAACTCAACAACTGATCCACCCATGCCAGGGCGCCCGGAACCTCCCGGATATATACACACTATGGCAGAGGTGATACGGCTTTTCCAGCCAAGAAGCGCACAGGGGAGGATCGCACATGGGGACGTTTAACGGGTTTTTCCGTTCGGACTTTGCCCTGCGTCGCCCACCCTTGCGCATGGCCTCCATGGGCTCTATGGTCGGCGCACGCTGGACACTGAAGATAGAACATGACCGATCTCAATCATATTCGCAATTTTTCGATCATCGCCCATATCGACCACGGCAAGTCGACACTGGCGGACCGCCTGATTCAAACCTGCGGCGGCTTGGCCGAGCGGGAGATGCGCGAGCAGGTGCTCGATAGCATGGACATCGAACGCGAGCGCGGCATCACCATCAAGGCGCAGACGGTCCGACTCGACTATCGGGCCTGCGACGGCCGTAACTACCAGCTAAATCTGATGGACACGCCTGGCCATGTCGACTTCGCCTACGAGGTCAGCCGGTCGCTGGCGGCGTGCGAGGGCTCGATTCTGGTGGTGGATGCCAGCCAGGGGGTTGAGGCCCAGACGCTGGCCAATGTCTACCAAGCATTGGATAACAATCACGAGGTCATCCCGGTCCTCAACAAAATCGATTTACCAGCGGCCGAGCCCGAGCGGGTCCGCCAGCAGATTGAGGATGTGATCGGCCTCGACACCAGCCACGCCGTGATGATCTCGGCCAAGACCGGCCTTAACATCGTGGGGGTGCTAGAAGCCATTGTCGCCCGCCTGCCGCCGCCCAAGGGTGAGGAGGATGCTCCGCTCAAGGCGCTGTTGGTCGATAGCTGGTACGATGCTTATCTTGGTGTGGTCATACTGGTGCGGGTAGTCGATGGGCGATTGAAGGTCGGCCAGAAAATCCGCATGATGGCCACCGCCGCTACTCGCGAGGTTGACCGAGTCGGCGTCTTCCGGCCCAAGGGCACGCTTACCGGAGAACTTGGACCCGGCGAAATCGGCTTTATAACTGCTGGCATCAAGGATATCACCGAGACAAAGGTCGGCGATACCCTGACCGATGAACGCAGAATGGCTACTGAGCCGCTCCCTGGATTTAAGCCGTCGATTCCGGTGGTATTCTGCGGCTTGTTTCCCACCGACAGCGCCGAGTTCGAACATCTGCGCGACAGCCTGGGCAAACTTGCCCTCAATGATGCCAGTTTTCAGTTCGAAGCCGAAACGTCGGCGGCTTTGGGCTTCGGCTTTCGCTGTGGCTTCTTGGGCCTGCTGCATCTGGAGATCATTCAGGAGCGGCTTGAGCGCGAGTTTGATCTTGACCTCATCACCACCGCTCCTTCGGTGGTCTATAAGATCCACATGACAGACGGCTCGACTCTGCTCATGCACAATCCGACCGATATGCCGGACCCGGTCAGGATCGAGAAAATCGATGAACCATGGATCAAGGCGACCATCCTGCTGCCCGATGAATATCTTGGCGGTATTCTCCAGCTCTGCACCGATCGTCGCGGCATCCAAATCGAGCTGACCTATGCCGGCAGTCGTGCGATGGTGGTCTACCGACTGCCACTAAATGAGGTGGTGTTTGACTTCTATGACCGTTTGAAGTCGATTAGTCGCGGTTATGCCAGCTTTGATTACAGCCTGGACGGGTATGAAGAGGGCGATCTGGTCAAGCTTTCGATCCTTGTCAATGCCGAACCGGTTGATGCACTGTCGATGATTGTTCATCAAGGCCAGGCTGAGCGGCGCGGCCGGGCGCTTTGCGAACGGTTAAAGGACTTGATCCCGCGACAGTTGTTCAAGATCGCGATTCAGGCCGCAATCGGCGGCCGTGTCGTCGCCCGCGAAACCATTAGCGCGATGCGCAAGGATGTTACGGCGAAATGCTATGGAGGGGATATTTCCCGCAAGCGCAAACTTCTCGATAAGCAGAAGGAGGGTAAAAAGCGCATGCGCCAATTCGGCCAAGTGGAAATCCCCCAATCGGCCTTCATCGCCGCGTTGAAGATGGGGAACGATTAATACCAATTTTGTTGGTATCAGTGGCGACCGCCCCCGCGCGCCTCATGGCGCGAAGGCTCTTGTGCAGGGGAAGGGCTAGCGCCGTTGGTGGCGCCAGCGCTCGACCGTCTGTTCGACGAAGGGCTGGGCGGTGCTGTCGGCTTGCCAGGCTTCGGAGAAGCGGGCGCTACTGGAGCGTGGTCTGTGTTCGGGTGCCAGCGGGTCGAAGGTAATGCGCATCGGCACTGAGACACCTACGCCCACCACCACCGCCTCCCTGGGTCGCAGAGATGGTAGGGCATTGATCAGGCTGCGGGCGCCCTCTGGCAGGATGCGGCGGATAAAGTCCTGATCCAGTTCATTGCTCATCCGTAACGCGAACACGGTGCCACACTGGGAGAGAATTGACGTTGCCAGCTCCGACGGTCGTTGACTGACCAGACCGACCGAGACGCCGTATTTACGGCCTTCCTTGGCAATGCGTGAGATAGCCTTCTTGGTTGGGCCGAAGCCGAGGTCGTCGCGTTGGGGCGCGTAGCGGTGGGCTTCTTCGCAAACCAACAGCAACGGAACCGCACGTTGCTTGACGCTCCATAGGGCGAAATCAAAAATTGTCCGGCACAGTACCGATACCACCACATCGACGATCTCGGACGGCACCGCCGACAGGTCAATGACGGTGATGGGCTTGCCCGCCACCGGAATTCGCAGCAGCCGCGATAGGGTCTCTGACAAGGTGTCGCGCAGAATCAGCCCCGAGAACATGAACGAGAAACGGCGGTCGGTAACTAAGCTGTCGAGGCGCGCTAGCAGTCTTAGATAAGGCGTCGTGGTTTCGGCCCTTTCCAGCTTGCTCATGCCGGAACTCAGCGCCGACTTGAGTTCTGAAAGTCGGAACGGCGTGGGCGTGTCGACAGTGATGTGACCGCTTTCCTGGCCTTGGGGGACGTAGGAGCGGCGGACCTGGAGCAGTGCATCCTTGAGGACGGCAACCTGAGCGACACGGTCGGTCCCCTCCTTGTTGACCAGAACCTCGACGATCTCCTCGAAATTCAGCATCCATACCGGCAGGTGAAGATTAGTGGGGTTGATCGCCTCGGCAAGCCCCTCAAACGCGGCCAGATATTCGCTGTGGGGGTCGAGCAACAAAACGTGGGCGTGGGGGTGGGCGGAGAGCAGCTTGCGCAACAGCAACGCCACCGTACATGACTTACCCGAACCCGTGGTCCCAAGCACCGCGAAATGCTTGGCCAGCAACTCGTCGGTGGCGACGTATGCCGGTAGGTATGGATCCTGATGGATGATCCCGACTCGCATACTGGCCTCGGTCGGGCGAGCATACACCTTGCCCGCATCCTCGCTGCTGGTGGCCTGTATCGGATCGCCGAGTGCCGGATGGACCGACACGCCCAACTCAAAACTACCGCTACCCACCGCATCAGGCAGGCACAGAATCTGGCCAAGCAGATCAATCTCCAATGCCGGCTCAGCACCGCGACCATCAATCAAGTCGATGACGCCGAAAATGACAGCCCTTGGTGTTGTCATCTTGACAAGATCACCGACCCGCACCGGCCGCTCGGGCAGCAAGCCTACCGACTGCTCAAGAAACCCCACTATCCGAGTTGCGCTTACCTGGGCGACCCGACCAATGATCGGGGTGGTGTTTTCAACCTTAACGTGCTGTGTCATGCCATCCCCGAAAAGACCGTGCCATAATAAAAGACTGCGTCAAAGTCAAAGACTGCGCCACAGACGCAGACAGACCCTGCTAAGGCTTTGAATTTGTGGTTGATGCCGACGGCCGAGCGAACACAGAAACCGGCTCCGTAGTCTTATTCTTGTTCTTCTTCGGCTTCTTTGCCTCGCGTGTGGACTTTTTCTGACTTTTGGCCATTGCATTCTCCTTTCGGACAGCAAGGGTGACCGGCAGCTTAGGGAGGAAACGCGTAAGGCGCCGACAAGTGATGGCTACAATGAGTCCGACCTATTAGGCCGGTTTCCGGGCGAGCTAGCACCCGTTCGACCACGTCGAATGCGTCGTCACCATCAAGTTGAGGCCAGCGGCGCTGCAACTCATCGGCAGCGGCGTCCCACCCGCTGGTTTGGTAAAGACG
The DNA here is from genome assembly GCA_037135115.1 of Rhodospirillaceae bacterium. GTDB lineage: Bacteria > Pseudomonadota > Alphaproteobacteria > Azospirillales > Azospirillaceae > BOG-933. The sequence goes on from JBAXKX010000158.1 coordinate 6,171, forward strand.
GCGAACGGTGGCTACGGTATCTCGGCTAAGCACAATCATGTCAGCCCCTCCCCCGATCCTCCAACTTAGGTGCATTTTAGCACAAATTACTTGCCTGTGTGGACAAAAATGTTGAATTTTTCACTTGCATGGGGTGGACCGGTTGACTGGCGGATTGCGATTGTATCCAACGCCAGTCGACATGCGATAGTATGCATTCAGAATCGGCATATATGGCATTCCAGATGGAATTAGTTTCATGCCCAATGGATGCCGCCACAACGGGGGACGGTTATGGCCGAGATTACGACCTATATCTGCCAGCCATATATCGTTGACCGAAAGGGTATTCTGCGGGCCGACATCGCGATATCATGTGCCAATGAAGGAATGGCCCGGCGGCGCGCTGATCGTCTTTTGGAAAAACAGCGAGCGGTAGGCGTCGTCGTGGTTCGACAGACGGCCGATCCCGATCTTGGTGATTATGGCGAGCCCGAATTCCTTGGCCGCTTTGGCCGCGTGCCGGATATTGATTAGTCAGTTACGAATTTTCGGCCGGTGGTGGTGAGGTGCATTATTAGTATTGCTTTGCGAGTCGCGCCGTCATTGCCGCGCCGCCCGGCAATCAGGGTGGGCCAGCGACGTGAGGGGCCAGCGCCGTGAAGGGCCAGCGCCGTGAGGGCGCTTGTCTGAGGTGGCCCAAGCTGTGTAGAATG
>JBAXKX010000159.1:0-6854 GCA_037135115.1 Rhodospirillaceae bacterium
TCACTTTCGGCAGCATCAATCCGCAACTGGCAGAACGCACCGGCTTCAGCGATGCGGATGCCGAAATCATCAAGGCGATCCTGCCCAAGCTGTTCGAGAATGACGCCTCATCCGCCCGGCCCGAGGGCAGCATGGCGGTTTTGACTGCAATCTGGTGGAAGCACAACTGCAAGTCCGGCCAGTATTCTTCGGCGCGCGTGCATCGCTCCCTGCACGTTAAATCCGATGGCTCCTTCACCCTGGACAACTTGGACGGCATCGCTCCCGAGGTCATCCCTGGCTTCTGACCCTGCTGGAGGGGACGGCGATCATCTTCCGCAGCCGCTTCCTCAGCTCCTCCCACACCCCCGGCCAGGGTTTCATGAACTCGGCGAGACCGACCCCTCTGGGCAGGCGGCCGTCGAGAATAATGTCGGTGATGTCGGGGGCGAGCAGGGTGAGTTGAAGTAGCTGGCGGCCCTACCGGGCCATCGAGCGGTTTTTGGTCGGAAACGAGTTGGATTAGGTAGCCAGAGACGAAACGGGCGGCAAAACCGAGATGCCGCAAAATCTGCACCAACAGCCAGGCGCTGTCGCGGCAGGAGCCGTTCCTTTTTTCGAGTGTAGCCTCGCAGCTTTGAATTCCCGGTTCCAATCGGATGACGTAGCAGATGGCGTTTCGTCATATTCATTGAGGGATTCTGGTACTACATTGGCGCCCGCCTCGGCATAATGGCTACCGACCGCGCCCCATGGTGCGCCACACAACAGCGCCCGTTTCGAACTCGCCACCGCTCTCTAATGCGATGCAAAAGCTTACTACCCAGCTCAAACTAACGATTGACAAGTATGCACTGGTTGCCGATAATAATGAAAATATGGCTAACTCGTGTTGTCAGGCACAGCACGGACTGCTTCACTCGGACGGCGCTCGACACAGGCGGAGAACGTTTAGCCGGGGCATGGCCGAAACATGTGTGTGGAAAGCCCTGGTTGCATGATTCATCATTGCCTCCGGAAATTTCTTGAAAGCTTTGTGTCCGAACCGCTACGAGGATGTAAGAGAAAGGCAGGTTACGGTCCACATTTGATTTTCATTCTAGCGCGGTTACAGATTATTCTTCCGGAAGAGAGCATTTGGCACGGTACAAGTCTGCGGTCGAGGCATCAAACCCCCCGTCGGATTCGCGCCTGACCGTTCGGTGAGGCAAAAGCAACTGATGCATTTAGAATGCCGTCCGTGCTAATCTCTAATGGGATGAACCTGGAACGGAGTTCGGAAAATGATTTATCATACCAAGGGAACTGTACAGCTTATAATTGACAATGCAGCATCTGCTGACTTTAAAGTTATAATTACTCCCACTCAACCCTACGCCATTAAGCTTGAAAACAAGGACTTGACCCTGTTTGTAGAAACTCCGTTGCCACCGTCGGGGACGCCAAGCGCATTGCTATTTGAGAGGACTCAGAAGTTTACGGTAAACTCAAGCTTTCAATCTGCGCTTCTTTCTGCTGCGGCAGTGCAGGTTTGCGTTGAGTTGCGAATCGATTATGCAACACAGACAGAAATAGTTGGCATAACACTTCCTGTAAAGTAGGTTCAGGAATATGTCTGAGACCCACACCGTTATCTTCTGGGGTGCTGGCGCCACCGCAAATCTTGGCATGCGAATGACGGAAGGGCAGGGGAAATTTATCACCTGCTTGTCTGGGGTAAATAAGCTATGCCTTGATGATTGCCTCTCCGACCAAGTACGCCACGCCCTTGGAGACAGTGGGGATCCCCATTGGCGCGACACGCTCATTGACCTTATTACCATCCTGGGGGATGAGAAGGACTCTAGCGACAGCATCCACATCATTGAGAAACAACACTTAGAAGCCATGGCTCGACATTGGAAGCCTGGAGCCGAGGAGTCTGAACTGCGCAAGCGTATCATGGATTTGCGCTTGACCTATGACTGGCCGGCATTAAAAGATGTGGTCAAGATTTGCCCGGGAGTTCACTCTAACAAATTCAAGATTAACGATCTTTTCAACGTAATGGATATGCACATTCCACTTGGTCATGGCTTCCAAGCGGAGGAAGGGCGCTTTTTGGACGCACGACGACTTCTCGGTGCCAAAAACATGCTAAAAATGCTGCTCCATGCAATGTTCTACATCGACTATCAACTCTGTATCCTAAACAAACTCCCTATACTCCAAAAATATTACGAGTTTGCCGTAGCACTTGGAAAACGCATGCAGTCTGCTGGCCGAAATTTCACAGATAATTTTGATCGGCCCGAGTTCATTCGCGGTGATGTCAGTTTTGTCAGCCTGAATTACGATCCCATCGGTATATGGACGCAGTTTGTCGCATACCGCGATCTGAATAACAGTCCCACAGTGCCATATGTGGGGAATCCCTCTGTGCCCTTGAAGATATTCCACGATATGGGGCATTTCATTCCCTCCCGTCGCATTGTGCCCGAGGGCCGTCCATCTCTGTGGTACCCGATGAATGAAACCTCGGCGCAGCGTCTCAATGAGGACGGATCGGGCGCAAATAGTCGCTCCCGGCTAAGTAAGTTTCTATTCCCGCACGGCTGTCTCTGTTGGCGGGAGTGTCCCGATTGCGGCAAGCTTTCCGCTTATCATGGCGATGAATGGAATTTCGCCTCATCCAGCCTGATACCCGCCCCTCCGCTCAAAGGTTTTGATCCCCGCGCAACTTACCCGAGCATAGACGATCTCAGCATCTCTGATGCCGAGTCAAGGAAGGGGGAAAAAGCCAAGTGGGAGAATGGCAGGGTCGATGCTCGCGCTTGTCTACATTGTGGAACCCTTACATTCACGCATCATACACAAACCGTAATGCAAAGTTCCTTCAAGCAGACCCCGCCCTCGTTCATCGATGAGATCCAGCGCGATCTGCGTGCCTTGGTGATGAAGGCGGATCACATTATTTTTATGGGATATTCACTCCCACCAGATGATGTCAGCTATCGCTCTTTCTTCGCCGCACGCAGGCAGAGGATGAGCACCAATGATAAAGAGACATCTGTCCGCTGTACGATTATCGATTACGACAAAAAAAAGCCCCATTGGATCGGCCACGCCGACCTAAGGCAAGAGGATTTCGATGAACGCAGTGTCGTGCGAAGCGCCTTGGATATTTTTGGAAAGGGTAATGTGCGGTTTTATGGCGGCGGTGTTCCGAATGTTTTTCTGGATGGCGGTGGAAACGTGTCGGCGGCACGTCTTGAAGAGCTTCTAACTTGGCCAAATTCGTGAGTTGCTGAAGGGGTTTCAGACACGGAACCGCTCGTTCTGATCACGTATTCGCACGCAGCAGCCTAGAAATCCAGGCCGCTGTATTCCGCCGTACTCCTGCGAGGTCAGCGGGTTAATGGAAATCGCCTGCCGATACGTACAGCCAGCCCGTCGCGAATCTGGCGGTAGCCGTCTAATCGGGCATCTCGACTGCCTTCAAGGATGGTAGGGTCGAATGTTTGCCAGTATTCGACTTCGCAGGCCATGGTACGAACCATTTCTATTGCACGATGATGGGCCTCGGGCGAGAGCGAGATAACAAGATCGAACGAAGCATCCTCCAGCTCGTCGAACGTCTTGGTGCGGTGACGTGTTCGGTCTATCTCCAGTTCCGCCATTACCGCGATCATGAATGGGTCAGCCTCGCCGTGCCGCACGCCGACCGAGTCGACATAGATTCGCTTGCCGAAATGACGTTTCAGCAGGGCCTCAGCCATCGGGGAGCGCACCGCGTTGTAGCTACACGCAAAAAGAACGCTGGTAATGCCGTTCCAGGTGGAGAGTTCGTCCATGGGCTGGCTTTGTGGCCTCGCGGTCTACGGACGGTTGCGGCGCGGTCAGCCGCGGACGTGAAGGACGCACACCAAAGTAAACAGGCGCCGGGAGGTGGCGTGGTCAATGGTGATCTTGCCGGCCAGGCGCTCCTGCAGAAGGGTAGAGCCGTCATTGTGCAGTCCGCGCCTGCCCATGTCTAGCGCCTCGATCTGGGCTGTCGTGGACCGCTTGATTGCGGCGTAGTAGCTTTCGCAAACCATAAAGTAGTCACGTACAATGCTGCGGAACGGGGTGAGCGGCAACGGTATACGGGTGAGTTCCTGGCCATCTTGAGTACGTACATCAAAGATGAGCCGGCCCTCCTCCGCGCTGAGGTGGAGGTTGAACGGTCCTTGCTCGGTAAAGTCCACCGGCTCAAAAAAGTTCTCCTCCAATAGGTCAAATATGGCTACGGCGCGCTCGTGTTCGACCTCGGGTTTGCGCCGTACGACCGTACGCTCGTCAAGTTTGATGTGAATAATTCGCTTGCGCGGGTCGAAAGAAACAGCTTCGTTCATGTGCTTGTTCCGTGGCCAAACGCCTGGAGCCGGATGGCAACCGAGCGGGCGTGTGCTTCCAGTCCCTCGGCTCGGGCCAAGGTGATTGCGGCTGGGCCAATGGAAGCCAGTCCCGCCGCGTTGCAGCCGATGAAGGTACTGCGTTTCATGAAGTCGAGTACGTTGAGTCCCGAAGAAAAACGGGCGCTGCGCGCTGTCGGGAGTACATGGTTGGGGCCAGCGACATAATCCCCCAGCGCCTCCGGGGTGTGACGGCCGAGAAAAATTGAACCGGCATGGCGAATAGACGGCAGCAGAAGGTCGGGATCGGCTACCGCCAGCTGTAAATGCTCTGGGGCGAATAGGTTACAAAGGGCGGCGGCTGCGTTTGCAAAGTCTCTTTTGACCAGGATTACTACGCCGTGATTTTCCCAGCTTTTGGTGGCAATATCGCGGCGTGGCAAGTTGGCCAGTTGAGTCTTGACAGCTTTTACTACAAGGTCAGCGAAGGCCTCGTCGTTGGTAATCAGAACCGTTTGGGCGAAGGTGTCGTGTTCGGCCTGGGACAATAGATCGGCAGCGATCCACTCGGGGTCGTTGTGATTATCAGCGATAATCAGTAATTCGGAGGGTCCGGCAATCATATCAATGCCAACCACGCCGTATACCTGACGCTTCGCTTCGGCGACATAGGCGTTACCTGGACCGACGATTTTATCGACGGGTTTAATAGAAGCGGTACCAAAGGCCAGCGCTCCTATCGCCTGGGCGCCGCCTACTCGGTAGATTTCATCAACGCCTGCCAGTCGCGCCGCAGCCAGCACCAAAGTATCGACTCGGCCGGATGGCGTTGGAACGACCATCACCAGCCGCCCAACTCCGGCGACCTTGGCTGGAATTGCGGTCATCAGGACCGAGCTTGGATAAGCGGCGGTGCCACCAGGAACGTACAGGCCTACGGCATCCAAAGGCGTCCAACGTACACCAAGGCGTATGCCATAATCGTCGGTATGGTCGAAGCCTTGGGGGAGCTGAAGGGCGTGGAATGCCGTGATTCGTTCGGCAGCAAGCTCAAGGGCGGCCCTTGTCTCTCCGCAACAGGCGGCAACGGCTGCGTCGATCTCGGCGTCGCTAATGCGCAGGGTGTCAGGTGTTAGCTCGAAGTGGTCAAAGCTTTTAGTGTACTCAAAAACCGCTGCGTCACCACGATCCCGTACGTCTGCCAGGATTGCGGCCACCGCTTGGTGTACGTCATGGGTTCCGGTGCGGGGGGCGCAAAGAAGGGTTTGAAGTTGCGCTTCGAACTGCGGGTCGGCGGTATCAAGTCTAATTATCATGGCTGGCCTCACGGAAACGCTCGATCCAGGCGGCCATCTCCACCGGGCGGGTCTTGAGGGCGGCGCGGTTGACGATAAGCCGGGAAGTTACATCGGCAATTTTTTCAACTTCAGTCAGTCCATTGGCACTAAGCGTCGCTCCAGAGGATACCAAGTCAACGATGCGTGAACAAAGCCCCAGCGCCGGGGCCAATTCCATTGCGCCGTTAAGCTTTATGCACTCTGCCTGGACGCCGCGCGCCGCAAAATGGCGCCGCGCAATCTCCGGGTATTTAGTGGCGACTCGCACATGCCCCCAGCGCGCCGGATCGTCGACGGCGCTCAGATGGGCCGGTTCGGCAACACTGAGCCGGCAGCGGCCGATACCAAGATCGAGTGGGGCGTAGAGTTCGGTATAATCAAACTCCATGATAACATCGTTGCCGGCCACCCCCAGCTGCGCTGCGCCAAAGGCCACGAAGGTAGCCACATCGAACGAGCGAACCCGGATAAGGCGGAGATAGGGCAGATTGGTGTTGAACTGAAGAAGTCGACTATGTTCGTTATCAAACTCCTTCTCCGGGACGATGCCAACCCGCTCTAACAACGGACGAACTTCTTCCAGAATGCGGCCCTTGGGCAGCGCAAGTATTATGTTTTCTTGGTTGGGCTGAAACAAAGCGGCCACTCCGGTCTCTCCACCTCACGCGACTGATGACGGCCGATAGATACCACAATACGGCGGCGCGTAACCCATTTCATTGTTGCAGTGCCACAGTGCTGCAATGCCAGCCGCATCTCCGGTTGGAAAGAGAAATGCGGCAGACAGCACCAACCCTTTTTTCCCGCCCCGGGCGGTGCTATAAGTGGAGCGACTGATGGAGACCTGATATCCGTCATGAAAACGGTTTGGGCACAAAGGTCTTGACATTATCTTATAGGCACTCGCGTCCCCCAAAATCCCAGGAGAAATCTGTCTCATGAGCAAAATCAAGGTCATCAATCCGATAGTCGAACTCGACGGCGACGAGATGACGCGCATAATCTGGCATTTTATCAAAGATAAGTTGATACTGCCATATCTTGATGTCGATTTAAAATACTATGATTTGGGAATTGAAAATCGCGACAAGACTGCCGACAGGGTCACAGTCGAATCCGCCGAGGCGATCCAAAAGTATGGCATCGGCGTTAAGTGCGCGACCAT
>JBAXKX010000160.1:0-6820 GCA_037135115.1 Rhodospirillaceae bacterium
ACCACCATATCGATGATCAAAAATGGTAGGAACAATAAAAAGCCAATTTCGAAACCTCTCTTGACCTCTGAAATCATGAAGGCCGGTATCAACACCTGCAACGGGATCGCCGTCGCATCCGCGACCTTGCCTATTCGTGCCAAGTCGAGAAACAATTGCAGATCGTGTTCGGAAGTTTGGTGCAGCATGAAGGCATGAAGCGGCTTTACCGTCCGCTTGAACGCCTCCATCTCGTCTATTTCTTCGTTGATCAGCGGCCTAATCCCGTCAGTATAGCAACGCTCGAACACCGGACTCATTACGAAGAAAGTGAGGAACATTGCCAGGCTTACGATCACGGTATTGGGCGGCACCTGTTGAATACCCATAGCTGTGCGCAGAAACGACAGCACGATGATTATTCGGGTAAAGCAGGTCATCATAATCAGAATCGAAGGCGCCAGAGATAGCACCGTGATCAGACCCAGGAGCTGCACTATCCGACCGGTCATCGAGCCGCCACCGCCGCCCAAATCCAGACTAAGATTCTGGGCGGCAGCGCCACTCGGCACCAGCATCCAGGCCAGTCCGGCAGCCAGTGCCGAGATGGTCAGCCCAACCAAGGCGAGCCGAATACAACCTGACGCAGATGTACCACCAAGAACACGTCCAAAAAATATCCGGCATGGCGCGCCTACCTGCTTCATGGCAGACTCTCCTGAGGCGGAATTATCCCGGCGCAATTGGGAATAGTGGCCGGGGGAACTACAATGCCGGTCTCGATCACCAGATCAACGGCGGCCCCCAGCAACAGCAAATGCTCGACCTGATCGCGGCGGACGAGAACCAGCCTTCGCCGCACATCAAGTTGTTTAACCTCAACCACGCTCAGCCTTTGGCTGCGTCCTGGCCTAGTTGAAAGCAGGCCCACCGGGAGCATACCCTTCGCCGCCAATCGCCGCGTGATCCAACCGGCGCATACGATCAAACCAAGGACAACTACCAACGCCAAGGTAAAGCGCAGATAAGTATCGAACTCCAGGCTCGCGCTGGTCACGGCGGGCCTACGGTCACTTGAGACGGCGGGCGGCATAGGCACTGATAACCCTGCGCGGCGCGGCTACGGCTGCGGCATAGTTGCGCGGTCCAACAGCAGGCGCGAGGTTGCGGCGGCTAAGCGACTTTTCAAGGGAATCAAGTCCTTGAACCATATTGAGCAACTTAGGCAGCTGATGTCGCATTATCTCCTCTTCCTTCAAGTTCGTGTTGGCACAGATGATTCGGACCCGCTCACATAGCCAATAAAGATCGACGACATCACCTTTGTCGATGCGAGTCCGGGCATCATTGATTGCAACTTCCAAATCGTCAACAGCTTCGGCATAGGCCGCATGATCCAAGAGCGTGTCAGGGGCGGTGGTCACGTCGGGGCTAGGTCCGGTCATAACTACATCTCCTTCATCTCTGATACATAGCCGTTGGCCCGGTAGACATGGGCAAGTATTTCGGCGACCGCAACAATCGCCTCGATTGGAATCTCAGAATCCACGTCGACCGCAGCCAATATCTGGACGAGGTCGGCATCCTCACGAACATTGACGCCATTGGCAAAAGCCAGCTCCAGTATCTGTTCGGCGACCGCACCATACCCGGAGGCAACAACTCGCGGCATCCCTTCCTTTCCCGGCTCGTAGTCAAGGGCGACTGCAACGGGACGCTGTGGCCGGTGCCTGGACTGAAGTGGAAGAGAACCCGACATCTGGAAATCCTTTGCCTAGCTTAACCTTTTCCTAAACTCACGTCAGCGCATGAAAAAAGCGGCACCCACCATCGCGGGTGCTAGTTTCAATTCCGCCGACGCTGTTGCTGTTGCTGTTGTTGCTGTAGCTGTTGGGGCGTCAGTGTCACCGGACCCGGCGTGCTGACAGCCGCCGATGGCCGTTGGTTCGATGATGCCGGGGTGTGCAGCGGCGAAATAACCAGATCAATATCGGTGCTTTTTGCGTCATCCCTCTGGGGAGCCAGCCGCAGAGTCGCGAAACGATTGCCCCTAGTATAGGAAATCGAGGTTCGACGCGAACGCACAATGGCAGTCTCGATCCAGCCGACCTTTGGCATTTCGGTGCGGTAATACTGCGTGATCTGAATCACTGTATAAGGTGCGCTGAGAAAAACTTGTCCCGACCAGTCCTCGTCATCACCGACGAGTACGGTGTCACCAATCAGCACCGTGCTTTTAGGCGGCACCGGAAACTGCGGAATCTTAAGAATGTCGGGCGGCACGACATCGCTGCCATCATTGGGCAAATTTTCCAGATTCGGTTGCTGGTAGCTCAGATCCTGGGCCTGTACACTAGAAATCCAGCAAAGAACAAGGGTGACGGCGCATGACGCAGCCAAGATGCGCCTAACCGTTAATATAAAAGAAAGAATGCCCCAGTCCATGACCAGCCCACCTCTGCTAACACCGCGCCGTTCCACTCCGGCGTCCCATCCTGCAAAGCATTTGACTGATTCTGCAACCACATAGCAAGCCATTAGCGATATGCCCTGAGCACTGGAAATGGATCCAAAGAAAACAACGGGTTTCGCCCCTTTGACCCCACCCTAGGCCATGGGCTATATAGACAGCTGCAAAAAAATCGGTGTCCTCCGCCTAGGCTGGGGGATTCAATCGCTGACCATCGCGGGTAGCCCATGCAAGATATTAGTGTAATTGTCTTCGCCCTGGCTGGCCTGCTAACCCTGGTCAGTCTGCTCCCGCCTCTGGCCAACCAGCTCAATGTACCCTTCACAGTGCTGTTGGCGGTCGTCGGCACAACGCTCGGCATCATGATCCGACTCGCCGAAGACTCCGGCGATCTTGGCGGGGTCGGGGTGTTCTTACACTCTCTCGCTGAAATCAACCCCAGCGCCGAATCGTTCCTGGTGATCTTTCTGCCGGTGTTGGTGTTCGAGGCCGCCCTCAGCCTTGATGTACGCCGACTGCTCGACGACATTGCCCCAATACTGATGCTGGCGGTAGTCGCGGTGCTGGTCTCGACCCTCATCGTCGGTTTTGCAGTCTGGCCGTTCAGCGGCGTGCCGCTGGTGGGTTGCCTGCTGCTCGGTGCAATCCTGGCCACCACGGATCCATCGGCGGTAATCGGTATCTTTCGCGACCTCGGCGCGCCACGACGCCTTACTCTGCTAGTCGCAGGGGAAAGCCTGCTCAACGACGCCGCCGCCATCATGCTGTTCTCCCTGCTGCTGTCAATGGTCACCGGGGCACGGCCGCCGGGAGTAATCGAGGGGATTGAAGCATTCCTAGGCGGATTGGTTGGTGCGGTGGTAGTGGGATACGGCATGGGTCGGTTGTTGTGCCACTTGGTGACACAGTTGCACGACCTTCCGCTTTCGGAGATTTCACTGACCGTGTCCTTTGCCTACATATCCTATATTGTTGCCGACTATTATTGCGGAGTGTCTGGTGTCGTATCGGTGGTTGTGACCGCACTGGTTGTTGGCTCAGTTGGTCGAACACGAGTGTCTCCAGCAACCTGGGGTGATTTGGAACTTACCTGGCGCCAACTTGGATTCTGGGCCAGTTCAATGATCTTCCTGCTGGCGGCGATGCTGGTACCGCAAGTTCTAAGCCGGGTCAGCTTCAAAGAATCTGTTCTCCTTCTAGTGGTGACGACGGCGGCGCTGACGGCTCGGGCGATGGTTCTCTATGGTTTGCTGCCGGTTTTGTCGCTGCTGGGACTAGCCCAACGGATCAGCCCCACGCACAGCGCGGTCATCTTGTGGGGAGGGCTGCGCGGGGCGGTTTCGCTAACATTGGCGCTTGCCGTCACCGAGCACACCGAAGTAAGTCCGATGATCCGGCACTTCATCGCCGTACTGGCACCGGGCTACGTGCTGTTGACGCTATTCGTGCATGGTACGACGCTGCGGCCGCTGATCCGCTTGCTTGGTCTTGACCAGCTTTCGCCCGCCGAGCTTGCCATGCGCAATCGTGCCCTAGCGCTTTCGCTATCAAGCGTTATCGAACAGGTCGAGGGGCTGGCGCGCAATACCTTAGTAGACGCCAACGTCGCAAGCCGCACCATCAAGCAGTACCAAGAGCGTCTAGCCGCCATCGGGCGGGCACTGGCTGAAACGCCGCCGCTCAGCGAGGACGACCGACTCTATATCGGCCTCGTCATCCTGGTAAACCGGGAAGAGGAACTGTACCTACAGCACTTCAAGACCGGCATCATCTCGCGGCCGGTGGTCGAGACACTGACCAAACATTGTAGCTTGCTACTTGACGCCACCAAAAGTCTCGGCATCACCGGCTATCATAATGCCAGCCGCGAGACGCTGGACTTCACCAAGCACATGCTGTGGGCGCTCCGACTGCAACGTCATCTCAACCTGCGCGGACCGCTGGCCCGGCGGCTGTCACTGCGATTCGAGGCGCTTTTGATCAGTCGCGCCGTTCTTATCACCCTTGAAGACCTCAATCGGCTCAAACTGTCGCCACTGCTGGGCGAAATCACTGCGACCGAACTTGGCAAGGCACTAATGCAACGTCGGGACTTAGTGGAACAGGCCCTGGCGGCGCTCAAGAGCCATTATCCCAACCACACGCCGGTCGTCGAGTACCAGTACCTCAAACGCGCGGCGCTACGCATGGAGGAGACCGAGTACTCACTGATGCATGAGGAATCAATCATCAACCAAGAAATCCTCAACGATCTCCAACAAGATGTAACGCGACGGCGCCAACTTGTCGAGCGGTCGCCCCAACTTGACCTCGGCTTACAATTGCCCAGTCTGATCGCCAGAGTCCCGATATTCAACGACGTGACTGGGGATCGGCTGGCCGTGATCGCCCGCCTGCTCTCTCCGCGCCTGGCACTTCCCGACGAAGTCCTGGTGCGCCGGGGCGAAAGCGGCGACTCGATGTATTTTATCGCCTCGGGTTCGGTTGAAATCGTTAAGTCCGGACAATCAGCGCCGATTCATCTTGGTCCAGGCGACTTTTTTGGCGAGATGGCTTTATTAAGTGGTGCGCCACGCACCGCCAACGCCCGCGCCATTGGATACTGTCACCTGCTTGAGCTGAAAGAACCAGATTTTCGCCAATTAATCGATCAGGACGAGGAGCTGCGCCAGCACATTATGTCTGTCGCGGTGGAACGGGGCGCTGCAGTGGAAAGTGGCGTTGCAGTGGAAAGTGGCGCTGCGACAAATTAACACAGTTGAATGCCCCCCGACACGATTACCATAAAACTCTAACCATAAAACTCTAAGGTGACAACAGCCGGGAATACCGGTAAGCTCACCCTCACACGTGCTGGATTTCAGACTAGGAACCCAACGCTGACAAGAGTTAACCGACAAGAGTTCACCATGGCGCCAACCCTGCCGCTCGATGATAAACGCACCCTCCAAGCGATTGGAATTCTGGCTGATACCCTTGATGATGTTTCGGGCGCCGGAGTTCTTGATACCGTGCTGGTGTCCAAGGCGTTGCGTCAAGTTTTGGCAACCAAGTCAAAACCGGCTTTTGATTTCGCCTCGCGGGCCTTTTCAACCCTTGACCCTGAAGTCAAGCGCCAAGTCGCCCAGGACGCCGACATCAAGGCACGCGCGAAATCCAACGCCAAAAGTGAAGAGACACTGCCTGCGAGCATTCGTCGCCCCACGACGCCGAGTGGCGGCTTGCTCTCGGCCATCAACGACGGCGGCCGCGGAGCGCGCCGACCGGGCGGAGTAGGCGGAGTAGGCGGGCAGAAAGATAGCTGATAGGCACGGCACCTTCTAATCACACGGGTTCAAAAGGCCCATCGCCTCAGCCGGAAGGTTCCAAAAGCTGACGCGGAAAGCACCCAATTCGCCGGTGATCATTCCGGCGTGGCCGGTCTTCATGACATAACTGGTCAACTCAGGGTTAACGACATTCAGTATGCGCGGGAAGAAGCGCAGTATGCCGTTGCTGCTGATCACCAAAAGGCGCTCGCCGGCACCAGCGGTCAGTATGACGTCCGCGACAAAGCTTTGAATGTCGCTCAATATCTCAGCCTCGCCGCTGCCCCAGCCAGCATTAGCGGGGAAGATGTCGCGCTCGCTCCAATCTTTGAGGCTGGCTGCGGCTTCCGGAGTAACGGAAATCTCGTCGGAGGTAAGACGGGCCCAGGCACCGTAGTCAACCTCGTCCAACCGTCGGTCAATTTGGCAGTGGATTGGGAGCGTACACCCGTCCGTCCCGGCTTGGCCCCCGTCCGTCACGGCTTGGCCAATAGCCAACTCGGCAAAACTGCGGGTACGCTTGAGCGAGGCGCAATAAACCCGATCCGGCACTAGCCCGGAACGAACCAAGGCCGCGCCAAAGCTGCGGGCCTGTTGCCGACCCTTGTCGACCAACTCCAGGTCGGTTTCGCGACCGACCCAAACGACCTTGTCGCCAGGCCCGAAGGTATTGCCGTGGCGAACGAAAACTATCTCCATGGAGTATGTCCGAGGTTGGGGCCGTCCGTACGGGCGTGATCAGAGTACCAGTTCACCTTCGCGCTCAATAATCTTTTCTACATAAACAGCATCCTCCGGGGCGTCTACCGACCAATGAGTACGGCCACGGTAATCAGTAAGAACGATACGGATCGGAATACCGTTCTCAAGGGCGCGCAATTGCTCCAGTTGCTCGGCGATCTCCAACGGCGTCTGCGGCAGTCCGGCCAACTGCTTGAGGGCCGGGAAGCTATAGCCATAGATACCAATGTGGCGGTAAACCGGCGGCTCGGGCATGGTGCGTATGCGCAGGTACGGGATGATGGTCTTGGAGAAGTACAGCGCGTTCATATTCTTGTCGAAG
>JBAXKX010000161.1:0-6820 GCA_037135115.1 Rhodospirillaceae bacterium
GGTGGGGACGGAAAGAGGGGCCGGCTCAACTCATCAGCCAAAGCGGGTTTTGGAGTTTCTTCAGCAACGCAGTATGGGCCGCAATCTCCTCGGCAGCGACAGGGTAAACACGGGGAGGGCGAGGGGTGCGAGAATTGCGAGCCCGAGCCGGTATCGTATCCAAGACAGCGGCGCTTTCAAGGGCGAGTCCGGTCTGTCGGCCACCCAGCAGCTCCAAGTAGACTTCAGCCAGCAGGCTGGCGTCAATCAATGCCCCATGCTGGGAGCGGTTGGAATTATCGATACCGAAGCGCCGGCAAAGAGCGTCAAGGCTGGCCTGCGCCCCGGGAAATTTCCGGCGCGCCATCGGGATGGTATCAACAACCTGCCGATTGTGCGTGATAGGAGGGAGACCGAGCCGCTTCAGTTCGGCGTTAAGGAAATTGGTGTCAAACTGAGCGTTGTGAGCAACCAGCGGCGCATCGCCCATAAAATCAAGGAAAGCGCGGGCAATCTCGGCAAACTTAGGGTAGGGGGCAAGGAAGGCGGCAGTCAGGCCATGAACCTTTACTGCGTCGGCCGGGACCTCGCGCTCGGGATTGATGTACTGGTGATAACGGCCACCGGTAGGCAGATGATTGAACAGCTCAACACATCCGATCTCGATTATGCGGTGGCCATCCTCCGCCTTGAAGCCAGTGGTCTCGGTATCCAGGACGATTTCACGCATGATGAGTGGTGCCCGGTTGATATCGGAATTGCGGTGGCCAGTTACGGCTGCGCTGTTGCCCCATTACACTGACGATCCCGGCCAGCCTACGCAAGACGTGAGCATGGCCAAGTCCGGTCATTACCACAAAATCGGCACGGCGACGCTTTATCCGGTCGGGCATCTGGTGCTTAAGGATGTAAGCGAGCCGGTCCGGTGTCATGCCGGGGCGGGCGAGAACCCGGGCGCGCTGGATGAAATAAGGAGCCGTGACCACCAGGGTTGCATCAACCCGAGCATCGCCCCCTGTCTCAAACAGCAGCGGTACATCCAACACGACCACCCGGGCTCGACGGCGGGCCGCGCTAGCCAGGAATTGCCGCTCGGCTTCACGCACCAGTGGATGCAGGATGGTTTCCAGCAATCGCAGTGCCGCTGGGTCGGCAAATACCTTGGCCCCGAGTCGGCCCCGGTCGATGCTGCCCCGGTCGCAGTTTCCCCGGTTGCAGTTAAAGTCGCGGAGCAAATCTGCGCCTAACGCGCCAGCCACCGCAGCCACCGCCGCACCGCCCGGCCCCAGCAGACGATGAACGGTGCGATCGGCGTCGTGAACTAGCAAACCACGCCGCCGCAGCATCCGTGCCGTCGTACTCTTACCCATGCCGATCGATCCGGTCAGGCCGAGAATCACCACGCCCTATCGCCTCTCGAACAAGCGCTCGATGTCTGCACGCCTAAGTTCAATATAGGTGGGGCGGCCATGGCTGCATTGCCCACTATTGGGGGTGGCCTCCATCTGACGCAGCAGAGCATTCATTTCGTCGGCTGACAGAGCTTTTCCGGCACGAATCGAACCATGGCAAGCCATTGATGCGCAGACGGCGTTGAGACGACCGCGCAGCGCCCCAGTGGCACCGGATCCAGTGGCACCGGATCCAGTGGCACCGGATCCAGTGGCACCGGATCCAGTGGCACCATTCTCGTCAATCAGGTCGGCAAGGTCACGCACCAGCGCCTTAATATCCGCTTGACCCAGCATGGCCGGAACCTCACGCACCAGAATAGCGCCATTGCCGAACGGCTCAAGGACTAGACCCAGTCGGGCTAGGTCATCACAAAGCCCGAGCAGCCGGCGGGCTGCGCCATCACCAAGCTCGACCACCTCGGGAATAAGCAAGCCCTGGCTAGGTAAACGAGGGGCATTGTCCCCGCCGAGTACGGTCGCCTTCAAATGCTCATGGACCAGCCGTTCATGGGCGGCATGTTGATCAACTAAAACAACACCATTCGCAGTCTCGGCGATAATGTAGGTTTTGTGGAGCTGAGCCCGGGCGACACCTAGGGGAAAGGCAGCGGTTAAATTATCATCCTCGCAGGCTCGGGCACCGAGCGGCGTCTCCGTCACTGGTCGGCCCGCTGGCGGGAGCGGAGCCTGCCATGCCAAACCAGACTCGGCAAAACCGCGCGCTGGCCGTGATGGCGGTGTGGGAAAGCCATAACCACCATAACCGCCGGCTGCCGACGTCAAAACTGCAGGGGTGGCGGGGATGGCGGGGGCGGCGGTGGTGGTGGAGGTGCGGATGCCAACACCGGCCAGCGCGTGGCGCAAAGACGAAACGATCAGCCCGCGAACCAATTGACCATCACGAAAGCGGACCTCAGTCTTGGCCGGGTGGACGTTGACGTCAACCTCACTGCCGGGAATCTGCAGAAAAAGCACAAGCGCAGGGTGGCGATCGCGCGGCATCAAGTCGCCATAGGCTCCGCGCACCGCGCCAAACAAAAGCTTATCCCTGACCGGCCGGGCATTGACATAGAGATACTGCTCACGACTGGAGGCACGCGATAAAGTCGGCAGGCCTATGAAGCCGCTGAGCCCCACGCCGTCGCGGCTGCCCTGGACCGCGACCGAGTTTTCACCAAAATCACGGCCTAGCACGGCTGAAAGTCGGGCAAGCCGGACGTCGAGCGGATCGCCTTGGCCAGCACTATAGCGTAGGGTGGGGCGAGTCGGCTCTGCCTTGGAGCCAGGGCTGTTGCCGGCTGAGGTGGTCAGGTTGAAAGCGATGTTCGGATGGGCCATGGCCAAACGCTGAATCACGTCCTCAATGTGGTCCTGTTCGGTTCGAGGCGCCTTAAGAAATTTTAACCGGGCGGGCACCGCATAAAATAGATCGCGAACCTCGATGCGAGTGCCGACAGGATGGGCGGCGGGTGCCACCGAGCCGACCGACCCGCCTTCGACGGTTATGGTCCAGGCACTGTCAGCGCCGGGGACGCGGCTAGTCAGGGTCAAGCGGCTGACGGCACCAATCGAGGGCAGTGCCTCGCCACGAAAGCCCAGGGTGGCAACAGCCATCAGGTCGTCACCGGGAAGTTTCGAGGTGGCGTGACGCTCAACCGCCAGGGTTAGGTCAGCAGACCCCATGCCGCAACCATCATCAACCACTGCGATCAGCGAACGGCCACCGTCGCGGATTGAAATATCGATGCGAGTGGCCCCAGCATCGATGGCATTCTCGACCAGTTCCTTTACCGCAGCCGCCGGACGCTCGACAACCTCGCCAGCAGCGATTTGATTGATCAGAGTATCGGGGAGAAGTCGGATGGTCATGGCGGCGACAAAACCTTATCGCACCGGGTGGGCCTATCGTACCGGGTGGGCGATGCGCGACAATCCACCCTTATTCTGGGGGCTAGTTTTCTGGGGGCCAGTCTTCTGGTTATCGGAGTCGCCCGCCCCTTGGTCATCGCCCTGTGCCGCCTTGTGGGACCTATTGAAGCGCAAGGTGATCATCAAAGTCAGCCCATCCTTGATTACTTGCAGGTATTTGTCAGCATTTACCGGCATAGGAATTTTTCGGGTCATGCAGTAATTTACCAGGGCCGCCGTAACTTCCTGCTCCTGGGCGACGATATTATTGTCCGCCTCATTGGCCCCAGTGGCGTGAATGGTCACAGAAACGCCCTTATCATTGGTATAAATTACACGCTTGATCATGCCCTCGGGCAAAGCTTCATGCAACCGGCGTCGCCGCTCGATCAAAGCGGCAATCACCTCCTGTTCAGAAAAGACCAAACAGCGAAGTTCCTTCATTAGTACACCATCAATGTAGCTGGCGGATAAAGCTGGCGGATAAAGCTGGCGGAAAAACTGGCGGATAAAGCTGGCCGCCGATTGCGGCAGGTAGGCTTTGTATAGTTTATCCTGTCCCTTCACACAATCAAGCTGAATGAGCCCTGAACTGGGGAGCCCCGAACTGGGAAGCTCCGGCGCGGCATCCAGCGGGGTTGATCGCGTGGGTGAAACCGGACATTATGATGTTACCCTGCCACCTTTCGTAAAATACTCCGCCACCTGTCGTAATGAACCAAGGATGTGGTCATGCCGGTTTCCTCTTATCGTACCGACGTTGTGATCGTCGGGGCCGGGCCCGTCGGCCTGTTCGCTGTTTTCGAATGCGGTATGCTTGGCATGAAGTGCCATGTGATCGACGCGCTGGAGATGGCCGGTGGTCAATGTGCGGCGCTTTACCCGGAGAAGCCGATCTACGATATTCCAGGCAGCCCGGCGCTCGAAGCAGGGACATTGATCGACCGGTTGTGCGAGCAGGCGGCGCCATTCGCTCCGACCTTTCATTTCGGCGAGCAAGTCACCCGCCTGAGTGAAGACGGCGACGGTCGCTGGCTAGTCGAGACTTTGGGCCGGACGGGAGCCGGGAGCGAGACTCTCATCAGTGCCCGCGCCGTGATCATCGCCGCCGGCAACGGTGCCTTTGGTCCGAATCGGCCGCCGTTGGATGGGATTGAGGCTTACGAAGGCAAGTCGGTTCATTACCTAGTACGCAAGCGTCAGGACTTCACCGGCCTCAAGGTGGTGATCGCAGGTGGCGGCGACTCGGCGGTGGATTGGGCGCTGGCGCTAGTGGATATAGCTGCACATATCATGGTGATCCACCGTCGCCCTAAATTCCGTGCCGCCCGAGAAAGCGCCGCAAGGCTTGACGCTCTGGTCAAGGAGGGACGTATCGAGTTGGTCGCACCCTACCAATTATCAGGACTTGAGGGGCATAATGGGCAGCTTTCCGGCGTCCGCGTCGTCAACCTGGATGGGGTTGAAAGGACGCTGCCGGCCGATTCGATGCTGGCCTTTTTCGGGCTTTCCATGAACCTGGGACCGATCAACGAGTGGGGACTTGAATTGGATCACGGTCTGATCAGGATCAATCAAGCCACCGGTGCCACCAATCGTCCGGGCTTGTTTGCCGCTGGCGACATTGCTACCTATCCCGGCAAACTTAAACTAATTCTGACCGGATTCGCCGAAGCCGCCCAGGCCGCCCACGCCATCCGCCCCTTGATCTTTCCCGACGATATTTTGCACTTCGAGTATTCGACCACCAAAGGCGTGCCGTAGCGATTTTTAAGAGCCATAAAGGAGCCCCCTTATAATGTCTCTTTTGACCGAGAGCCCAGCCTGGCAAGCCCTGACCCGGCATCGCCAGGAAATGGAAGGGGTGGCCATGCGCGACCTCTTCGACCAGTGCCCCGGGCGTTTTCCCCGCTTTACCGTCAACGGCTGCGGCATCTTGTTGGATTATTCAAAGAACCGCATCACCGAAGATACCCTGGACCTGCTGCTGAAATTAGCGCGCGCGAGTGACCTTGAAGTTTGGCGCGCTCGGCTGTTCGCCGGAGTGCGCATTAATCATACAGAGCAAAGGGCTGTGCTGCACACGGCGCTGCGAAGCCAAGCCGGGCGGCCGGTGATGGTGGACGGCGTTGACCTCGCTCCCGAGATTTACGCGGCACGACAGCGAATGGGTCGGTTTGTGAAGGCGGTCCACATCGGCAATCACACCGGCTATAGTGGCGATCGGTTCACCGATGTTGTCAATATAGGCATCGGCGGTTCCGATTTGGGTCCGGCGATGGTTGCGCAGGCATTGCGCCCTTACCATCACCCCGATATGCGGGTGTGGTATGTCTCCAATGTTGACGGCAACCACCTTAACGAAACTATTGAAGGGCTGGACCCGAATAAGACCTTGTTCGTCATCACCTCGAAAACCTTCACCACCGAAGAGACGATGACCAATGCCCGCAGCGCGCGCGAATGGTTTTTGGCCGGAGGCGGGACCGAGGCGGATATCGCCCGCCACTTTGTCGCGGTTTCAACCAACAAGCAGGCAGTCCGAGCCTTTGGCATCGATCAAGCACTTATGTTCGGCTTCTGGGACTGGGTCGGTGGCCGGTTCAGTTTGTGGTCGGCGGTCGGGCTGTCGCTGGCGCTGGCCATCGGTAACAACCATTTCGACCGGCTGCTGGCTGGCGCGGCCGCCATGGATGAACATTTCAACACGGCACCGTTTGATGCCAACATGCCGGTTGTGCTTGGTATGCTTGGGGTCTGGTACATTAATTTCTGGGAATCGCGGGCCCATGCGGTGGTGCCCTATGATCAAAACTTCTCACGGCTACCCGCCTATCTGCAACAACTCGAGATGGAGAGCAATGGCAAGTCGGTGGATCGGGACGGCCGGTTGATCGACTACGCTACAGCGCCGGTGATATTTGGCGAACCCGGCAGCAATGCCCAGCACTCGTTCTTCCAATTACTGCACCAAGGCAGCGGGGTGATCCCGGTCGACTTCCTGGCCGCTGCCACCACCCACAAACCATTTGGCGACCATCACCGAATTTTGCTGGCTAACATGCTGGCTCAGTCTGAAGCGCTGATGCGTGGACGCAACGCGACCGAAGCCCAGGCCGAACTCGAAGCCACCAGCCCAACCGCCGCCGTCCTTAAGCGTCTGCTACCGCACAAGGTATTTACGGGCAACAAACCGAGCAACACCCTTTTATATAATAAGCTCGATCCGTACACGCTGGGGGCGCTGATAGCCTTGTATGAACATAAGGTTTTTGTGCAAGGGGTGATCTGGAACATTAATTCATTTGACCAGTGGGGCGTCGAACTGGGCAAGAGCCTTGCCCACACTATCCGCCTCGAACTCTTCGCTAAACCCGGAACCACCACCCCCACTAATCACGGCGGCCCTAATCACGGCGGCCCTAATCACGACAGCTCCACGGCCGGCCAGATCGCCTGGCTGTCCGAAAATCAAAATG
>JBAXKX010000162.1:0-6784 GCA_037135115.1 Rhodospirillaceae bacterium
AATAGCGGCATGAGATAGTTGATCGCCAAGCGTCTGACTGAAGCCAAACAACCCATTCCGCATTTCTACCTTACCGCCGAGGTAGACCTTGACAGCCTCCTGAAGATACGTGCCGAGTTGAACAGCAAGTCACGGGGCAACGGGCCTGGGGCCTATAAGCTCTCGGTTAATGACTTCGTGATTCGCGCGGTTGCTCTGGCCTTGCGAAAAGTTCCCGCTGCTAACGCTGCCTGGACCGATGACGCCATCTTGATGTACGAACAGGTTGATGTGTCCGTTGCGGTTGCCACGCCAAATGGTTTGATTACCCCCATCATCAAAAACGCCGATGCCAAGGGCTTGGCCACTCTCTCATTTGAAATGAAGGAATTGGCGGGTCGGGCTAAGGAAGGTAAGCTCAAGCCCGAGGAGTTTCAGGGTGGTACCTTCACCCTGTCCAATCTCGGAATGTTCGGTGTTAGTCAGTTTTCCGCAATCATCAACCCGCCACAGGCCTGCATCCTTGCGGTTGGCGTGGGGGAGCAACGCCCGATCGTTCGTGATGGCGCGCTTGCTGTCGCCACCATGATGAGCTGTACCCTCTCGGTTGACCACCGTGTGGTCGACGGCTCCGTCGGTGCCGAATTACTAGCGGTGTTCAAGAAGTTGATCGAGGATCCGTTGACAATGATGCTGTGAGGGGGTGGGTTGATGTCCATAACCGCCCGTAGCATAATATGGTGGTTCGCGGTATTGGTTACCGCCTTCCCTGTGTTGTGGGCGGCCCTCCCGTCTCCTTCACAGATAGATGTCCTGTTGAGCCTGAGCACCTATTTACCGCAATACGCTGGCATTATCTATATAGGCGTTAACGTCGCAACCGTGGCGTTGGCTGAGGCTATTGAAATCTTCGCCCTCATATCGTCACGAGAAAATGCGTTGCTTGTTCCGTTTATTATATTGGCTTCCATTATCGCGCTGGCGATCATATTTCTTGTTCTGGAGTATGGTAAAAGCGTATCCGCCAAAGTTCCGCCAAGCCTTAACGATCTTCGCGCTATATCGACCGTGGTTGGCACACAGTTAGCGCTAACATTCGGACTGAAGCTGATATGTTGGGCGAGCATGAAGGAACGGCAAAACTGGAGTTTGACCCCATGGCGCTAGCAACCTTCGGATACATCACTGTCGCGCTGAACGTGGTCGCCACCATCACGTTGATGATCTTTTTTCGGAAGCAACTGGGACGGGCCATATGCCCAGCGCGGATAAATTACGCTGGTAAAACCCGCAAGCCAGCCGCAGATGCGATTATGGCGCCCCGATCTGTTCAATATCCTATTGAAACAGACATTATTTTGGATGAGGATTTCGAAAATAGACTCATGAACGATGGCAATGTTATTTTTCTAAGTAAGTATATGCCAAAAAATCTTAAAGAGGGTGGGAGTCCGCTAACCGTTGATCGCCCAACTGCAATATTAAAATCACTATGAACTTCTGGATAACGTCTATGTGTCATTTGAAGCCACTTGGAACTTCGCTATGAGCAATGTCACAGACACGAATGAACGCACCAGCCGCTTCGCGCTGCTCGACAAATTGGCGCAGGCCTTTATAGCAGCTTCGATCAATGAGCTGGGACTCGATGGTAGCTTTGTCTCTATTGATATGTACATTCTTTGTAATATTGTTGATCGATACTTTGTCGAGCTTGAAGCTGTTAAAATGATTAGTAAGTCTTCGTTAGAAGGGGGGCTAACGCGAGCTGCTTTGACAGCTAAATTGATATCTAGATTGCGTCCGATTTCAGTAAATTGGCATGGAGATGAAGAGTTTTCGGAATTCTCGTTGCTAGCAAATGAACGATTTGCCATTTTTGTTTGTTTTTCCTTTCTAGATATTCAAGTAAGCACCATTGAGCTGCCATACATTCAAGACCTTGAGGCAATATTTAGATACTCAAACATTGACACGCCAACTTTAGTGCTATGCCTAAAATTGTTGAAACATATTTCCCAAACCAAGCCGCCTGAACAATGTCCTTGACCGGACATCAAGCCATGAAAGTCCGCTTCGATGAACAGGCCGACGCTTTTTATATTCGTCTCGACGACGCGCGGATCGAGGAATCGGATGAGGTCAGTCCTGGTTTTACGCTCGATTTTGATGCCGACAATCGGGTGATCGGCATTGAGCTATCACAGGTTCTCGCCCGCTTGCCGACCGTGCGATTGAAACAAATGCAGTTCGAAGTGGCTTAACACCCGCCCGATCAGCAAACACGAGGTTCGCCCAATGCCTGCCATCGCATTCGACACCCTTAAGCTGGCGCGCAAATTGCGCGATACCGCTCACATGCCGGCCGAGCAGGCGGAGGGGATCGCCGACGCCCTGGCCGAGGCCATGTCGGGGGCCGAACTGGCGACCAAGGCGGATGTGACGAACACAGCTGGTGCCACGAAAGCGGAACTCAAGGCTGAGATTAGCGCGCTAAAGGTTGAGCTTAAATCCGATATCGGCGCGCTCAGGAGTGAGCTTAAATCCGATATCGGCGCGCTCAGGAGCGAACTCAAGTCTGAGACTGCCGTGCTGAACGAACGAATCGAACGCCGGGCGGCCGAGACCGAGGCTCGTTTGATCAAGTGGGTGATCGGAACCGGCATTACAGCGGCTCTCGCCGTCGCTGGAACCGTGCTAGGCGCCACCTTGACCATATTGCGCGCCCTGCCTCATTAAAGGAACCAAACCCATGGCCGACACACATTTTGAACTTATCGTTGTCGGCGGCGGTCCCGGCGGCTATGTCGCAGCGATCCGGGCCGCGCAATTGGGGCTGAAAGCGGCGCTGGTGGAGCGTGAGCATTTAGGTGGAATCTGCCTCAACTGGGGCTGTATACCCACCAAGGCGCTGTTGCGCTCGGCGGAGATTTACCGTCACCTTCAGCATCTTGACGCCTATGGGCTATCGGCGGATAAGATCGCTTTCGATCTTGCCAAGATCGTCAAGCGCTCGCGGGGCGTGGCCACCCAGCTTTCGGGCGGGGTCAAGCATCTGCTCAAAAAGAACAAGGTCACGGTGATCGAAGGTCAGGCCAAGCTTCAGGGGCCGGGCAAGCTCAAAGTTGACGGCGCGGCTTACACCGCCAAGCACATTATTCTGGCTACCGGCGCCCGCGCCCGCTCATTTCCCGGTCTTGAGCCTGACGGGAAGCTGATCTGGACCTATAAAGAGGCGATGGTGCCGACCGAAATGCCGAAATCGCTGCTGGTGGTCGGCTCGGGCGCCATCGGCATTGAATTCGCGAGTTTTTATAACGCGCTGGGTACCAAGGTAACCGTGGCCGAGGTGCTTGATCGTGTGCTCCCGGTGGAGGATGCGGAAATATCCGGCCTCGCCCGCAAGGCATTTGAAAAACAGGGGATGCGGATCATCACCGGTGCCAAGGTCGGACCGCTTCAGACCGGTGCCGACTCGGTAACGACCACCATCGAGGCGGCAGGCAAGAGCGAAACCCTGACCTTTGACCGCGTTATTCTGGCGCTCGGTATCGTTGGCAACGTTGAGAATCTGGGCCTGGAGACCACCAAGGTAAAGGTTGAAAAGACCCATATCCTCACCGATAAGTGGTGCCGGTCCGATGAACCCGGCATTTATGCAATCGGCGATGTGGCCGGTGCGCCTTGGCTAGCGCACAAGGCCAGCCATGAGGGCGTGATCTGTGTCGAGAAAATCGCTGGCCTGCCTGACGTACATCCGCTTGATGTTCGCAATATCCCAGGTTGCACCTATGCTCATCCTCAGGTTGCCAGCGTCGGCTTGACCGAGGCCAGGGCCAAGGAAAATGGCTATGCGATCAAGGTCGGCCGCTTCCCTTTCATGGCTAATGGCAAGGCCGTTGCGTTGGGCGAGCCGGAGGGGATGGTCAAGACTGTGTTTGACGCCGCGACTGGGGAGTTGCTCGGTGCTCACATGATCGGTACAGAGGTCACTGAGCTTATTCAAGGCTACGTGGTTGGTCGGACTCTTGAAGCGACCGAGGCCGAACTGATGCATACCGTCTTTGCGCATCCAACCCTTTCGGAAATGATGCACGAGTCGGTGCTGGCGGCGTATGGCCGTGCCATACATATTTAGCCTGGACTCGGAGACTAAGCGGTGACGGTGCGGCATCCCGAAAAAACCCACAAGCCAGATAGCTCTTTTCAGCGCAAGCCGGCCTGGATCAGGGTCAAGGCGCCGGTGTCGCGTGAATACCAAGATACACTTGCCCTGATGCGTGGTCTAAAGTTGCACACTGTTTGTGAGGAAGCGGCCTGCCCGAATATCGGCGAATGCTGGAAACATCGTCACGCTACCTTCATGATTTTGGGCGCAATCTGCACCCGTGCATGCGCTTTTTGCAATGTTGCTACCGGCAAACCGAATGGAGTCGACTCCACCGAACCTGACCACGTCGCTGAAGCGGTGGCCGGGTTGGGGCTTTTGCACGTCGTGGTAACCTCGGTGGATCGTGACGATTTGCCCGACGGTGGTGCCGAGCAGTTCGCCCGCACCATTCGCAGTATCCGCGCCGTGTCTCCAACTACTACTATCGAGGTCCTGACCCCTGATTTCATGAGGAAACCGGGTGCCCTGGAAATTGTTATGGATGCTGGGCCGGACGTGTTCAACCATAACTTGGAAACGGTACCCCGGCTTTACCCCAGCATCCGACCGGGGGCACGGTATTTCACCTCGCTCGCATTGTTGGCAAGAGCCAAGGAACGAGTGCCGGCAATCTTCACCAAGTCGGGAATCATGGTGGGCTTGGGTGAGGGTAATGAGGAAATCTGGCAGGTGATGGACGATTTGCGCGCTGCCAATGTGGACTTTCTCACTATCGGCCAGTATCTTCAACCGTCGCTCAAGCACGCAGCGGTTGTCCGCTTCGCTACGCCGGAGGAATTCGAAGGTTACGCGAGAATTGCCCGCAGCAAGGGCTTTCATATGGTCTCATCCTCACCACTGACCCGCTCATCCTATCACGCCGGCGATGACTTCGTACGATTGAGGACGGCACGAATCCTCGGAACCTCGCTGGGAGGCGAATGCTCAGTTTAGCCATGCAATAATAACATGCCTAATGCGCGCAATCGGAAGATAGATTGCACGATCGTTGGTGATCACGTCCTCAATGTGATATTACGTGTTTTATGGAGAGTTAAGACTATGAAACCTTATTACGAAGATTACAAGAAGCTACCTGACACTGAAAATCTGGGCCACGTTACAATGTCAAATGTAAGCAGCAGGCTTGATTATGCCGCTGCGGTCGAACACATTAATGATTCTAAGGAATATCTGATTACCCAGGCGCGAGCATTGGCAGCGAGGGCGCAGGGTAGGGGTGAATGATGCCATCCCCAGAGGAATTGTTCCAAAGTCGTAAAGATTTACTAGTGACCGCCGGAAAGATGGTGGAAGATGCTTTTTATGAGGATGGGGTTAAGTTTATCCCTGATTCAGATAAGTTATCCTGGACTATATGTAATTATCAGCACACGCGAGACCAATTCGTACGGCGCCACAAAATGGTGGGCGGCCTTCTTGCTAACCATAAAGTTGCAGCTATCTATATTCACACGATTACACGACTTGAAGCAACCGAGTTCTTTTTATTTCAAAGAAATAATACACCAGAATTCCGACGTAGTGTTCTAGTCAGTATGATGTATATTCTTATGTATGGACTCCTTAGTATAAGACAATCCGATATGGATGAGCACCTAAAAATAGATATTGATTACTGTTTGCTAGTACCTGAGCCTGATAATCTGGAGTGGCTCTGCCTGACAATGCATGCTATTTGTCGGCTATGCGGGACAGCGACCAACAGTATGCCAGTATAATCCCATGCCTACACACGCTGAAAAGAAATTCCTTCCCTACACACCTGATCAGATGTTTCAGTTGGTGGCGGATATTGAACGCTATCCTGAGTTTCTGCCATGGTGTATTGGGGCGCGGATCAAGCAAAGGACCGGAGACACCCTTCATGCCGATTTAATGATCGGCTTTAAGATGGTGCGCGAGCGATTCACTTCGACGGTGGTGCTTACCCCGCCTAGCCGCATCGACGTGACTTACGCCCAGGGACCATTCCGCTATTTAAATAATCACTGGATTTTTGAGCCCGCGCCGGGTGGTTGTGAGATTGATTTTTTTGTCGATTTCGAGTTTAAGTCGAAGATGCTGCAAAAAATTATCGCCGTCCTGTTCGGTGAGGCGGTGTTTCGCATGGTTGCGGCTTTTGAGGCGCGGGCTCAAATTCTTTACGGCAATTAAAGTGATCAGAGCCTGGGGGCATAAAGCCCCCAGTGTGTACAATGGGCTAAAGCCCCTTGTTTCAGCGCAGGCTGGCCACCTGTCCCCCAGTCGGGATTGCTGCTAGGTTAAAATTGTGGACGAGGTTTGCTACTGACGCCGAGGTAATCTGGGTGAAACTCGTTGGATAGATTCCCATCCATAGTACGAGAATAACCAATGGTGCGAACACCGCGATTTCGCGTAGGCTGAGGTCGGCCATCTCCCGGCAATCTATATTGGTCAGTTTTCCGAAGATGACGCGCCGATACAGCCACAGCATATACATGGCGCCAAGGACAAGCCCGGTCGCCGCGAACACGGCGACAAGGACATTTGCCTGGAACGCGCCGACCAGAATAAGGAATTCTCCTACAAAGCCGCTGGTTCCGGGCAAGCCAACGGATGCCAACATCATGATCATGAACACTAGTGCGTATCTGGGCATATTCGATGCCA
>JBAXKX010000163.1:0-6757 GCA_037135115.1 Rhodospirillaceae bacterium
TCTGGCAGGCTCACCTGCTAGGGTATCTGGCAGGCTCACCTGCTAGGGTATCTGGCAGGCTCACCTGCTAGGGTATCTGGTTGGTAACCCGGCTGGTCGGGCCTTTGGTAAGGTGTTCCTAAGTTTTATGGTAGCTAATGGAGTTGGCTAATGGAGTTGGCTGATGGAGTTGGTGCCGAAAAATTGTGTCTACCGTTCAATTTGGATTTCTGATGTTCACTTGGGCATGCGTGGCAGCAAGGCGGAGATACTGATTGATTTTTTGAAATACAACGATTCTGAGTACCTCTATCTGGTCGGGGATATAGTCGATGGCTGGAGGTTGAAAAGAAACTGGTACTGGCCACAGTCGCACAACGACGTGGTGCAAAAGTTTTTATGTCGAGCCCGCAAGGGTAATAAGATATTCTACATACCCGGAAACCACGATGAGGCTGCACGCGAATATATTGGGCTGCGATTCAGTGGCATAACCGTTGTGAACGAAGTCATTCACACCACCGCCGATGGTCGTCGCTTCCTGGTCATTCATGGCGACCAATTGGATGCAGTAGTAAAATATGCTAGATGGCTTGCAATGGTCGGTGATCATGCCTACATTTTTCTATTGCAGGTCAACACTGTCCTCAATTTCGTCCGTCGGAAGATGGGGTTTACCTATTGGTCGCTTTCAGCATACCTAAAACACAAAGCCAAGTCTGCGGTAGAGTACATTGGTAACTACGAAGTCGCATTGGCCGAAGAAGCCCGGCGGCGGAATGTAAGTGGTGTGATCTGCGGTCACATTCATACAGCCGAAATGCGCAACATAGAAGGTGTACTCTATTGCAACGACGGCGATTGGGTGGAATCCTGCACCGCCTTGGTCGAGCACGAGACTGGGGAACTGGAGATTCTCAACTGGGGAAAGCGACTAGCGAGCCACAAGGTACAGGCGACGGTGTGAACATATTGGTTGTCACCGATGCTTGGTATCCTCAGGTCAACGGTGTCGTCCGAACGATAGCAACCGTCCGTGACGAATTGCGGAAGATGGGACACACCATTGAAGTAATCGGGCCGGAACATTTCTTTACGCTGCCGATGCCGGGCTATCCGGAGATTAGGCTGGCAATTGGGGCTGGTCGCCAGCTGCATCGGATGATTGAGGAGATGTCCCCTGACGCCATTCATGTGGCGACGGAAGGGCCGCTTGGCTTTGCCGCGCGACGTTACTGTATTCGGCGCGGCATCCCGTTCACCACCGCCTATCACACTCGCTTCCCCGAATACATCCGCGACCGGCTGCCTGTGCCGCTCTTCCTCAGCTACGCCGTGGTTCGACGCTTCCATCGACCGGCCGCAGCGGTGATGGTGGCAACGGCTTCGATTGCCCGGACATTGCAAGCACGCGGCTTCACCAATATCCGCCACTGGACCCGCGGCGTCGACACGGCGCTTTTTTATTCCCGCGATAAGGCATTCCTCAGTGATCTGCGGCCTATCTCGATGTATGTCGGACGAGTCGCGGTTGAAAAGAGTATCGAAGATTTCCTTGCGCTTGACCTGAACGGGACCAAGTACGTGGTTGGCGAAGGCCCGCAACTGGCGGAACTAAAGAGCCGTTTTCCCGACGTTCGTTTCGTCGGTGCCAAGCATGGCGAGGAGCTGGCCAAATACTACGCCGCAGCCGACGTTTTCGTGTTCCCGTCGCGCACCGACACCTTCGGACTGGTACTGCTGGAGGCGCTAGCTTCGGGCGTGCCGGTGGCGGCCTATCCGGTAGCAGGCCCCCTCGACGTGATTGGCGACGCCAAAGGCGTGGGCTGCCTTGACAACGATCTTGGCCACGCCGTCCGCACCGCGCTGACCCTCTCCCCCGAATGCTGTCGCGCCTTCGCCCTGAAATGCTCGTGGCGGATTTCCGCAGAGCAGTTTGTTGATAATTTGCAGCCATTTACCACCTTTCGCCGATGAGGTGGAGCATATCGCCGCAGGGAGCCGCGAATAAATGAACCCGGTGCCACGGCACATGGTAAGGTATGTGACACTTCGAGTTTCGTGATTATTCGTATGCTCCAAACACTTTATCGCGGGCTGACCCGACACGCTGGACCGCTGATCGGGTATTATCTCCATCGCCGCCGTCTGGCAGGCAAGGAAGACGCGAACCGTCAAGGTGAGCGGCTTGGCCTGCCTGCGCGCCCCCGTCCGTCTGGGCCGCTAGTGTGGTTTCATGCCGCCAGCGTCGGCGAGTCGCTGTCGGTCATGATCCTGATCAACCGGATGATTGCGGCCGATCCAGCCTTGCATGTTTTGGTAACCACCGGCACCGTCACTTCGGCTCGACTGATGGCCGAACGGCTGCCGCAGCGGGCCTTCCACCAGTTCGTGCCGGTGGACCACCAGGACTATGTCACGCGCTTTCTTGACCATTGGCACCCTGATCTGGCATTATGGACTGAGTCGGAAATTTGGCCCAATATGCTGTGGGAGATCAAACGGCGACAAATGCCGGCGGCGCTGCTCAATGCCCGCATGTCCGAACGCTCGGCCCGGCGCTGGCAAAGATTTCCCGGTTTCATTGGACCGCTGCTCGCGACTTTTAAGCTGTGTTTGGCCCAAACAGCGGCAGATGCCGACCGGCTGTGCCACCTGGGAGCCTTCAATGTCCGCAGTCTTGGCAACCTGAAGTTTTCGGCCGATCCGCCCCCGGCCGAGCCTGTGAGGCTAGCGGCGCTGGCGACTGCCATCGGCACCCGGCCGGTGTGGCTTTTTGCTAGCAGTCATCCCGGCGAGGACGAGATAGTTGCCGCGAATCATGCCGAGCTGGCGACGACTTTGCCCGGCCTACTGACGATAATCGCACCACGTCATCCCCGGCGTGGTGGCGACATTCTGGCGATGCTGAGCGGGCGCGGTATCAAGGCGGCTTGCCGTTCAACCGGAGAGCTGCCCAAAGCCGACGACGCCATCTACATCGCCGACACCATCGGCGAAATGGGGATACTTTTCCGCCTAGCACCGGTGGCGTGTGTTGGCGGATCACTTGTGCCCCACGGCGGCCAGAACCCGATCGAACCGGCTCAACTAGGCTGCGCCGTGCTGTTTGGTCCCCACATGACCAACTTCGCCGAAGTTTCCGCCGAACTGACCAGCGCCGGAGCCGCGATTGCGGTGGCGGACGGTGCAGAACTTGCCAAGGTGGTGGCACGACTCCTCCTTGATGGTGCCGAACGCGCCCAGATGGCCGAGGCTTGTGTGCGAGTTACCGACACACACCGTCAGGTTGCCGATCGGGTGCTGCTCGCGTTACGCCCATTGCTGATGGACGCTGGCGTAGCCCCTCCTGAGCCATCCTCATTCCACCAATGAAAGAGGCTCACGCGGCATGAAGGCACCGGACTTTTGGCACCAACCGGCGGGAATTATAGCCAATCTGCTGTATCCGTTGGGATGGGCCTACGACCTGCCCGGCCGCTGGCGTCAACTTCAGAGCGAGCCTGAACTTGTCGGGGTGCCGGTGATCTGTGTCGGCAATCTGGTGGCTGGCGGCGCGGGTAAGACGCCGCTGGCCCTCTCCATCGCCGACATGCTCGCGGGGTGGGGACTGGCCCCCCACTTTATCACCCGCGGCTATGGCGGACGCCTGACAGGTCCGGTTAGGGTGGCTCCCGACATCCACGGTGCTAGCGACGTCGGGGACGAACCGCTGCTGCTGGCCGCTCAAGCACCGACCTGGGTTGCCCGCGACCGCCTAGCCGGAGCGCACGCCGCCATCACAAATGGGGCCAAAGCGTTGGTTCTTGACGATGGATTCCAGAATTTCGCCCTCAGTTACCAGATGTCGGTGCTAGTGGTTGATGGTACCTCCGGTTTCGGCAACAATCGACTGATCCCGGCGGGACCGCTGCGTGAACCGGTTTGGCGTGGTATGGCCCGCGCCTCAGCGGTGGTGATCATGGGCGAAGACACCTGCGGCATTGCCTCCATGATCACCGACTTTGCTGCTGCAACCGGCACAAATCCATCGATTTTCCATGCCAGCCTCTGCCCCGACCCCGCCATTAGCAAAACATTACGCGGCGAAAGGGTGTTAGGCTTCGCAGGAATCGGACGCCCTGCCAAGTTTTTTGCAACACTTAGCCATATCGGCGTCCAATTAGTTGAGACCATGAGCTTCCCCGATCATTACCGATACAGCACCAACGAAATCAATAAATTGCTGGAACGCGCCCATAATTTGCGCGCCCAGCCGGTGACCACAGCAAAAGACTTCGTGCGCCTGCCTGAGGCAGTACGGTCCCAAGTCAGGGTGCTGCCGGTCACGGTGGCGTGGCAAGGCGGCCCAGACTTCGCCAGCCAGCTCGCCAAGGCGATCAGCCATGACAGGATGGTGAACCATGTCTAACCGCAGCAGGCTTGGGCGGGACTTACGGCGGCTACTGGTCTATCCGGCCGAGGCGGGGCTAGTGTACCTACTATACAATCTATTCGCATTGTTGCCGGTCGATACCGCATCAGGACTCGGCGGCTGGCTGGCCCGGACAATCGGGCCGTGGCTACCGATTTCCCGCCGCGCTCTTGTCAACCTGCGACGGGCGTTACCCGACTTGCCGCCCGACCGGCACCGCGCCATCATTCGTGGCATGTGGGATAATCTCGGCCGGGTGATGGCCGAACATCCACAATTGGAGCGAATGTGGGATGAGCAATCCTCAGATAGAATCGAGGTGATCGGCGCCGAGAATCTGCCGCAACCGGGCGGAGGGGCTTGCTTGATGTTCGGCGGCCATTTGGCCAACTGGGAGTTACTGCCGGCTGGGGCGTCGCGCCATGGCCTGACCCTGACCTCCATTTATCGCCGTCCCAACAACCCGCTACTCCAACACCTAATTACCGCCTCCCGTCGCGCTGGTCGCGGTACCCTGGTGCCCAAGGGGCGTGACGGTGCGCGCGCCGTCATGACGGCACTGGCACGAGGAGGAACCGTAGCGATGCTGATCGATCAAAAGATGAATGACGGCATTCCGATACCGTTCTTCGGACACGACGCCATGACCGCCCCGGCCGTCGCTCAACTGGCACTTAAGTTCCGTTGCCCGGTGCTGCCAACCCGAGCCGAACGATTGGGAGGCGCTCGGTTTCGCCTCACCGTGTTGCAGCCGATCAAGCTGCCTGATACAGGCAACCGTGAAGCCGACATCCGCACGCTGATGACCCAAATCAATAATATGCTCGAGTCGTGGATAATCGAACGACCGGAACAATGGTTGTGGCTGCATAGGCGCTGGCCGGACTGATAAGGCCGGCGGCGCGCGAGCCTATAGATTACATTACAGCGGTTTGATCAATTGACATTTAATTGCATTCAAAGTATTTTTTGCGTTCAGTAGAAAGCAGCCGCCACAGGCAACAAACGATCGATCTTGACGATGAACAAACCTACACTGGCCGGCTTAGTGGCCCGAACATTAAGCGAACGCGGCATCGCGGTTCCATTCACGACTCCTGCACTGGCGCAAGCCCGAATGCGCCGCGATACCAGCTCCAAACGCCTAGAATTCGTATTACCAAGCCTATCGGGGAGCAAGGGCTTTTATGTCATGCCCTGGAAGTCGATTACCGAAACGCTGACTACTACACTGCATGACCGGATTCTTTATGACTTGATGCTGCAGCAAAACGTTGACGATCCAATCAAAATGCGGTGCGCTACACTGGAAGTCGCAGCCAGGGGCTTGGCGGGGCCGCGAGCGGCCCAGAAGGCCGAGGAAATTATTGACAGCGAGAAACAATATCAAGTTTTGACTAATTTTCTACTGGTTATGCAGTTGCTCAAGTTGGTCAATGTTTCTTCCGCTAAACTCATCAGCGATGGCCTGGCCAGCGAAAGTTCGAAAAATAGTTTGCGCGCAGCTTTAATTGACGTCGCCGACCGCTTGCGGGTGACCCACAACGACCTTTACAGCCGGGTTGAGGCGCTGAGCGCGATGATCGCACCGATCGGCGTGCCCCAGGCCCCTGAACCGGGTCGGTTGCGCGCGTTGGCCGATGAACTGATGTTGTATCGTGACACCGTCAGCCAATGGTCGATGGTGATGCCGGGAGAGATCGCCCAGCTCGGCGCATTCCAGGCGGAAATTGCCGGGTTAACCAATGTTATCGCGACCAACACGGTCGGCAGGATCGACACAGATACCGAAGCCCTGGCTGTAATGCTCAAAACATGGGAGAAAAAATCCCTTAAACTCGATATAGAGATCAAGCAACTGGCTTGGCTGCTGGACGGCTGGGATTTCCTGATCGCTGCATTTCGCGACGCCAATGAGAAAGGAAACGAGGAGAGACAGGCCATGATTACCAACACCTTCCCCTTGCTCCCGATCATACCCACGGATCACCTGGAATGCGTTAGTGAAAACAATATTCAAGCACTTGGTGTCCTCAGAGGCCGCTGGGTCCGGAAAAACGAGGATTGGCGGTCTGGCGTGCTGGACCTTGATCAGGTCCGGCGTCTGGAGAATAGCAAGGCATTGATGCAATGAATACACCCGATCAATTGAGCAAAATTGCTCTCGTCAGTTTATCCTTGCCCGATGACAAGCTGTTGAAAGTGCTGGAGCTGGTTGAGAAATTTCCCGACCGTACCCAGGCGCAGCTAGTACTGGACCAGATCAGACCGCGCTTGGTCCAATTGCGACCGCCGCGACAAGTCACCGCCCAAAGGCTACTGTTCCATCCGGTCGACGATTTGTTTGACCCACCTGAAAAATAT
>JBAXKX010000164.1:0-6659 GCA_037135115.1 Rhodospirillaceae bacterium
GGCCATCGGTGTCAACCTGGAGCTTAAAGGTGCCCCCGGCTGTCCCGAGCGGTTGGCCGAAATTGCGCTGACGCGGGCTTGCGCGGTATGGAGCGCCGTTGCGCCGCCGCCGTTGATTTCCAGTTTTGAGCCGACTTGCCTGACGGTCGCTGCCCGGGTGGTGCCGGAATGGCCGCGCGGGATGTTGATGGACGACATTGATGACGATTGGCGAGAGCGGGCCGCCTGGGTCGGTGCCGCTGCTATCATTGTTAATCACCTCGCCATTGACGGGTCGGAGACGGTGGCCTCGCTGGGGTCAGGTGGCCGCGCGGTTTTGGCCTATACCGTCAATCAGCCGGAGCGGGCTTGCGAGCTTCGCGGCTGGGGGGTCGCTGCGGTCATTGCCGACCGGCCGGAAAACAATTGCCCTATCCTAAAATAATTGTTCTTTAGTGAGTATCGTTGGTGACATCGCGTGGCTTTGCCGGGTATGAGTTAGTCACAATGATGGGTGCCCATGGGTGCCCGTCAACGCTCTAAAACTCTGGAGGTTTCTTTGAAGGCGCTGAGGCCGTTGCTGATTTCCGGTCGGGAAGTATTGCCGCTGGTTGAGGGTGGCAAGGGTATATCGGTGTCCATTGGTAAATGCTCTGGCGCCTGGGCCGCAGCTGGCGGTGTCGGAACCTTTTCCGGGGTTAATGCCGACTCAAGAGACGAAAATGGCGAGCTGGAAATTCAGCTTTACCATACAAAAACCCGTCGCGAGCGCCACGAGGAGTTGATCGTCCATTCGATTCGCGGCGGCATCTACCAGGCTCAGGTCGCCCACGAGGTTTCCAACGGCTGCGGCCGCATCCACATGAACGTGCTGTGGGAAATGGGTGGCTGTGAGCGCATCCTGAACGGTATTCTCGATGGGGCCCGAGGGTTGATCCATGGCGTGACCTGCGGTGCCGGTATGCCCTTTCGGGTGGCCGAGATCACCGCCCAGTTCGGTTGCTACTATTACCCGATCGTCTCGTCGGCACGCGCCTTCCGCGCATTGTGGTTGCGCGCTTACAGCAAGCACCGGGAGAACCTGGGTGGTGTCGTTTATGAGGATCCATGGCTGGCCGGCGGCCATAATGGCCTGTCGAACAGCGAGGATCCCAGGAGACCCGAAGATCCGCTGCCTCGTGTCATGGCGTTGCGGGCTATGCTTAATAGCTTTGGCATGACTTCCACCCCGATCATCATGGCCGGTGGCGTCTGGTACTTGCGCGACTGGGACGAATGGCTAGACAATCCCGAAGTCGGGCCGATTGCTTTTCAGTTTGGCACCCGCCCCCTTTTGACTCAGGAAAGCCCGATCTCCGCATCATGGAAGAGGAAGCTGCTGACGCTCAAAGAAGGCGACGTCTTCCTCAACAATTTCTCGCCGACCGGATTTTATTCGTCGGCGGTCAACAACAACTTTATCCAGGAACTCCGCGCTCGCTGTGAACGCCAAGTGCCGTTTCAGACCGGGCCGGTCGGTATGCATGATGCTGTATTCCCGGTGGGTCAGCGCGGCAGGCCGGTTTATCTTACGTCGGCCGGCCGGGCGCGGGCATTGGTTTGGGTGGCCGAGGGATTTACAGTCGTGCTCAAGTCGCCCGACGATACCTTGGTTTTCTGCACACCCGAAAAGGCCGAGCAGATTCTTCAGGATCAGGTGAGCTGCATGGGCTGCCTTTCGGGCTGCAGGTTCTCCAATTGGGCCCAGAACGAGCAAGGAACTACCAATAAGAAGGCCGATCCTCGTTCCTATTGCATCCAAAAGGCCCTCCAGGCGGTTTCACATACCGACGACTGTGAAAATCAGCTGGTGTTCTCCGGCCACAACGCCTTTAAGTTCGCTTCAGACCCGTTCTATGCTAACGGTTTCGTTCCGACCGTGCGGCAGTTGGTCGAGCGAATTTGCAGCGGCGATTAAATCAAGGCTTGTCACAAGTACCGACAGCGCCGGCCTTGGTCAGCCAGCGCTGTTGGTGGCAAGAGGTTTGGTTATACTGATATGCGGTAGGTTTCGAACTCGAACGGTGATCGCTCGGGGCGCATACGCTCGGCTAAGAAGACACCCATTTCCATGTCAAACATTTGGATGTGGATGACGAACCATTCCATGATGAATCGAGCCAAATCATCGACCGATGCTATGCCAGTGGTAAGTTCCCGGTCCATCTGGCGCAATTTGGTGATGAATATGAGGTGCTGTGCCTTGTGTTCGTTGATACCAGGGTATTCATAGGACGTCATTAAGTCTTCTTCATGCTCAAAGTGATAGTCAGCGTAGGCGAATAAATCTCGCAGGGCGCGGTCTGCCGTCGAGTACTGAGTCGGACTCCCCCGGCAATCAATGATGCGGTTGAGCACGGTCATCAATAGGC
The DNA here is from genome assembly GCA_037135115.1 of Rhodospirillaceae bacterium. GTDB lineage: Bacteria > Pseudomonadota > Alphaproteobacteria > Azospirillales > Azospirillaceae > BOG-933. The sequence continues at coordinate 2,391 of JBAXKX010000164.1, forward strand.
GATGTTCTTCATCAATAGATCTAATCTTGATGCTCAGTTCGTCCCGCCATGTTGCAGGTTCGAGTTGTGGATGTGTGCTGACTGCCACTCTGTTTCCCCCCCAATATACCGATCGCTTTGGCCGTGGCCCGCACCGGTTTTGTTTTGTTTGTGTATGCACACGGACAGTGCCAAGTTTCCTCCAAATCAATATGCATACCCATGGAATAATATACATTTGGCAGGGCAACACAAGACAAATGACGCTAGCTTATTAATAGTCGGTTAAGTAAAGCTCGTGGCAGCGCACCGCACCGTATCAGCCTCTAGCCGCCGCTCCCGAATTGTGGCTCGGGGCGAGGGCGGGCTCGGGGCGAGGGCGGGCACGGGTTACTTCAATGGCAATGCCTCGTCGACCAGCCGCGCCATTTCTTCGGGGTCGTGCATTATCAGCGTCAACAACACCCGCTCTGCGCGTGCGGGTCGTGTCCCTGCCTCCCAGCGGACCACGTCATCGGTGGTGAGGCCGAAGCATCGGGCGAACTCGGCCTGGGTCATGCCGAGCCGGCGGCGAATTCGCGCCAGTTGCTTGGGGCGCCAGGAACTGCGGACGTGACGGTCCAGCTCCGACTCGTCGTCTAGGGCGCGGCTGCGGGCTCGGGCTTTGACCTGGAGGGTGTCACCGCCATCATTGGTACCCTGCCTGACTGCGCCCATTTCCGCCTCACGGATAGTCGTCTTGGCGGCCAGCGCGGTCTTGAGCCGGCGGATGCGCTCGGCGATGCGTCCGCTGCGGCGGCCAGTTGCGGCGGCTTGGCCGGCGCCACTATCCCCAAGCGCCGAGGTTGGGGGCGACTCGACACGTACACCGTCTCGTGGCTGCTGGCGGCAGTTTTGAGTGTATACCGGCGCGATTCCGGTTCCGAATCCGGCACCGTTTCCGGGTGCAATTCCAGCGCCGGCCCCGATTTCAGTTCCATTTCCGGGTCCGATTCCAACTCCGGTCCCGATTCCGACTCCATTTCCGGGTCCGATTCCAGCTCCGGCCCCGATTCCGACTCCATGCGCCGCCATTACGACCTCCCGCTCTGCTGTGGGAGGGGCCACGACTGTCGGTGGCTCCACCTTGATTTCGTTGCGGCGCTTGACAAATTTGCGCTCGCTTAAATCCTCGAGGTCATCCGGCAAGTAGAACGCCTCATCATCTTCATCCGCACAGGGCCGGGAACGCAGGTTGCCCCGTGTCATGTCGGGACCGCCGCGCAATGGAGATGTGGCATTGATCTTGGCCAGTCTGGTCAGGGCTCCGGAAACGCCTTTCGCCATCTTTATTTCGCCTTCCGTCTTCCGAGTACTTGCGGCATAAATTGCCTTGAAAAAATTGGGGAGACCGAACTTTCGAACTCACGACATACGTAGCAGTATGACACAAAATCCAGTCTGCGGAACCCTGGCCGGGAAGTATACTGTAATCGCAGGATCTAGCAACATTGTACGATTGAAATTCGTATGGCGGTCTTGTGGCGACCTTGGGTGTGCGGCGCGTACGGCGCGTACGGCGGTTGACGTTCTGGCGGTTTGGCCGGGGCTCGGATCGTACGGGTGCTGATGCCGAGGCCGCCCTAGCCATCGTGATGGTCGGAAATGACTTTCTTTGCATTGATTCGTGGAGGAAACCTTGTTCGCCGTGATCAAAAGGGGTTATTAATTTTGACGGGCACGGGGCAGGGTAGCGGCTCTGTTTCCAGCCTTTGCCTGAGACGTGAGCGCCATGCCTCCTCTGTCCTTACTGTCGCGCTATTTCGGGCGCCAGTTCCTTATGTGGTTCAGCATGTTGCTGATGATCATGCTGATGATCATATTGGTTATCGATTCGGTAGAGCTTTTGCGACGCGCCGCCGGCAAGCCAGAAGTGACGGTCGGTCTCGTGTTGCGGATGTCCCTGTTTAAGTTGCCCGGCGTTGGTCAGCAGGTTGTACCGTTTGTGGTGCTGTTCAGCGCCATGTTCACCTTCTGGCGCTTCACCCGTAGTAATGAGTTGGTGGTGGCGCGGGCGGCTGGCGTGTCGGTGTGGCAGTTCATGACACCGGTGCTGGCTTGTGCTTTCATGATTGGCGTTGTCAAGGTTACGGTAGTCAATCCCTTGGGGGCGACGCTGATCGCCGAATATAACCGATTTGAGGATGCTTATCTTAAGCGTCGCAACAACAATTTTGACGTGACCAATAGTGGTTTGTGGGTACGCCAGGGCACCGACGAGGACAAGTACCTGATCCATGCCGACTCGGTGGTGCCCGGCACCGCCAATCTCAGGCGGGTGATGGTGTTTCGCTTTGCTGACCAGGATCGTTATCTTTCGCGCCTGGATGCGCCTACGGCGCAACTGGTGGCTGGGCACTGGCGTATTAGCGGTGGTGTGTTGCGCCAACCGAATCGGCCACCTCAGGCAGTTTCGCATACCGATATTCCCACAGAGCTTACCCTGGGACGAATCGAGGAAAATTTCGCGCCGCCCGAGACGATCCCTTTTTGGGGCCTTAGCCGCTTTATTGAGATCATGGAGTCCACCGGCTTCTCGGCGATTAGGCACCGGCTTCACTATCAGTCACTATTGTCGCAACCTTTGCTTTATTGTGCGATGGTGTTGCTGGCCGCCGTCTTTTCGTTGCGTCAAACCCGGCGCGGCGGTACAGCGTGGATGGTCAGTGGCGGCATAATCACTGGTTTCGCCCTCTTTATCGCCACCGACATTGTTCTTACGCTTGGGGTCTCCGAGATGGTTCCGGTGGGCATGGCGGCGTGGACGCCGGCCTTCGTCTCGCTGCTGCTTGGGGTGTCGGCGCTGCTGCATCAAGAGGACGGTTGAGCTTGACTGTTCGACCACTGCGGTAAAATTGGTATGCTTTCCCAAGGCGGCCTTGAGGCCGTTCACTGGCAATTGTTCGTGGAGCTGGTATGATAATGATCGAAATTCAGGCAGTTCGGACCCCTTTGATAGCCGCTGGGTTGATAGCCGCTGGCGCCCTTGCGGCCGTACCTTGGGTATCACCGGCGATGGCAGCTGCAGGGCAAGAGTTCGGTGCGTCGCTCGAACGCATCGCTGCCGTGGTTAATGATGATGCCATCTCCCTCCGTGATCTGGAGGCGAGGTTGCGGCTGGCGCTGCTGTCATCAGGGCTGCCGGATGGTCCTGATATCCGCCAGCGGCTGGGCCCCCAGGTCTTGCGTTCGCTTATTGACGAGAGGCTTCAACTCCAGGAGGCCAAGCGCATCGGCATAGCTGTTGGTGACCAGGAGGTTAGTGGCGCCCTGGCCCGGATAGCCGAGCAGAACAAGCTGCCGCCCGGCGGCATGGAGCGAATGTTAGCTTCGCGCGGCGTGCCGGTGGTGACGCTGGTTGGCCAAATCAAGGCCAACATCGCCTGGACCAAGCTGATCCAGCGCAAGTTAAAACCGACCGTTCAGGTCGGAGGCGAGGAAGTCGACGCCGCACTCGAGCGTCTGCAATCCAATGTCGGCAAATCTGAATACTTGACCGCCGAAATCTTTCTTGCTGTAGACAATGCGGCCCAGGACGAGGAGGTCAGGCGGGCAGCTGAACGGTTGATCGACCAGATCAGGGCCGGTACGCCGTTCTCATCGGTCGCCCGACAGTTCTCTCAGGCGGCAGGGGCTGGCAATGGCGGCGATCTTGGCTGGGTCCAGCCGGGCCAGTTGCCAGATGATATCGATTTCGTCGTGACCGGGTTGCGTCCCGGCACAATGAGCCAGCCCACACGCGGCGCCAATGGCTACCACATCTTGATGGTGCGCGAGGTTCGCACTATCAACGCCGGCGATTCGTCTGAGGCCCAGGTTCATCTCAAGCAGATGGTTTTCCCGATCGGCCCCCACGCGGACCGTCAGACTCAGCTTAATCGTGCCGTCGGATTCTCCCAAAAGGTGCGCGGCTGTGAAGAGTTTGACGCTCAACTCCGTGCCGCTGGTGTCGAGAAGGGCGGGGACATGGGCACGCTACGAGTGGGCGACCTGCCGCCTGACTTTGCTCGTTTAGTTACTAACATGCCGATCGGGCAGGTAAGCCAGCCTTTTGGCAACGAACGTCAGGTTGTGGTGATCATGGTTTGTGATCGTAAAACCCCGGCGGCTAGTATGCCTAGTCGTGACCAGATTTCTGCTTCGCTCACCAATGAGCGACTGGATATGTTGCAGCGCCGCTATCTGATTGATCTTAAGCGTGCCGCCTATATAGACCTCCGGATGTGAGTTGGTCGGGTGCTTGCCGTTACC
>JBAXKX010000165.1:0-6526 GCA_037135115.1 Rhodospirillaceae bacterium
CTTCGCCCAATAAATCTAAGATCTATGGCTGATGAAGATCTTAAAGAAATCCATCTTTTAATTAACGAGAAGTTCGCAATTTTTGTCGGGATTTCCTTATTGGAGATTTCTTTTGATGAACTAACGCCTGATCATCACAATCATATTTTGTATCTTTTGAGATACGGTGATGTTTGCGAGGATTCATTTATATTTGCATTTGAAGCACTGATGGGCTGCGTAAATGAGAAGCGGAGCGGAGAAGTTAAGAAAAGGGAATATGAGGAGGCCTGTGCTGCATGGGGTGAAGAACGCCAGCGTTTGAATGAGCTCGTTGCTGCAGCACAAAGTCAGGGCTTTATTTCCTAGCCAGATGCTTTCAGATGGGCTATGGCGTTGGCCCCGACGGCTGCGCCGCCTCGGAGGGATTGCGGCGACGTGTGGACCCTGACTGCGGGACTTGCCAAGCAACCGCTCTTGAAGCTGCAGTACTTGCATTCGTCACCACCGGCGATTTTGCCCTCAGCCAGCCGTTTGCTTGGGTCTTCAGTGAGCATGATCAATCGAGCGCGGTCCTTCGCGGCGGCATAGACCGCCGGATCAAACGCAACTACAAATTCTGTGATTGTGTCGAGGAACGAAGCGTCGGCGTAGCTAATCAGCGCGAAATTTGGTCGATGTGGCGTGCAATGGCTGATCAGCCCCATTTGCACCTGAGTTTGCCCGGAATGTTCGCCCTTGGCCTCTTTCAGCGACACGCGCGGATCAATTGATTTACACTCGACGACCAACGTGTCTGATCCCAGATCGGGGATGCCATGGTGGCTCAAGCAATCGGCGGCCACGCCAACCAGCAGCCCGTCGCTGGTGGCGGAGAGGTAACCATCGATTAAAGTTTTCTGCTCACGGCCAGCGAACAGCAATTCCACCCCGTTCGGCTTCCGGGCGCGGATAGCCCTCTTCATGCGCTTGCTTTTTTGCGGGATTTGCAACACTTTATCATGGCGAACGAAATAACAGGGCGCCGTCATGCACATGCATTCAACTCCCAACTCTATTGAAAATGGCGAAGCCTCCGCCCTCGCCATCCTTGAAACTGTGCTTGCCGTGGCTGCCTATTGGTGGTTTGCTTGGTATTTCGACACCCATACTCATTTGCTGGTTAGTATCGCGGTCGCTCCGTTCCTGTTGCTGCGTTCGCCGCAATCGGTGGATTTGGGGGTGAAGTGGTTCCGGGCGTATTATGCTGAACGTTCCGAGATCACGCGCACGGAATCGCCATGGCGTTTCTGGGGCATCAACATCGCCAGCTTCGGTTGCGGCTTCGCGGTCGCGGTCGCCTTGTCATCCATTATGTTGTCGGGCCATTCCGGCTGGTCCCTGTTCGGCTTTGCGATGCTGGTCGGGTTAGCTGCATTGTTGTGGGGAATAGCGTTAGCGGTAGCGTTAGCGGGAGCGGGAGCGGTAGCGTTAGCGGTAGCGTTAGCGGGAGTGGGAGCGGTAGCGGTTTTTTTCATCCCGTTTACAGGCGGAATTTGGATGCGCTCCCTCGGGATCCGGCTGACCGCCACCCTGTTCTATCTCTGGTCCGGGCTTCGCCACCTCCAGCAAAATTGGCGGCAAGCCCTGCTGGTCATCGACGTCTGTCACCCGCCGGACTTAGTTCCCGGCCTAAATCCGAAGGATGCCTTGCACTTTCAAGCCCTTACTAACAAATTGCGCAACAAAATCGACCCTTTGATGAGGCTTATTTTGGTATTTTATATTCTCATTTTCTTTCTTCCCGCATTATTTTATCGCTGGAGCCTCAAGTCGACCTGCTGGTTTTATTTGCCGTTGATCTATCTGGTCTGGCCGAGGGCGAAGCCAGGGAAAACTGAGGTTAGCCTCTGGCACCACAGCACTGCGGAAAGTTTCTCTCGGATCATAGCGGTATCTACGCTGGTCTTTGCGATGATCGGGAGTTTTGATCTACTCTCGCATCTTGATAGTTTTCCGTTAGCTCAGATCATCGTTTATCTGTATTTTTTTGATCTCAATCGGTTCGCAATCTGGCAATTGTGCGGCCTCTTTACCGCCATCATGACCGGGCTGATCTGGTATTACCGCGACCATGCGGCCCGCCCAACCGATCTTGACCACGCCGCCCCGCCCTGCCCGTTTTATACCGCGCTGCTCGACTGGTTTGCCCGTCTGCGGTCGCTCGGCACGATCTTTTTCTTAGTCTTGGCGGCCGGCTATGTCGTGCTAAAACTGGGGAAGATCGATCCCAAGACCCTACCGGCTTTCCTCCATTTCCTCACTCTGCTCTATGGCCGCTATCTCTGACCGGCAAGGTTCGTTGCGCGATCTATACTAGGAAATTCTCGGAAGAAGGCCCGAATAAATAAACAAGTATATGGAGCTAAACAGCCTCGACGCTCAGCGAGAGGCGGGCGAGAATTACATCGCCAGCCAGAAGGCCGAGGGCTGGCTACAGGTGCCCGACCGCTATGACGACGGCGGCTTCTCGGGCGGTAACCTTTATTATTATCACCCAGTCCTTCAATACCACAACTTAAATAATGGGGAGGGCGTTTCACCCTCAACATTCTCTTGAACTTCACCCAGTTCGAGCGCCCAATTCTAGAGCGAAGTGATCGGTACGACTGCCCGCCATCGTCGGAATGCGCAACGGCTATGACGCCTGCCCGCTCAAGACCGTGTCGGCCGGCGAAATCGAAGGCGCGGTGATGGTGCAGCTGCGCGGTCTGCTGCGCACGCCCGAGATCATCGTCCGGACCTGGAAAGAAGCCGGTGAAGAGGGCGATCCGGCCGTCGAAGTGCGGCAAGGGTGGGTGACGATGGCGCCCGCGATCAAGGAGCTTGAGCGCGCCATCATCGGCCGGCAGTTCCAGCACGGCGGACACCCCGTCTTGCGCTGGTGCTTCGACAACATCCAGGTCGAGACCGACCGGGCCGGCAACCGGCTGTTCTCGAAGGGCAAGGCCCGCGACCGTATTGACGGTGCCGTCGCGTGCGCCATCGCACTGGCGCTGGCGAAGGATGGCGAGAACAGGCCGTCCGTGTACGAGACCAGCCGGCCGGAGGGGTTTCTGTTCGTTTGATCGGCGCAGGTTGGCTCTGGTCATCGTCATTCTGTCGAATGCCGACGAACTGAACGCCCTGGAAGCCCTCATCGTCGAAAAGGGGGGAAAGACTTATTTCCGTTGCCCCGTCCGCCAGAAGGAAATCGTCGCAAAGCCTGAAGAGGCCGTGCGCCAGCTTTGGATTGAACGGCTGACGAAGCATTACGGATATCCGCTGAACAGGCTTACCGTCGAATATCCAATCACCTTCGGCCGCGATAGCTCCAAGCGTGCCGATATCGTCGTGTTCGACGCGGACCGTCCAACCGTCCCCTACATCATTATCGAAGTGAAACAGGGGAAGGCCAAGGACGGCAAGGAACAGCTTCGTTCCTATACCCATGCCACCGGCGCCCCCCTCGCGCTGTGGAGCAATGGCGTTCAAACCATCGTCTGGCACCGCAAGAATCCGAACTACTTCGTCGAAATCCCGGACGCCCCCACATCTGGACAAAACATTGATGATATAGCGGGACAGCCTTGGACCATCGACACTCTTATTGAGAAGGAGAAAGAGCGCGAACGGGAAGGCGCAAAGGCGCGTTCGCTCCGTGACCTTATTGTCGATCTTGAAGACGAAGTGCTGGCGAATGCGGGCGTCGATGTTTTCGAAGAGGTGTTCAAACTCGTCTTCACCAAGCTCTATGACGAAATGGCGTGCCATCGCGGCAGCTACAAACACCTTAGGTTCCGCAACAGCAACACATCCGCACAACTTAAGTAATCAATCGAATCGCTTTTCGACGACGCGAAGAAAAAATGGCCTGGAGTATTCCTTGAAGACGAACGCATCCGTTTGTCGGCGGATCATCTTCAAGTCTGCATAGGTTCGCTGGAGGAATGGAAGCTTTTCAATTCCAACCTGGACGTAATCGACGACGCCTTCGAATATCTTGTCTCCAAATCGGCAAAGGGCGAGAAGGGGCAATATTTCACCCCCCGTTGGGTCATCGATATGTGCGTGAAGATGATGAACCCGCAGGTGCATGAAACCATGATCGACACGGCCTGCGGATCGGCCGGCTTCACGGTCCATGCCATGTTCCATGTTTGGCGGCAAATCTTGGTCGATGAAGGGTTGACCGCCTCGCACCTCTTCACGATGGAGGCCAAGCCTGCACGCTGCACCGACTATGTGCGCGAGAAGGTATTCGCCCTCGACTTCGATGAAAAGAGCGTCCGCGTCGCGCGCTGCCTCAACCTCATTGCCGGCGATGGCGAAACCAACGTTCTTCATCTGAATACCCTCGACTGGACAAAATGGAGCGAGACCGTCAAACCTGATGAATGGCGCGACACCTACGGGGCCGGGTGGGACAAACTCCGCAAGCTGCGTGCGGACAAGAAGCAGTCGGATTACCGCCACTTCGGTTTCGACGTGTTGATGGCGAACCCGCCCTTTGCCGGCGATATCAAGCAGACGGACATGCTGGCGCCCTATGACTTGGCGCGCAAGCCGAACGGAAAGTTCGAAAGCGCGGTCGGGCGCGATCTTCTCTTCATCGAACGGAACCTGGATTTCCTGAAGCCGGGCGGGCGGATGGCAATTGTCCTCCCCCAGGGCCGGTTCAACAATTCCAGTGACGAGCGTGTCCGCAAGTTCATCATGGAACATTGCCGCATCCTCGCCGTCGTCGGGCTGCATCCCAACACCTTCAAGCCGCACACCGGGACGAAAACGAGCGTGCTGTTCGTTCAGAAGTGGAACGACGATCCGAAGGCCGGGCCGCTGTGCCCCCGTGCCGACGACTACGATATTTTCTTCGCGACCCAACAGGGCGAATCCGTCAAGAATCGGGGCGACAAGGTTTACGTGCCGGACGGCAACGGCAACCGACTTCGCGACACCCACGGCCACTTCGTCGTTGCCCATGACCTGTTCAATCACGACGGCCTGACGAAGGATGGTATCGCCGAAGCCTTCATGGAATTCGCCAAGAAAGAGCACCTAAGTTTTTTTCGCTAAGCCCCTTCGACAGCGCCAAATTTGAGGCGCTGTTGGGGGGGCTGGAAGCCTCGATAGTTAGAGCGCGCATTTTTACGGAAGATCTGCGGTTCGACGCGCAATTCTTTCGCCGAGCCTACCTCGCCGAAGATCAGGCTCTGATTAAACATGATCTATGGAAAGTCGGTAGCTTCGCCTTTGTAACCGATGGACCGCACGGTTATCACGAAGTTGATGAAAACTCATCTATCGCAATGCTGACTGCAAAATGCGCCAGTAACTGGTTTGCAGAGAGAGACGGGGCAGACACCATTGCGAAATGGGTTGATGACGCGAACAAGCGTTCATCTTTAGCAGTAAACGATCTAATCTTGTCAACGCGCGGAACGGTTGGGGCCTGCGCACTCGTAACCGAAGAGGCGCTACCTGCGAACCTCGATCAGGATGTTGCGAGGATTTCTATGCTCGGAAGCAGCCCGTTTCAGCCGCTGTTCGTTCTCTCTTACCTCAATAGCCGATTTGGGCAGGACCATATTGCTCGGCATTCTTCGGGGATGGTGCAACAGGGAGTGTCCCTCGCAAAGGTAAGGGAAATCCCTGTCCCGCTGCTCAGTGATCGGATGCAACACCGAATCGCGGAGACTGTAGAAAGTGGATTACGGCTTCGGCGCAAAACCCGCTTCAAACAAAAACAAGCCGAAGACATGCTGACTGCTGCGCTTGGCCTTAGGAACTGGACGCCACCGGAGCCATTGGCCTATTCGGCGAAATCCGCCGACGTGTTTGCGGCGGCTCGGCTCGACGCGCAATATTTTATGCCCGCCAAGCGCATGGTTCGGGACGCCCTTGCACAATTGCGCGGCAAAACGCTCGGGGAACGTTTCTTGTCGGTGCGCGACATGTTCGACCCCAAAGACGCGCCCCCCGGCACCTTGGTTCGAAACTACGACGTCACCGATGCCCTTCAACCACTCCTTGATGACGAAAAGGAGCCGGAGGAAACGGATGCCATCGGCAGCATCAAGAAGGTGTTTTTCAATGGTGACGTCGCCATGTCCAGACTTCGGGCGTACCTTCGCGAAATCGCAGTCGTTCGCACGTCTGGCAAATTGCCCGCTATCGTGTCTTCCGAGTTCATTGTCCTTCGACCGCGTGAATCAAAGAGGAACAAGATAGCGCCGGAAACTCTCTTGACGTTCCTTCGCTCTGCCCCCGTTCAAACCATTCTCAAATGGTGCCAAGACGGTTCGCAGCACCCTCGTTTCAGCGAAGGCGACCTTCTGTCGATCCCGGTCCCGAATTCAGTCGCGGACGCCTCCCCTCGAATTGAGGCAATCGTAAAGCAGGGCTTCGCCTCCCGGCAAAGCGCCCGTGACTTGTTGGACAGCGCCAAACGTGCAGTCGAGATTGCCATCGAAGATAGCGAGGCCGCTGCCCTCGCCTTTCTCGACGATGCAGCGGCAGAGGCCATGCC
>JBAXKX010000166.1:0-6437 GCA_037135115.1 Rhodospirillaceae bacterium
CTGCCGGATACTCCGCCTGTTCATCTCGATCTTGTCGGGACCGGGAGCCTTGACGCTTTTGACGTTAAACTTAGCCTGGACGGCAGCGCGGCATTAGGGGCCGTCGGCACGGCGCATCTGCAACGGGATGGGGCCGCACGGCGACTAAGTATTGCGCTGGAGACTCACCTAGCTGGGGTGCTGCCGCCAGCGGTAACGGCTTTGTTTCCTGGCGCCACCTATCTTGATGGCGACATGAGCTTTGCCGATTATGGCGCCTTGGTGCTGACCCGACTGGCACTTAGCACCGCCGGCACTAGGCTGGAGGCGACCGGAAAAATTGAGGCCGGAAAAATTGAGGCAGGGAAAATTGAAGCCGGTAAGGGTACCAACCTGGATCTCCATGTCACGGCGGAATCGATGCCGCTATCACGACCGACGCAGCCGTTAAACAGGTCAGAACCCGGCGTCCCGTATAGCAAACTTGTATTTGATGGCACCGTTACCGGACCCCTTGCTAGTCCTCGGATGGCGGCCAGGATGGTGGTGGAGCGGGCGCGGCTACCTCAAGGAATGTTCGGCAAGTTGGCGTTCTCATTTTCTGCCACGCCCAACGGCGACATTTTGGACAAAACGACCCGCATCGCCGTGTTAGCCGACGGCGCGGGATCGGGTATTGCCTTGTCCGATCCGGCTCTGGCCCGTACAGTCGGGGATCGGTTGGCGCTATCACTAAAGGGAACGCTGACGCCCGATGGCAATGGTGATTACACGATGATCCAAGCCAATGCCAGCGGTGTCGATTTTCGCTATGTCGGGGAGTTGGGGCCGTCCCGAGTGCATGGGCGGCTGGAATCCGATGCTCCAGATATTTCCCGGTTTGCCGGCTTGGTCGGCCTGCCGTTGCGGGGCGCTTTCCGGGGCACTGTGGCACTGGACGGTATTCCCGATAACCATGCTGTGGCTGCCACGGTCACGCTTGCTGGCGACGTTAATGGCAAGCTGGCAACCGGTCATCTGCGTGCTGAGCGTCAGCCGGACGGTACGTTTAGGCTGGAAAACCTGGATGTGAGGATGGGATCGGTGTCTGCTAAGGGCGCGATGACGGTCACCCCCGATAAAAAGGCAGTCGGAAATTTGGCGATAATAGCCCATAACCTTGATGACCTGTCACCATTGCTGCTGTCCCGGATTGCTGGATCCCTGTCCGCCGACATAGGGATGGCAATCGAAGGCGGACGGCAAGTGGTTCGGCTCAAGGCCAGTTCCTCCGACCTCCGCGCTAACGATGTCGCCATCGCAAAGCTCAGTGGCCACGCAGAGCTTAAGTCGCCCCTAGACCGGCCCGAGATCAACGCGGAAATCACCGCTGATGGCATAACCGCCGGTAGCGAACTGGTGACGAACCTGCGACTGACGGCAACCGGTCGGGACGGCGCTACCGACTTTGGGGCTTCAGCTCGTGTCCGTGATTTGGATGTCGAAGCCCGGGGCCGGCTCATGACCGGCGATCAGGTTCGAATTGATCTGGCGTCAGCCTCGGGGCGGCGCGAAAATCATCGAGTAGCCCTGGCGGGACCGGCGTCATTCACCCTTGCCGATGGCAATGCGGATATCCGTGGCTTGACAATTCTGGTGGATGGCGGGCAGGTTATCGTTCAAGGTCGGGTTGGTCGCAGCCTTGACCTGAAGGCAAAGGCCCATGCCGTGCCGCTGGCCGTCTCCGCGATGCTTTTCCCCGGCCTGAATATCACTGGCACGCTGGACGGCGAGGCTACGATCGTCGGCATAGCAACGGCTCCCCAGGGCCGCTATAGTTTGATGCTGAACCAATTGGGCACCGCTCAATCCCAATCTTTCGGCGCCCCGCCCCTGAATATCACCCTTGCCGGCACGCTCAAGGGACAGGCGACTGATGTCGAGGCCACCCTTACCGCCGGCCATTCCACCATGATCAGGATTAATGGCAGAGTTCCACATTATCCTCATGACATGCTTAACCTGACAGTCAAGGGCACCCTTGATGCCGGGTTGGTTAATCCTTTGCTGGCTACCGGAGGGCGCCGTCTGAGCGGCGGCGTAGCAGTGAATTTCCGTGCCACGGGAGCAATGGACCGGCCGATTTTGAACGGTACGGCCGTCCTTTCCGATGGCGGTTTCAGCGATGCCTTAGCAGGCGTGCGGCTTGACAAGTTGCAGGCTCATCTCACTGTTAGCGGCACAGATTTGACCATAGACAGCATATCTGCGATTACCCGCAATGGTGGCACACTCTCTATTGGCGGGCTAGTGCATTTAGACCAAACCGCAAGTTTTCCGGGCAAAATTCGGGTCGAGAGCAAGGGTGCCGGATTGATCGATGACGGCACCATCACCGTTGTTGCCGATATCGCCCTGGATATCACTGGAGCGCTGGCGCAACAACCTAGGATTTCCGGACGCATTGACACCGTTTCGGTCGACGTTAAGATTCCCGATCGTCTGCCGGCCACACTCAGGCCCCTTGACGCCACACATCACCTCAACCCCCCAGCCACAGTTAAGGCAAGGCTGGCCGAGATCAAGATGAAGATCGAGGCGCAACAGGCTCGCCAAAAACGGGCCACAGTACTCAAGGCCTTGCTTGATATCACAGTGTCTTCTCCCGGTCGCGTGTTTGTGCGCGGGCGGGGACTGGATGCGGAACTGGGTGGGGATTTGAAAATTACCGGCAGTAGCGACGCGCCACGTGTAGTTGGTGCTTATTCCTTCCTTCGGGGGCGCCTGGAAGCCTTGGGAACCCGGATGGATTTCTCTCGGGGGCGGATGACATTCTCCGGCGACTTGACACCGGAGTTGGACTTTCTTGCCGAGACCAAGGCCAAAGACTTAACGGTCCAGGCGACGGTGACGGGGTCGGCCACACAGCCAGCGTTCGCCTTCTCATCGCAACCGACTTTGCCCCAGGATGAGGTGCTGTCACATCTGCTGTTTTCCAAGGCAACCTCCAATCTATCGCCGTTCCAGGCACTACAATTGGCCCAGGCGATTACACAGTTTTCAGGTGGCGGGGGCGACGACACCTTTGATCGTTTGCGCCGTTCCCTGGGTGCCGACTCCCTTGATGTCCAGGCTGGCAGCGCAGGCGCTTCGATCGGCATGTCACGAGCCGTCGGCGACAGGGTCAGTATTGGCGTGAAGGCCGGGGCAACCCCGGAGCAGTCGGGGGTATCAGCGGAGATCGGCCTGACCCGCCACATTCGGCTGAAGAACGAAATTGATTCCCGTGGTGCCAGCGCCGTTGGCCTGGGTGCCGAGTGGGAATACTAGAGCGGCATTACAGGTACATCTCATTGCAGCGCGCCCAGAGGCCGCAACCAAACATATCACGCAACCAAACTGTACCGCATAAAACTGTCATTGTTTCCCTTTCATGGTGTCAGTTATGTGTTTGGGGCCAGTAGAGATAGCCGCCTTGAGGCGCCGGCATATAACTTCGAGCACATGAAGCCTGGCATGGTATTTGTCATTGGCGGGGACCAGGGTCCAAGGAGCTGCGGTTGTACTGGTCTTTTCGATCATGTCGTTGACCGCTGCCTCATATTCACCCCATTTGTCGCGATTTCGCCAGTCCTCGTCGGTGAGTTTCCAGCGCTTGTGCGGAACTGACTCTCGCTGCTCGAAGCGTCGGAGTTGCTCATCTGGAGTAATGTGCAACCAATATTTGATCAGTACGATGCCGTGATCAATCAGGTGTTGTTCAAAACTGTTGATCTCGGCATAAGCGCGGCGCCATTCCTCTTCGACGGCCAGCTCTTCGACGCGTTCGACCAGCACCCGTCCGTACCAACTGCGATCAAACAGGGTTATGCGACCGGCTCGCGACAGGTGGCGCCAGAAGCGCCAGAGATAATGCTGGGCGCGCTCCTCATCGGTGGGGGCGGCAATCGGCAAAACTTGAAAGTCTCGGGCATCCAGGGCACCCGTGACACGCCTGATGGCGCCCCCCTTACCGGCAGCGTCCCACCCCTCGAATAATACCACAGTCGAAATGCCAAGCTCCTTGGTCTCCCGGTACAGGCCGTTGAGCCGGGAGATCAGGCGCGGCATCTCGACGGCATAGCGCTCCTTCGGGCAGTTCGTGTCCATGTATAGGGTGTCAAGAATAGAAGGCTGGGACACCCGCACCGGCACCACCGCGCTTTCTACAGCGCGCACCTGACGGCGGGTGTCGATTTGAAGGGTTCGACTACGGAGATGACGCTCCGCTGACAAGCGTATACGGGTCAACACCTCCAATTCGCGATAGCGTCGGTCCTCGCCTTCAATAATCATCCATGGGGCAGCCACGGTGCTGGTGCGAGTTATGATGTGCTCGGCGGCGGTTATGAACTTGGGATACATCTTCCAGTGCCGCCAGTCGGTATCGGTCACCCGCCAGCTTTCGTGCGGGTCGCGCGAAATCTCCTTGAGCCGGTGCTTTTGGGCGTCCTTGGTAAGATGCAGCCAAAATTTGATAATCAATGCGCCATCGGCGGCAAGCGCGGT
The DNA here is from genome assembly GCA_037135115.1 of Rhodospirillaceae bacterium. GTDB lineage: Bacteria > Pseudomonadota > Alphaproteobacteria > Azospirillales > Azospirillaceae > BOG-933. The sequence goes on from JBAXKX010000166.1 coordinate 4,507, forward strand.
CTCAAAGTCGACGATCCGGTCGAGGCGGCGCGTAAGTTCCTTGTTGCCAATCCGCTCATAGGCGGAATCAAGTAATGGCGCAGAATACCATGAATGCAGGAATAGCCCGATTTTGCCCCGGGGCGGCAGATCACGCCAATAATGCCAGAATTCCGGCCGTTCAAGTTCTTCGTCAGACGGGGTGCTGTAGGCACGGGTAAGTATCAAACGCGGATCCATCCACTCGTTCAGTAGATTGATGGTCTGGTTTTTACCCGCACCATCAACGCCCCCAAACAAAATGATAGTAGGAAAATCCGCGCTGCGTAGCCGCCCCTGAAGCTCAATAATGGCAATACGCAAGTCTGGCTCTACTGCCTCGAACTCCCCACGGGAAACCTTGCGTCCCAATTCGGCCGTCCTGAACATCAGTACCCTCCGTAATTCTCAAACCAACCTTTTAACCTCAACGTCAAGGTCAGGACTCTCCAGCCGCGTATGGTCGCCTCAATGCGCAATCCCTAGCAATGATGCCAACGAATTACACAAACGATAATCGTCCCCTACCTCGTGGTTACGAGGCGGGGCGTGATCAGAAACATGCGGTCGGTGCTACTACTAGAAACCGACTGAGAACCAAATAGTAATCCACCAATAATAGGAATATCGCCAAGGCCTGGCATTTTGTCAGAAGTCATGCTGTCATTTTTCCTTGTGATACCACCGATCAGCAAGCTTTCATTCTTGCCAACCACGGCCTGAGTTCGAATCTCACTTTTATTGACGGTCGGAATTTGGTCTACTGAGTTGGCGCTGTTGATTGAACCATCCTCAATATCAATAATCAGCTGGATTCGTTGTTTGCCGTCGGCGTCCTGGACTGAAGGAGTGACCTTTAGCATGGTGCCCACGGTTACCGGGAACAGGTCTACGGCCTGTTGCCCGGCCACCCTTACATAAAAAGTCTGGCTCTCATCAATCAGCGCCTCAAGATTGTCCATCGTCATAATTGAGGGGCGGGTAAGAATTTTAGCATTGCCGGTAGATGCCAGTGCGCGGATGCGAGCCATTACGTTGCTGGCCGTGGTGGTCAGTGCCGTGCCGAACTGTGCGCCAGAACCGCCGACAACGGAAAGCACGCCATTGTCTGGCGCGGCGTTGCCCATCTGTCCCCAACCGACGTTATAGCCTGGCCGCTTGATTTGCCAGTCTATGCCGAGATTGAGTGCCTGAGTGCTGCTTATGTCGATGACTGCAACCTCAATCTCGATCAGTTTAACCTGTTTGTCCAGCAAAGCGATAGTCTGTTCAATAGAAGCCATGTTTGATGCTTGGTCACGCACGATCACCGAGTTAGTGCGCGCGTCGGCCTGAACTATGGCCTGACCTGATGACACGTACCCTGGTGGGGTGATCTCAGAGCCGCTGTCTACCGCCAGCGCCGCCGCCACTGGGTCCATAGTCACTGGTCCACCCCCCGGGGCCGGACGTGTTTCGTTGAGAGCGCCCGGTATTGATATCTGACGCCGCGCTGGCGCCGACCTAGTATCCTCGATACCGCTGCTGGAGTATTTAGAACCGGCTGAGGTAGCGAGTAACCTCTGTAATAGCGTCGCAACCCCAATTATCTTGATCTCACGATCCCGGATGGTGAAAAGTCGATCGTCGGCCCAGGCATAGCGCAAAGGAAACACTCGGACATCGCTCTGTCCATCCTTGAGGCCACCTTCAATAGCCAGCTTGGATATCAGCTCAACTAGGCGAGGCGGCCCAAAAACATGGATGATGCCTTCATTGCGCGCTACCCGCCACGGGTAACGACCGTCCCAAAGGCCAAGGTCCACCATCTGCCGCTTCAACAGTTCTTCTGTCATGCTCCTCAAGTAGAGAATGCGATTTACGCTTTCGCTTGCCGTGTATACATAAAGAATATTTCCCTCATAATACCAAAT
>JBAXKX010000167.1:0-6413 GCA_037135115.1 Rhodospirillaceae bacterium
TTTTATATGCGCCTTCATTATATCTCTGCAATTTACATTTGACGATGTTGAAGATCCCGAATCGTTTTCATCAGACTTTCCAGCAAGCGCAGAAGGCCATGTCAAAGGCACTAAGCCCATTATCGACCGTATAATAATCAACACCAAATCATTTGATATGTGACTAATAGCCGCTTTCACATGACACCATGATTTATACTTTAACAGGATACTCTCGCCATGAAATTCACTTTGTCCTGGCTCAAGGACCACCTTGACACCGACGCGCCGCTCGACCGCATCACCGACACCTTGACCGCGCTTGGCCTGGAGGTTGAGGAGGTTAGCGATCGTGCCAAGGCTCTCGCCCCGTTCACGGTGGCGCGAGTAATCTCGGCTGAACGCCACCCCAATGCCGATAAGCTCCAGGTCTGCATGGTCGAGACTGTGGGCGGCATCATCCAGGTGGTGTGCGGGGCGCCCAACGCACGGGCAGGACTAAAAGCGGTGTTCGCTTCTGTGGGCTCGTATATTCCCGGCAGCGATGTGACCTTGAAAAAAGGTGTCATTCGCGGAGTCGAGTCCAACGGCATGTTGCTTTCCGGGCGCGAACTCGGGCTTTCTGACGACCATGCCGGTATCATCGAACTGCCCGATGACGCGCCGGTCGGAGCCTCGTTCGCCCGGATCATCGGGCTTGACGATCCAGTAATTGAAATCGCCCTCACCCCGGACCGTGCTGATTGCGCCGGGGTGCGCGGCATTGCCCGCGATTTGGCGGCGGCGGGACTTGGTACACTTAAACCGCTTACGGGCGGCCATATATCATCGGTCCCAGTGCCGGGCGACATGGCCAGCCCAATTTGGCTTGATATCGAGGCTGCGGATGCCTGCCCCTTGTTCGTCGGCCGCTACATTCGGGGCGTGAAGAACGGCCCCAGTTCACGCTGGCTTCAGGACAAGCTGTCCGCCGTGGGGCTGCGGCCGATCTCGGCGCTGGTGGACGTGACAAACTATATGTGCCTGGACGTAGCGCGCCCTCTGCATGTGTTTGACGCCGACACGCTGGCTGGCGGCATCATCATCCGCTTGTCACTACCAGGAGAATCGCTCAAGGCGCTCAACGGCAAGGTTTATACCCTCGACGACGCCATATGCGTAATCGCCGATCACGACGGCGTGCTTAGCCTTGCCGGCGTCATGGGCGGCGAGGCCTCGGGCTGCAACGATGATACCGTTAACGTATTCATTGAATGCGCCTTGTTCGATCCAATCCGCACCGCCGCAACCGGGCGCAAGCTCGGCATCGACTCGGACGCCCGCTATCGTTTCGAGCGCGGCGTCGACCCTGGTGCTGTGTTCGAAGGCATGGAGCGGGTAACGCGCCTGATCCTCGAAATGTGCGGTGGCACTCCCTCCGAATTGGTGGTGGCCGGAGCCGAACCGAAGTGGCAGCGCTCGCTCAGCCTACGTACCACCCGAGCAGCCCAACTGGGCGGCGTCTGCGTGCCTGCACTGGAACAAGAGCGCATCTTAGCGGCGCTGGGCTTCGACCCGACCATCAGCGAAGACGGCCGCATCACCGTATCGGTCCCGTCCTGGCGCGGGGATGTCGAGGGCGAGGCGGATTTGGTCGAAGAGGTCCTGCGCGTCCACGGCTACGACAACATTCCGGCGGTGCCGATGACTCGCCCCCATATCGTAACCCAGCCAGCCCTGGACACCTGCCAACGCCGCAACGGATTTACCCGCAGGACGCTCGCCGCGCGTGGGCTTGATGAGGCGGTGACTTGGTCGTTCATGTCGTCTGCGACGGCTTCGCTGTTCGGTCGCACGGCGGCGGATGGCGAATTGCGACTGGTCAACCCGATTAGTTCCGATCTCGACGTAATGCGGCCGTCGCTATTGCCAAATCTGATCCAGGCCGCTGGCCGCAACGCCGATCGCGGCTGGCCTGATGTGGGATTGTTCGAAATCGGCCCGGCTTTTCGCAACGCCACCCCCGATGGCCAGGACTTGATCGCGGCGGGCATCCGCGCCGGAGCTATGGTGCCGCGCAATTGGGCGACCCAAAGCCGGACGGTTGACCTGTTTGACGCCAAGGCAGACGCACTGGCCGCGCTCGAAGCGGCAGGCGCACCGACCGCCAGCCTTCAAGTCTCCACCGATGCGCCGGCTTGGTATCATCCCGGTCGCTCTGGCGTGTTGCGCCTGGGGGCGACGGTGTTGGGGCGCTTTGGCGAGCTTCATCCCGGCGTACTGAATAGGTTTGGGATTAAGGGGCCGATGGTCGGGTTCGAGGTGTTCCTGGACGCAGCGCCTCAACCAAAAAAGAAGACCGGCACCGCACGCCCGCTACTGAAACTGTCGCCGTTCCAGCCGATTCGGCGCGACTTTGCCTTCGTGGTTGACCAAGCGATAGCGACCGACAAGTTGCTGCGCGCGGCCAGGGGCACCGACAAGGAGCTGGTCCGCGATGTCACCGTGTTTGATCTTTACCAGGGTCCCGGAATCGAGGCCGGCAGCAAGTCAGTGGCGCTGACGGTCACGTTCCAGCCCCAGGACCGAACCCTGACCGATATCGAAATCGAGGCGGCGGCGGCAAAGATCGTGGCGGCAGTGACCAAGGCCACAGGGGGAACGCTGCGACTTTGATCTATTCACAACGATAGCCGCCGAGCAGGAACTCGGTATTACCCCCGGCACCACGGAGCGGGCTTTCAGTTACACCAAGCACCCGCCAACCCGGTCGCGCCTCAAGCCAGGCTACGGCGCGGTCGCAGACCTTGCGATGCAGCGCCTGGTCGCGGACAATCCCGCCCTTGCCGACTTGATCGCGCTCGACCTCGAACTGAGGTTTGACCAAGGCGATAAGCCGCCCGCCCGGAGCCGTCAGCGCCAACGCCGCAGGCAACACCACCTCCAGTCCAATGAAACTGGCATCGCAAACCACCAAGTCGACCAGCTCGGGAATTTCAACTTGGCTTAGAGTGCGGGCGTTGGTGCGCTCAAGCACGATGACACGCGAGTCCCGGCGCAACTTCCAGGCCAACTGACCATGTCCGACATCAACGGCGTAGACCCGAGCGGCGTGGCAAGCCAGCAAAACATCGGTGAAACCGCCGGTGGAAGCGCCGATATCAAGCCCAACCAGCCCGGTCGGATCAATGGCGAAAGCCTCAAGCCCCGCCACCAGCTTCAAGCCGCCACGCGACACCCAAGGGTGACTGGGTCCGCGCACCTCAAGCGGCAGTCCCTCCGCCACCGCCTCGCCGGCCTTAAGAATGCGGCGTTCGCCAGTGAAGACTACGCCGGCCAGGATCAATGCCTGAGCACGGGAAAGGGTTGCCGCCAGCCCGCGCTCGACCAGTTCAAAATCGACCCGTCTTTTGACACTCATGTTCCCAGCAGACCGGAAAACCAACTTCGGCTGTTGATCAACAGCCATTCAACCCCGCTGGTGCTGGTCGTGCTAACAGCTCCGATACCACAGCCGATTACCGTAGCGGCAGCCACCAGCACGGCGCTACCCGGAACCAAAACGCCGGTCGCAGCCAGTGGAGCAGCTGGCACCGCTGCGGAAAGTGCAGCCGAGGTGGCTCCGCGCACACAGCCAAGCAGGGTGTTATCGAAGCCGGGACTACCGGTGATAGTCGGCTTGGCGGTCAATGAGGCGAGCAGCCCGCCAGGGTAAAAAAGCGCGAACGTCACGCCGGCCGCCACAATCAGCAGCAGCGCAACCACCCCGATCAGGACCGACCGCCAGTTACGCTTGAATCTGTTGATAAAAGCGGGAACGCGGGCGGAGGGCCGGACGCGCGTGTTACGTGACCACGGCCAAGCCAACCACGAAATCGCCACCGGTATTACCGCAGACTTCCGCCAGCGTGTGGCATGGCGGCGCGGTTTGGAAGCAACGAAGGCCACACGCCCGCGCTTTGGCTTTGGCTTCAGCTTTGGCCCGGCCAGCCTCGCCGCAACTCGTTTCAGCCTAGTGATCACGTTGAAGAGCATTTCCCTCCCCGAATTACCCCTGGCTCATGAGCCTTCGTCCCGGGCAGTTGGTATCAGAGGCCGTTTCCGCTTGATCGTCAGACCGGGCGGCATCAGAGGCGTCATCATCAGAGGCTTCAGCGTCAGCGGCGTCAGCGGCGTCAGCGGCGGCATCGGCTAGCTCGGGATGCAGGCGGCGGACATGGGCCAGCGCCTCTTCCAACTCGCGCTGAGTGCATAAGCCAAGGATTACCGGGTTGCGTGGCTTGATGTTCTGGGCGTTCCAATGGGTGCGATCACGCACAGCGGCAATAGTCGGCTTGGTCGTACCGATCATCCTGCTGATCTGAGCGTCCGACAGGCCGGGATGCGTCTTGATCAGCCAAGAGATGGCATCAGGTTTATCTCCCCGCTTGGTTACCGGTGTATAGCGCGGCCCCTTGGAACGTTGCATCGGCTGCGGCAGATCCTGAACCTGCAAAACCAAGCGCCGTTTCGGCTCTGCCACGCAGCGTCTAATCTCCTCCTGGCTCAGTTGGCCCGCCACAACCGGGTCGAGTCCGACCATACCGACCGCCACCTCGCCGTCTGCGATCGCTTTCACCTCCAGCGGATGCAAACCGCAAAAAGCGGCGATCTGCTCGAAGGTCAAGGCCGTGTTCTCGACCAACCACACGGCGGTCGCTTTCGGCATTAATGGCTGTGCCATCCGTCCTCCTGATAATTCCCAACCTCCGGCCCCGGCGGCTGGGGTGAAGTCATCACCACCGCACCGTTCCGCTATCGGTAATGCTTGCCATATAGGGCCGCCACAATAAAGCCTTAAGAGCCCTACCGATGCCGACTTCCACTCATTTCACGCTGGCGCTGACCACCATATTTTTTACCATGGCCACTCCGGTCTTGAAACGGAAATAGGCGTCGAAGATAGCTTTAAGCTTTTCTGGGAAATCGTAGGTATGAGAGATAGTAAGCCGCAACCGCCCCTCATCAGTCTGGATCATGTCATGGTATTCACGAAACAGCGTCTCAAAAATTTCACAAAATTCGATATCGGACATGCGATAGCCGGTCCCGGCAACGCTTTGGTTAATAACTTGCATAAACTCCTGCCGCCTTGTATTGAACTGTTTAAAGCGAAGTAAGAGAGTAAGAAAAATTCTTTGGCACAACAATTGAATGGCCCGGTTTAGCTTTAACTGTGTCGCGACCACTGTGTCGTCATCGCTGCCGATATACTCAAAAATGAAATGTGAATGCTCATTCAGTATTACCCATTCGCGATTTGTCAATAAAACTGCTATAAGCGTCTGCAATCTTGGAACAACAACTCGAGGAAATACTTGTCCTGAGGTGGTTGTTCGGCTCGAAATACCCATAACAATCCGCGCAAACACAAGGCGAGTGATTGAGTCCTTGCGTCGTTCGTCGCGAACGTACCAACTCGTATCCATGCATTGGGCGCATGTATTATCGAACATCGACTCGACATGAGGCCAAGTTTCTTCGAACCTTTTTTCAATCTTAGCAATTTCTTCCCACGTAATATATATACGATCACCAACACCATCGTGGATAGTCTCAAAAATTATTTTGAACAAGGCCTGTGCGATGGTCAGATTCTTTTGAACCTTGGTTCCCTTGAGTTGCGACTCGGTAATTTCTCTGATAGCGACCATGCTGGGCACCCCCCGACCTGTCGAGTTCTGGCGATCACATCGAGTCGCTTACCGCGCTTATGACCACCGTTGATCTTCATGATCAATAAACCAACGGTATCACGATCAAAACAGCGCATCCAGCCGGATTTTCCTGCCGCTGTGCTTCCTGCACACTTATACACATCCTCAAGCGTGCATATCCTCAACCGGATAAGCCGAGAATATTATTCAGGCCGGGTTTTCCGCGCCATACCCGGCTCCACCGGCGAGCGAGAACAACCGACCGCGCGTCACTCGCAGGCCGAACCATTTGCCATTACGAACACCAAGCGTGCGCAAACGGTCCTGATCCATAACCGCCTCAATATAGATACTGTTGAGTTCCAGCTCGACACGGGCGGTCGGACCGACAGAAAAGACCTGGCGAACCAAGGCTCGCGGCAGCATTGTCGCAACACCATCTCCCCCGAGGCCACCCCCGAGGCCGCCCCCAGCACTGATGCCAGTGTCGACGCTTACCAGTTCTACGTCATGCGGGCGCACGAAGGCCACCGCTGGCCCGGCAGGCAGCGCCCCGGCGGGAAAGGCCAGCGGTGCCCCTGTGAAGCGTGCGACCCCATCAACGATTTCAGCCTCGAAGCGGTTGACGTTGCCAAGGAAGTCATAGACGAAAGGCGAGGTCGGATGGTCATAGACTTCGCTCGGAGTTCCGACCTGTTCAATGTTGCCGCAGTTCATCACCACCACCCGATCGGCCAGTTCAAGTGCCTCCTCCTGGTC
>JBAXKX010000168.1:0-6395 GCA_037135115.1 Rhodospirillaceae bacterium
TACAGCGATTAGTGATGACGCGGAAAGAGCGGGTGGACAGCGTCGTGCATGTCGTCGTCTTCCCCATGACCGCCGCCATGACCACCGCCATGCGCCCCGTGGCCAGCTCCATGCGCATCACCATGACCACCACCATGCGCATCTCCGTGGCCACCTCCATGACCGCCGCCATGACCACCACCATGCGCATCTCCGTGGCCACCTACATGACCGCCGCCATGCGCATCACCGTGACCACCACCGTGGTCAGCTCCATGACCGCCGCCATGCGCGCCATGACCACCGTGCCCGCCGTGCCCACCATGGCCACCGTGACCACCCCAAACCGGAGCCATCAAGCTGTGATAGGTCAATGGCCAGGAATGGGTGCGATAGAGATGAACAGCCAAGGTGAGCACCGCCAAGGTCCAGAAGTTCAAAATATTTAGCAGCCACAATGTCAAACAAACGGCAAAAATAGTCATGTAGCAGGCCCAGGCCGCCAGCGCCAAGCCATAGACGATGCCGCGCCAGGCACCGAAAGAGTGCCAAGTTCCGACCGCCCGCAGTACCAGCAGGGCAAAGCACCCCACCGCCGCTGCAAGAGCCATGCTAACATTGGTGTCCTGCCCGTGAAAACTCAGATGGCTGAACACCGGCTCGAGATAATAATTAAACGGATTAACACGATCGAGCAGGAACGAAATATACGAGAGGTTCCACGGCCCATCCACACGGAAAATATTATCGATAGTGAAGAATTCTTCGTCGAGGTTGTAATAAACCATCGCGCTGCCGAACAGAATTCCTGAAACGATCGGAAGAGTCCAGGCTCCTGGCATGAGATACATGCCAGCGGTGTCGATTTTTGGTAGCCAGCGGGCGCCGATAATCATCGGCACGTAGATAATCGCCAGAATACTGAGGGCCTTGACGGCGACGAGAACGGCGGCAACACCGAAATGCAAGACATCCATATGATTCTCATTCCTACGTGTTTTTCATCCCCCCGACCGAGACGCCTCCCGAATCGACCGGATGGGACGGTGCCGCCAAATGCTTCAGCCCCAAATGCTTCAGCCCCAAGTGGTGGTCCCGAGTCGGCTCCCGAGTCGGCTCCCAACAACTCAACCGATTTCGCTAAACCATTTACGAGTACCGATAGGCGGGAATAGACTGCTACGTCCCGGCTTCCAGTCGTTATCAAGCATCATTTGCTTCAACCGACGTTTAGCCTCGCCTTCGGAGACATGGCCGCTGGACAATTGTTTATAGATCGAAATAGCGTGACGGAACTCGTTAGGACCGACCATGCCATCATTGGACGCGAACGCCTGCATGATTTCCTTTACAAGTTTATCGACGTCCTTTTCAAATATGAAATCGATTTCGGATGCTACCGCCAACAATATTGCGCGAGCATCATCCAATGGAATCTCAAACCTGGTAACGCCTTCGCCCAAAACTTTTCTTTCCCGATCACGGGACAGATATTTTTCATCAAAGACTTGGAGCTTGATATACTCGGCATATCGCCTTCTGACATCGTCGGCAACGGTCATTTTACGTCCTCAACTGGATCTCGTCTTAAATTAAAAACCCCTGACAGCGCTCGCCAGCGGTTCCTTTTGGGGAAGCATCACGCACCAAGCGGAGTTAGGCCAACAAGTCCATATGCTTGAGGCATTCATACCACGATTTACCGTACTGTCAAGTTGGAGTGTACGCCTTTTGGCTGCGGCTAAACATAGTATTTACTTTGCCATACGCCACGGCATACGCCGGTATGACCAAAAACTGGCGCGGCAGAGCATCTGATACCAACGGCAAGAGAATAAAACTGGTAGGTATTAAAGATGTGTTGATTTTTAAGACTTGGGGGCTTCGCTAGTTTCGGCGAAGGCGATTAAGTATCGGGCAAGACTGCCGAACACGGTGCGGCGGGCGGCTTCGGGCAGCCACATCACAAATGGGCCGGGGTTGCAGTCGAGGTAGCATAGGCCGCCATCTTCGCCTTCAATGGCATCCCAGGCGGCGTAGTGCAGGCCGAGAAAACGGTTGGCCCGGACGATGGCGGCGGCTTCACGCGGATTGAGGGAAACTTCGACGAAATCCCTAGCATCGGTACGCGAATCAATGCCCTCGCCGATAATCCGCAGCGCCAGAACCATGCTGTCACCAACTACATGGATGCGCAGGGTCGGACCGCTCAACTTTTCCTGGAACAAGGCCGGACACCGAGCCAACTCACCGAGGCGGGCGCGGTCATCCGCAGTCACCACTCGAGTCGATCCGATTCCGATCATCGGCTTGATCACGGCCTCACCTACCGTATCAAGGAAACGGCCCGCCGCCACCTTGTCGTTGGTGGTCAGGCTGCGTGGCGTGCAAAACCCGGCTCCACGCAGCTTTTCATAGAATTGGCTCTTGCTATTATGGTCAATATAGGCGGTAGTAAGCGGATTAACCACTAGTTTACCACAGGCAGCCTGGTGCTCGAAAAAAGCATAGGTTGCAGCCTGAAACTCCTGCTCGCGGATAAAGCCAGCGCGGTACTCGGCGTGGCTGGCGGCATTGAGGACCGGCGGCAAGGTCGGCAGCGTTCGCGGCGCCGTGCAGCGGATATGCATCGCCCGAATATCGCTGAAATCAACGCCGCCCCAGGAGGTCCGCTCGGAGCCGAGACAAAATAGCGGTTGCGCCGATTCGTCGGTCCGACCGCCCAGGCGGATGTCGAGCACCACCGGCAGGCCGCCCTCAGCCGCAACCATCGCCGCGATTTCGACGATCTGAGGGCTGCCCTGGTTAGCAAACAGGGCGATTTTAACCGGCATTGGCTTCTTTATCCCCCATTAATAAATACAAAGCAAAGGAATGCCCGGGGCTTCCCCTTCACGACCGCAATTCAAAGGCCAGGAAACTTCCTCACCCTGTCCAGAATTAAGCAATCGGCGTGCCAATTGCTGAGGGGGCTTCGGGTGTAGTGCGACATGCCTTGGATTTCATTGGATTCCAATTGGATTCCAATAGGTTCTGGGTGGGGGCTATGCATCTTTGGCATGGAGCTATACGTCCTCGACATCGCGTAACATTCGCCTTATCGTCCAGTAATTATGGATTCTGTCCGGTATTTACGGACTATTGCCGCCTTGCTAATTTACCACAGCCCCACCGCGAATTACCACAGGCCCGACATTAGATGCCGCTCGCCGCTCTTGCCTGATAAACTACGTAGCCGAACGGCCGCACGGGACTATATATTTCACCGAGATTGCGGCAAACTAGGGCCGCGCGATGCCCCCACCTGACACACACCCGCACACCCCGACGCAACACTCCCCTACGCCGGCCAAGCGGCGCCCATATTAGCCCGAGACGAGTCCTCCGATGACCGAACGTGTCGCCTTTCAAATGGAGTTTGCCGGCCATTCCGATGTTGGCCGTGCCCGGTCGCGCAACGAGGACAGCTTCGCCATCAATCGCGAAGCCGGCCTAGCGCTGGTCTGCGACGGCATGGGCGGCCATGCCGGCGGCGACATCGCCAGCAGGACCTCCATCGAGACCATCGTGGACTTCATCTACGAGTACGAACCGCAGGAGGACGGCGACGACGAAGACGAGGTCGATGGGGGAGAGGACGGGAAGAGTGACGGGAAGAGAAAGATAGTATTCAACCCCGGGGATGATGCGACCGTCAATAATTTTGATCGAAAAGAACCCTCGACGGATAACACGCCGATACCGAGTGTCGGCCGCTCGATTGCCACCATCCGGGCCGCGATAATGCTTGCCAACCGCCGCCTGATCAGCCTCAACCAGCAGCGTGGCTTCCCCGAGGGCCGCGGCATGGGCACCACCGTCGTTGGCCTGTGGCTGGTCGCCGCTTCTGACAAGATAGTCATTTTTCACGCTGGCGATAGCCGGCTCTATCGCCTGCGCAATGGAGAGTTGCGTCAGTTGACCCGCGACCACAGCCTTTACCAGAATTGGCTCGACAATGGCGCCCACGGCCAGCAGCCTCATCGCAATATTATCATGCGAGCACTTGGGATCATGCCGGACCTGGAACCCGAGGTAAGTCTTCAAGCAATCGCCATCGGCGACGTGTACCTGATATGCTCCGACGGCCTGACCGGCATGGCTTCCGACCAGGAAATTAGTGATTTGCTGCGCCAAGATGGCGATCTTCAAACCACCTGCAAGAACCTGATCGATCGCGCCAACGAGAGGGGGGGCAATGACAACGTAACCGTGGTGCTCGCCCGCTGCATCCCCGCCAGCTAACCACCCTAGCTTCGCCCCGCTTTTGTCCTATGTCGGGAGCCGAAAGCCGCTATGCTACTGTTAATTGCAGCAACCATCGCCAGTGTCGTCTTGACCGGGGCAATTTGCCGGATGCTGCATGTTAACGCTATACTGGATCACCCTAACGAGCGCTCTAGCCACACCGTACCAACACCGCGCGGCGGCGGCTGGGGAATTTTACTAGTACTGGTGCCAGCATGGGCTGTAATCGGGGTTACCCCTTGGATTATTGCGGGAATAGCGCTACTGGCGGCAATTTCATGGCGCGATGATCGTCGAAGTCTGGGCGCCGTCCCACGCCTATTGGCGCAATGCTTGGCGGTCGCCGCTGGCCTAGTGGCCCTGGGCGATGGGCTGGTGTTCCAGGGCTGGTTGCCCGACTGGGCCGACCATGCCGTAGTCTCCGTGAGCTGGTTGTGGTTCATCAACGTATTCAACTTTATGGATGGAATCGACGGACTGGCCGGCAGCGAGGCAGTTTCAATAGCGGGCGGACTAGCACTGGTAGCGACGTTGGCCGGCCCGAGTTTGCTCTTACCTAGTTTGCTCTCCTCCGATCTGGTAAGCCCGTCCTTGATTTTAACCGGTGCCGCCCTTGGCTTCCTGAGATGGAATTGGCAGCCGGCCAAAGTGTTCATGGGCGATGTCGGCAGTGTGCCGCTCGGCTTTGCGATCGGTTGGCTATTGACCGAGGCCGCAGTTTCCGGACTATGGCTGGCCGCCCTGCTGCTACCGCTGTATTTCCTCAGCGATGCTACCATAACCCTGTTGCGACGGTTACTTGCCGGTCGATGCATCTGGCTGGCCCATTCAGAACATTTCTATCAAAGGGCGGTGCAGAACGGTAGAAGTCACGCTCAGGTGGTCCGCTCAGTGATTGCCGTTAACTCCGTGCTGATTGGGCTCGTCCTGGCAGCGCCGGTGCTGGGTTGGCCTGTGCTGGTGGGCGGAGCACTGGTCGTGCTGATGTTAATTCGAATATTGGCAAAAGCCCCTTCTTTGCCGCCACAGTAATGGTGAACCAAAAAGGGCAGATAATATGACCCGTGTTTTGGTTACCGGCGCCACGGGGTTTATCGGCCGTGCTTTGATGCCGCAGCTTCTCGACCGAGGCTGGAAGGTCCGGGCTGCGCTGCGGATTTCGGACTCGACACTGCCTGACGGTGTTGAATTGGTTACAGTCGGTGACGTTGCCGACTTGCCAGACTGGCGCCCGGCCTTAAAAGAAGTTGACTTGGTCGTTCATCTTGCGGCGAGGGTCCATGTCATGGCCGATTCCGCTCCGGACGCCCTGGCTCGTTACCGCCGAATCAATGTCGATGCCACTAGACAGTTAGCAGAAATGGCGCGCAACGCTGGTGTTAGACGCTTTTTGCTGATGAGCAGCACCAAAGCTGCGGGAGAAGGCGGCCCCAATCCACTTACCGAAGAAATGCCACCGAATCCGACCGACCCTTACGGTATCTCCAAGCTTGAGGCGGAGGCGGCACTCCGCGAAGCCGCCAATGGTAAACTGGCCAGTGGTAAATTGGCCAATGGTAATTTAGCCGGCAACTCGATGACCTGGGTGGCGCTGCGGCCACCACTGGTCTATGGCCCCGGAGTCGGCGCTAACTTTCTCAAGCTGCTAGGCTTGGCCCGCCACGGTATGCCGCTACCGCTGGGTGCAGTGCGCAACCGCCGCAGCCTTATCTACGTCGGCAATCTGGTCGACGCTGTGATCCATTGCTTGGTCCATCCTGACGCTGCCAATCATAGTTTCTTCATCCATGATGGCGAGCCGCTTTCGGTTCCCGAACTAATCAACCGTCTGGCCCGACTCTACGGCCAACCGCCACTGCGGCAGGTGGCGATCCCGGTTCCATTGCTCCGACTGGGGGCGGCTATGCTGGGAATGAGCACCACCTGCGACCGTCTATGCGGATCGCTTGAAGTTGACGATTCCGCGTTGCGTCGTGCCACCAACTGGTCACCCCGCTTCACTATCGACGAAGGTTTGCGCGCCGTAGTGAACTGGGACCTTGCCCGGCTCAATACTAATGGCCTTTAATGTTGTCCCATCAAAGGCCCCCTCAGACGGCGGGCGCCCGCATCCTGCGGGCTTGCCTTCG
>JBAXKX010000169.1:0-6386 GCA_037135115.1 Rhodospirillaceae bacterium
GGTTCAGGCTGGCGAATGGAATTTCTTTGGACCAGTTCAAGACCAGGAATTCGGATGGCGTCTGCACTATGCTGACCTTGCCGTTAACAAAGTACTAGCGGCAGCAAGTCGTAAGGAAATTCGTGATTTCGTCGACCTAGCTTTGATACATGCGGCCATTATACCGTTGTGGCATGCCCTATGGGCGGCACCAGGCAAGGACGACACTTGGTCGCCTGGTTCCTTGGTCGATAAAATCCGGGCACACTCAAGTTTTAGGCAAGCGGAGGCCGAAGGCATAGTCTCGATTGCTGAGGTTAAGGTTCCGCAAGTCATTTGTCTGGTTAGGTCGGCACTGGAAGAAGCTGTAGCAATTTTTCCAAATCTGCCCGCTGGAACGGCTGGAAAGCTATTCATCGAACCAGATGGTGATGTGGTTATAAAAGCTGAGACAATTAGCGGTGAAACAATGACCTTGGACGCTCGCCGAGGAGGTGCTTTTCCATCTGGCCCTGAAATCGACCATGTTATGGTTCTACGTGTTATGCAAATTAATGGTAAAATTACACCCCCCTTTTGGCTGCCAAGCGCAACCCCGGCAAGCAGCCAGGCGTGCCTGGAAAGTGGCGTGACCTGCCGCTGAAAGAGGAACGGACGTAGAGCATTTGACCGACCACGCCAGCATAGAAGAATGGCTGAGGCGGAAATCCACCGTTATCCACTGGTAATCCAACTGTGGACACGGCCCCTCACCTGGGTCATAATCAAGCTGAAGCTAGAGATGTCAATCCGCCATGCAAACCTATGACCTGACCCTCAAAGATCTGTTGATGGGTGGCGCTCCGGTCCTGCTAAAGTAAGCTGCCGGTATTGCCGAAATTAGACTTGCCCCGCTGGAGGTGCCGGTTATCGGTGGCGGACGGCTTGATTTGTTCGGCGATATCGATGGCGAAACGGCGTTCCACACCGAAATCCAGGCCGACAACGACTCCACAATGCCAGAGATAATGCTGGGAATGTCCGTATGCTTGGCTATTTATGGCTGGCTTTGCGTCAACTTATCCAGGAGCTGGGGCCTGACGTATCCGTTCGGCAGATGGTGCTCTATGTCGGCCGCGACTCGATGAACATGCCGAACCGCCCAGGCATACTTGACGTAATCGACGGACCCGGCATTGCCTTTCACTTTGACATGATCAACGCACGTGAACTTCACCCGGGCGCCTTGCTCGCCAGCGATCATCCTTGCGACATAATCATGGCGTTTTTCGCCGCCACCGATGATATCAAGGCCAGGGTCCGCGCCGTGGTGAACCGTCTCGCTGCTCGTTTAGCCGATGATCCGCCCCGGCTGAAAGACGCCCTCGTCCGCCTGACCTTACTTGCACCGCTGCGCAAAGCCGAACCCATCGTCATAGAGGAGATCAATTCCATGCCGATCACCATCGACCTTGAAACTCATCCATTCGCCAGCAAGTTCTTTCTCAAGGGTATGAGCGAGGGCATGGCCGAGGGCGAAGCCAGGGGCAAGGCGGACACACTTCTCCGCCAGCTTCGACGACGATTCCAGACGCTCCCCAGCCAAATTGAAGACCGCGTTCGCGCGGCCGACATCGACCAGTTGGACGAATGGAGTGAGCGCTTTGCTGATGGCCTTTCGCTAGCCTAAATCTTCGGCCCCGACCAGCCACACTGACCGCGATTATGGCCGGAGATTTGCCGAATCTCGCCCGCCTGCCAGTTTAACCTCGAACCTCAACAATAAAGGTGTTATTGTTTCAGGAACACTTGAAGAACAGGTAGCCTGTACGTGTCGATGTCACATGCGAGTCTTCTGCGTCGCGGGTCTGTGTATCATGACTTATATTTTGGGTTGCTCCGATGTCTCGCCGCGTGCTGTAACTGCGCTGACATGAAATACAAAAGGGCCTAGCCGTCTGCGGCCAAGCCCTTGATTAAATTGGTGGAGCCGAGGAGGATCGAACTCCTGACCTACGCATTGCGAACGCGTCGCTCTCCCAGCTGAGCTACGGCCCCACACCTGTCACATCTCCCCGTGGCCACGTGGGCCGGAGCCACAACAATTCAAGCCCGCTGTGGATTTTAATATGTTTAAGCGATCTGGGCCGGGCTTGTCAAGTGGCGCGTAACACCTACTACAAAACACATGCTACAAATACCAAGGAGAGGGATGGTGACCGGCCGTTCGCCCCTTTCGGAATCCAGAGCAAGGATTTTTTACCGTGATAAAAACCTGCACCGCATTCATCGCTCCAGATAGCGTCGCCACTAGATTAAAAAAGGTTCTGCTCTGGGTCGTGATACGAATCATTGACATATTCCAGGTCCTGGCCCTGGTGTTAATCATGACGGGCGGTTCAGCTTGGGCCGGTGACTTATCCATTAATAGCGGCGCCTTTGGCAGCGGCTATGCCTTGCCACTAAGTACCTTGGCGGCGCTGTTGGGCTTCATTGCCATTGGCCTGCTGGCCGGGCTAACTGCTGGCTCAGCACCCTGGCAGTTACCAACGATCGCCATCGGAGTCGCACTGACGGCCTGCTTGGCTGGGGAGGCCGGAATTGCGTTGCCCTATGTCCACCAGGGACTGATGGCGGCACTAGCCGTGCTAGGAACCGTGATCCTGCTGGGAATCCGCCTGCCGCTGTTAACGCCAGGAGTATTGACCGCATTGACGGCTGTATTCGAAGGCTTTCCGTTGGCTCATGCCGCCCACGGCCCCCATCTATGGTCCTGGCTTGGCTACGCCGTCGCGGCCATGCTGGCCATGGCCAGCGGCATCGGCTTGACCATGATGGTTTGCACCCCGAAGTCCTTCGGCCCTCGGATGCTTGGCGGGGGCATCGCCGTCGTCGGCGTTCTTATGTTGCTCAACAGGCTATGACCGGGCTATGACCGGGCAGTTACCGGGCAGTTACCGTGCGCGACTCGAGCCAAAACCAACCCGCTTTCAACCACTCAATAATTAATCACCCACGGCTCGTTAAGCGCCGTAGCACGCCATTCCACCATCGCCGGCAAGGCCAGCACCGCACTAACATAGTCCCGGCAGACATTGTCCAGCGGCAGGCCGTAAGTATCCAACCGCGTGCATACCGGCGCATACATGGCATCGGCGATGGTGAAGTGCCCAAACAGGAACGGCCCGCCAGCCGGTTGCCGTTCGCGTAGACTCCGCCACAGACCAGTCAGGCGCTCCAGCTCTGACCAAGCTTCGACTGGAACCTGGCGCACCTCTGGACGGCGCTTGAGGTCCATCGGGAAGGCTTTGCGAATTTCCGGGAAGCCACCGTGCATCTCGGCCGCCACCGCCCGTGCCAGCGAGCGAGTTGCCGCATCAATCGGCCACAATCTAGCCTCGGGATGACGTTCGGCCACCACCTCGCAGATAGCCAGCGATTCCCAAACCGTCACCCCATCATAGCTGAACACCGGGACTTTGCCCGACGCCGAGTAAGCGAGAATAGCAGCCTTGGTTCCGGGCTGGCGAAGCGGGATCACCACCTCGCAGAAACTCACCGCAGCATGACGCAACGCCAGCCACGGCCGCAGCGACCAGGAGGAATAAGACCTGTTGCCAATCACCAGGGTAGCGGACATCATCGCCAAGCCTCCGCCTAAAAGTCAGAAAATCCGACAAACCTGCCACGGCCACTACAATAGTTCGAACAGCGAGGCTGGCAAAATACTTTTACCCTTTCCAGGGTCGCTCCGGCAGGCCACTTTAGGGCAAGGCTTGCCTTTAAAGGCCACCATATCAACCCGCCATCCAGGACACGCTCCACGTGCTCGCCTCTCTGCGCGCCAAATCCGGCACCGAAACACTGCCTGTAACCCCGCTTACCAAGAGCCAGCTTGGGCAGTGGCTGCGGACTCAGTCCGCTGCCCTCTCGAACTGGATCTCCAGCACCGGCTTCACCGCCGAGCCAGGGCATGTCTCCCTGATCGCCGGGGCGGACGGTGGCCTTGCGCGGGTGTTGGTAGGAACAAAACCCGACGACGATCTCTGGTCCTTTGCCGGACTTCCCACGACACTGCCGCCCGGCAGTTACAGAATAGACACCGACATGGGAACGCAGGCCGCCAGTCGCGCGGCACTTGGCTGGGCACTCGGCAGCTATGATTTCAGCCGATACCGTAAAACCGACAAGGTATCTCCTGTGCTAGTTTGGCCCAAGGGAGCCAACCGGGCCGATGTCGAGCGCGCTGCCGGGGCAACCATTTTCGTGCGCGACCTCATCAATACCCCGGCGGCCGACATGGGACCTGACGAACTGGCCGAGGTGGCCCGAGTCCTGGCCGAGGAATTCGAAGGCGAGATCAAGGTGGTACGTGGCGCCGACCTGCTGGCCCAGGGCTTCCCGGCAATCTATGCCGTCGGCCGCGCCAGCCCGCGTGAGCCGCAGCTGCTCGACCTGGTTTGGGGTCGGCGCAGCGATCCCAAAGTCACGTTGGTCGGCAAAGGAGTCTGTTTCGATAGTGGCGGCCTCAACATTAAGACTTCGACAGCCATGCTGCTGATGAAAAAGGACATGGGAGGAGCGGCCCACGCCCTCGGGCTAGCGCGAATGATCATGATGGCCGGCCTGCCGGTGCGGCTGCGCGTGCTGATCCCTGCGGTAGACAATACTATATCCGGTGACCCCCTGCGCCCGCTTGACGTCATCCGGACCCGCAAAGGCCTTACCGTCGAAATAGGCAATACCGATGCCGAAGGCAGGCTGGTACTGGCCGACGCCCTCACCGAAGCGGACCGTGACCACCCTGACCTGCTGATCGATTTTGCGACACTGACCGGTGCCGCCCGTGCGGCGCTTGGCCCCGAATTGCCAGCCCTGTTTAGCAACAATGACGCATTTGCCGCCGACTTGATCGCAGCCGGTGACGAAGCCGCCGACCCAATGTGGAGGCTACCGCTGTGGCAACCCTACCGCAAGGGATTGGAAAGCAAAGTCGCCGATCTCTCTAACGTCGCCAGCCACAGCCACGCAGGAGCGATCATCGCCGGATTATTCCTGGAAAACTTCATCTCGCCGGGAACACCATGGGCGCACCTGGACATCATGGCGTGGAACCAAACAAGCCAGCCCGGACGGCCTGAAGGTGGCGAGGCAATGGGGATGCGCGCGGCATACGCCATGATCGACCAGCGCCACAGCCGAAAATGACGGTTGGCTTGACCGTTCGCCAGCGCGCACCGAAATTATTTCGGACGATACGCCGCACCCCTGACCCCTGGTCGAGGGCTACAGATTTATTGCCCGTCGCCCGGGCCATAGATAGTCTGTCATAGCTTGTCCGGCAAGAACTTGTCGGACCTGATCCCGTCGGCCTAAGCCAGTCGGCCTGAGCCTGTGGCAAACCAGGGGGGAACATGGCGCGAAACCTTATAGCGCTTGGATTGTGGCGAAAGGCCCTGGTTGCCAGCGTACGCCAGGACGGGCCCGACCTGTCGGCTCGCCAAATGGCGTTGTTGCTGACCGTTTACCTATGTGACCCGCCCCACACAGTGCGCGGCTTAGCCGCTACTCTCAACATTTCCAAGCCAGCGATCACCCGGGCGCTCGACCGCCTGTCGGCGCTGGGCTTCATCCGCCGCAAGCGTGATGATGAGGACAAACGAAGCGTTCTGATCCAACGCACCGTCAACGGCTCGGTCTTTCTCTCCGACTTTTCAGAAATGGTGATTTCCGCCGGAGCGGTAGCACCAGAGGACATGAACAATCTGGTCAAGGCGCATGAACTTGGCAGGCTGGCCCAAGCCGAGATTGATCGCTCGCGCGCCCTAGTTTCACCACAGAGCACATCATGACCCCGCCCGACCCACGCCGTCACCCCTGGCGGGCCGACTTGGCGGCACTTGAACTAAAAGGGCTGGTTCCATCCCGGCGTTTCGTGGCCGGAGCCTTGCGGCAGGTCCGGACCGGCAGTGCCAGCCTCAAACTCGCCCCGGAAGATTGTGCCGAGCAATCCAGCGAATTGTTGCATGGCGAAAGCTTTACCATCTATGAGGACGCGGCCGGCTGGGCCTGGGGCCAGAGTAGCTGCGACGGCTATGTAGGTTACGTGCGGACGGCTGTACTCGATGCTGAGGTGACCGCTCCCAGCCATCGGGTTACAGCCCTGCGTACCTTCATATATCCCGAACCGGGCATCAAACGGCCGCCGCGCGACACCCTTAGCCTGACTTCGCTGGTGACGGTGACGGAACGGAACTCCGGCTATGCCGCCCTGGCAGGCGGCGGCTGGGTTTACGCGGGCCACTTAGCCGCCATAGACCAAGTTGAGCCTGATTACGTCGCCACCGCCCGGCGACTGATCGGCGCGCCCTATTTGTGGGGCGGCCGCACCAGCCTGGGCCTCGACTGCTCGGCCCTGGTTCAACTCG
>JBAXKX010000170.1:0-6354 GCA_037135115.1 Rhodospirillaceae bacterium
TCCCTGGCCCTTGATCCAAGTGATCTTATTTTTCTTGAACAAAAACTCGATCCCAGTGGTCAAGTCCTTGACGACCTTAGTTTTGCGCGCCATCATGATCGCCAAGTCGAGTTCGACTGACCCAACCTTAACCCCATGCTGGGCAAGGTGATGCCTAGCCTCATCATACTTTTCCGAACTGCACAGCAAAGCCTTGGACGGAATACAGCCGACATTGAGGCAAGTTCCACCCAAAGTATCCCATTTTTCAATCACGGCTGTCCTGAGACCAAGCTGGGCGGCACGGATCGCAGCGACATAGCCGCCTGGGCCGGCGCCGATCACGACCACATCGAATGATTGGGTGAGCATGGCGTTATCCCTCAAAAGGCTCAGTTGCCCCAGTGCTGACTATCAAACATCTAGTAAGAGGCGCTGCGGATCCTCTATAGATTCCTTAACGCGAACAAGAAAAGTCACCGCCTCGCGGCCATCGATGATGCGGTGGTCGTATGACAAGGCCAGATACATCATTGGGCAAATTTCGACTTTGCCATTCACCGCCATTGGCCGATCCATCGTCTTGTGCATACCAAGTATTGCCGATTGCGGCGGATTGAGGATTGGCGTCGACATCAGCGAACCATAAACGCCGCCATTGGAAATGGTGAAGGTACCACCGGTCAATTCCTCCATTGATAGCTTACCGTCGCGAGCCTTGCGGCCAAGGCTAGCGATCGCCTTTTCGATGCCGGCAAAGCTGAGCTGATCGGCATCACGCAGGACGGGAACCACCAAACCCTGTGGAGTGCCAACGGCAACACCGATGTCGTAGTAGTTCTTATATACAATGTCTGTGCCATCGACCTCGCCGTTAACCGCTGGCAGTTCCCTCAGCGCGGCAATCGCGGCCTTGACAAAAAACGACATGAATCCAAGCTTGGTGGCGTGTTTTTTCTCGAATACTTCTTTATATTGATTGCGTAAAGCCAGCAAGTTTGACATATCCACCTCGTTGAAGGTGGTTAGCATCGCCGCAGTATTTTGGGCGTCCTTCAGCCTTTCGGCAACTCGCTGCCGCAACCGGGTCATCCGCACCCGTTCCTCGCGGTCGGCACGCGGACGGGGGCCGCTTGGCATTACCGGCTTGGCTATCTGTGTTTCCTGGTTTATCGCCGTTCGAGTAGGCGGCGGCGCGGCAAATGAGGCCGGGGCCGGGGCCGGGGCAGGGGGGGCGGCAGGACGCGCGGCGAAATGGGCCTGAACGTCCTCCTTAGTCAGACGGCCATCTTTGCCCGATGCCTGGATGGCGGCGGGGTTAAGTTTGTTGTCGTCAATCAACTTACGCACGGCGGGTGACAACACATCACTCACAGTGGTGGCGACTGCGGGGACTGCGACCGTAACAACATCAGAAGCAGGAGCAACACCCGCGCCAGCCTCACCAATGCGTCCGAGCACGGCACCGACTGCGACATTCGCGCCTACATCCGCAACTATTTCAGTGAGAGTTCCCGCAACTGTAGCGTTAACCTCGAGCGTTACCTTATCAGTCTCGAGTTCAATGAGCGCGTCATCAACCGCGACGGTAGAACCCAATGGTTTAAGCCACCGCGCCACGGTGGCCTCGGATACCGACTCGCCCAACGTGGGCACCTTGATTTCCGTGACCATGACGACTTCCCCTGGTTACTGAGTGTTGGATCGTGGTTAAGCGGAACTGTACTTAGTAGCTACTATGGCACCGTCAACGCCTGATCGACAAGCTTTGCCTGTTCCTTGATGTGGGTTTTGGCAAGCCCGGTGGCTGGCGACGCCGAAGCCGGGCGACCGACGTAAAGCGGCCGCTTAGCCCTGATATTGAGCGCTACAAGGCCCCCCTCGATCCGGCGGTCAAGGAAGGTCCAATAGCCCATATTCTCAGGCTCCTCCTGACACCAAACCACCTCGGCATTAGGATATTTGCGCAATTCGTTGGCGAGAGGCGTCAGCGGAAGCGGGTAAAGCTGTTCGAGTCGCAAGATCGCTATATCTTTAATGGCGCGAGCATCGCGTTCCTGTACCAATTCAAAGTAAAGTTTGCCAGTACATAGCACAACTCGACGTATCTGATCGGCGGGCAACAGATCGAAGCTGTCCTCACGGATTACCCGTTGAAACCCGGTGCCGACCGTGAACTCATCCAATCTGGACACGCAACGCTTATGGCGAAGCAATGACTTCGGCGAAAAAATTATCAGGGGTTTGCGGATGCGTCGCCGCATTTGCCGCCGCAAAACATGGAAGTAATTAGCCGGAGTCGTGACGTTGCAGACCTGAATATTTTCGTCCGCACACAAAGCCAGATAACGCTCTGGATGAGCCGATGAATGCTCTGGTCCTTGGCCCTCGTAGCCATGCGGCAACAGCATAACCAGACCCGACATCCGCAGCCACTTGGACTCGCCCGAGCTGATAAACTGATCAATGATAATCTGAGCCCCGTTGGCAAAGTCGCCGAATTGGGCCTCCCACAACACCAAAGCGTAGGGCGTGGTCAAGGTATAACCATATTCAAAGCCAAGCACCGCAAATTCCGAAAGTGGGCTGTCATGCACCTCAAATTCCGCCTGTTTAAGTGGGCGGATGTGGTTAAGAGGAATATGGCGCCGCTGGTCGGTCTGGTCGTGAAGCACGGCATGGCGCTGTGAGAAGGTACCGCGCCCCGAGTCCTGCCCGGAAAGCCTGACTGGCGTTCCCTCCAACAGAAGCGAGCCGAAAGCCATCGCCTCGGCCGTGCCCCAATCGAAACCCTCGCCGGTAGCGAACATTTCCTCCCTTGACTTGAGCTGACGGACGATCTTGGGATTGGCGTCGAAACCTGCGGGAATCCTGGTCAGTGCCGCGCCTATTTCGCGCAGCGACACTTGATCGACGGATGTATGACTGCGGTGATCCTCCTCGCCCTTAGTGGCAAGGAAACCGGCCCAGCGGCCCTCCAACCAATCTGCCCTGTTAGGCCGATAACTCGATGCCGCCTTAAAATCAGTTTCAAGTATTTTTTGGAAATTGTCGACCAAATTCAGGGCTTCAGCATCGGTAACAACCGCTTCCCCCACTAACTGTTTGGTATAGATTTCTCGAGTCGAGGGATGATTGCGGATAGCTTTATACATCAATGGCTGGGTGAAAGCCGGTTCATCACCTTCGTTGTGACCATGCCGGCGGTAGCAAAACATATCCACCACCACATCCTTCTTGAACTTCTGACGAAATTCAATAGCAATGCGCGAAACATGGACTACGGCTTCGGGATCATCGCCGTTAACGTGGAAGATAGGAGCCTGAATCCCCTTGGCAACATCGGTGCAATAGGGACCGGAACGCGAATAATTAGGATTGGTTGTAAAACCTATCTGGTTATTGACGATGAAGTGAATAGTCCCGCCGGTACGATAGCCCTTGAGTTCAGACAGCATTAGAGTTTCGGAAACCATTCCCTGACCAGCGAAAGCGGCGTCGCCATGAAGCAACAGGCCGGCTACTTTGGTACCTTCATGGTCTCCAAGCTGAATCTGCTTGGCCCTGACCTTACCCAGTACCACAGAATTAACTGCCTCAAGGTGCGATGGGTTTGCAGAGAGCGACAATTCAATTACATTGCCGTCAAATTCACGTTGGGTAGCGGTGCCGAGGTGATATTTCACGTCGCCTGAGCCCTGTACGTCCTCCGGGTTGGCCGATCCGCCCTGAAATTCGGAGAAAATCGCAGTAAATGGCTTGTTGACGAAATTGGCAAGCACGTTTAGCCGGCCACGGTGCGACATACCGAGTACTACATCCTTGAGGCCAAGTTGACCGCCGCGCTTGATGATCTGTTCCAAGGCAGGAATTAGCGACTCGGCACCGTCTAGGCCGAAGCGCTTGGTCCCGGTGTACTTCATCTGGAGAAAGCGTTCAAAACCCTCCGCTGCCGTCAACCGCTGAAGGATAGCGCGCTTGCCGTTGGCCGTAAACAAGATCCGGTTACGGACGCTCTCGATGCGCTCCTGGACCCAGGCTTTCTGGTCGACATCCTGAATGTGCATGTACTCGACGCCGATAGTACCGCAATAGGTGCTATTCAGAATCTCCATCAACTGGCGAAGCGTCACGCTTTCCAGGCCGAATGCATAATTAATGAATATCGGGCGGTCCCAATCACCAGGGCCAAACCCATAAGTTGCAGGGTCTAGTTCGGGATGGAATAAACGTTTTTCCAGCCCGAGCGGGTCAAGCTTCGCCTTAAGATGACCGCGAACCCGGTATACTCGGATCAGGACAAAGGCACGCAGGCTGTCGTTGATGGCAGAACGGGCCTGATCGGCAGAATGATGGGCAGTGAATAAAGGGGAAATGGCGGGGCCACTTTCGGCCGAGTCCAAGCTAGCCCTACCAACAACCGCGCTCTCGCTTGGTGCCCAACTCGCCCCACGCAACTCAGCCAGGACGGCGCGGCCATCCTCATCCAAGCCCGCAAAAAAGTCCGCCCAACTTTGGTCAACAGAATTAGGATCGACAAGGAATCGGGTGTACAGCTCAGCAATAAAAGTCGAATTCGTGCCGTACAAGAATGATGAGTGTTCAAAGCATGTTGACATGACCGCGACCAAACTTTCCGGCGATCCGGCATTCCGCATCAGGAACCGGATCCTCTGTAATTGTTTTGCAGGTACCGCTTGTTCAAATCTCGCTCCGCCGCCCGCTGCCCCCTAAACGTAACCCCCCTGAAAGTAACCCCCCTGAACACCACCGGCTTCAGGGGGGAATACGTAACCTTTATCAGCCCTGCATCAACTTTAACATGGTGCTGCCAAGACTGGCCGGGCTGTCGGCAACGGCGATGCCAGCCGAACGCAGGGCCTCAATCTTAAAGTCGGCAGTGTCGTTACCGCCTGAGATCACCGCGCCAGCGTGACCCATACGGCGTCCCGGAGGCGCCGTCCGACCGGCAATGAAGCCGACCGTCGGTTTTTTTCTTTTATCGGCCTTGAGAAACTCGGCACCATTGACCTCGGCGTCACCACCGATTTCACCGATCATGATGATGCCCAGGGTTTCAGGATCACCAAGGAACATCTCAAGGCAATCAATGAAGTCGGTACCGTTGACCGGGTCCCCGCCGATGCCGATGCAGGTAGTCTGACCAAGTCCGGCCGCTGTGGTCTGGGCCACCGCCTCATAAGTCAGGGTGCCGGAGCGCGACACGATGCCGATCTTGCCGCGACGATGGATATGGCCCGGCATAATGCCGATCTTGCACTCATCCGGGGTAATGACGCCAGGGCAGTTGGGACCGATTAGGCGGGTCTTGGAGTTTCTCAGTGCCTGCTTGACGCCGACCATGTCGAGCACCGGAATGCCTTCGGTGATGCACACCACCAACGGAACTCCGGCGTCTATCGCCTCCAATATGGCATCGGCCGCAAAAGGCGGCGGTACATAGATGACACTGGCGTTGGCACCTGTCTTGGCTATCGCCTCATGGACGGTGTCGAATACCGGCAGGTCTAGATGAAGCGAACCACCCTTGCCAGGAGTGACGCCGCCGACCATCTTGGTGCCGTAGGCTATCGCTTGCTCGGAATGAAAGGTCCCCTGCGAGCCGGTGAAACCCTGGCAGATCACCTTGGTTTCTGAATTTACCAGGACAGCCATTATGCACCTTCCTTTACGGCCTTGACGATCTTCTCGGCGGCGTCGGCCAGATTGTCAGCCGAGAGGATCGGAAGCCCCGATTCCACGAGTATTTTCTTGCCCAATTCGACATTGGTGCCCTCAAGACGGACCACCAGGGGCACATGTAGGCTGACTTCGCGTGCGGCGGCGACCACGCCCTCGGCGATAACGTCACAGCGCATGATGCCGCCAAAGATATTAACCAGAATGCCTTCGACGTTCTTGTCGGACAGGATAAGCTTGAACGCCTTTGTTACTCGCTCACGGGTGGCACCTCCGCCGACGTCCAGGAAATTGGCCGGCTCACCGCCATAAAGCTTGATGATGTCCATGGTACCCATGGCCAAGCCGGCACCGTTAACCATGCAGCCAATCGAGCCGTCGAGCTTTACATAGTTGAGGCTGTGGCGATTGGCCTCGACCTCGGCCGGATCCTCTTCCGACTCGTCGCGCAGCTCCTCAATATCCTTGTGGCGGAACAGGGCGTTGTCGTCAAAACCCATCTTGGCGTCGAGCGCGATTATTTGACCGTCACCAGTTACCACTAGCGGGTTGATTTCGACCATCGATGCGTCAAGATCGGTAAAGGCCTTGTACATCGCGACCAAAAACTTACCCGCAATCGCTACTTGTTTGCCTTCGAGGCCAAGACCAAATGCAACGCGGCGGGTGTGGAAG
>JBAXKX010000171.1:0-6296 GCA_037135115.1 Rhodospirillaceae bacterium
ATTTGCCGTGACCAGCCTTAACTCGGCCTTGGCCCCGCGCTCGAACAAGGTTCCCCATTGTTGACGGGTAAGTGCATCGTTTCCGGTTAGCTCGACACGATTAACCATAACTAGATTCTCCCAAGAATAAACACCATGCTCAGATCAATCAATGGGGAATAAATGGACGATCAGCTCCAAATGCGAAATTCACTTATCAACTCGGTGGCCGCAGGCGCCTCAATCGGCGCGCTTGAGTTGTATTTAGCGATAAAGAGAGACCATGATGATGCAAACTCCGCTACACTAACTATCCGCTCCGCCATTCTTTCGGGGTCAAGGCGGTCCAGTGGGGCGCTGGACAAAAGGATAATCTCGTCATTTTCAGGACTGAGGGCGAATATGTTATTGTGATCTTTATGAAAAAGGTTGGCTTTGAGTAAAAGCTTGACAATAAAAGAATTATCGCTGGACGGCAAACATCCAAGAGAGACTCTGAGGCTGACAAGATCAGCTTCTGAGTCAAAATCCACCTCAATGGACAACCCACTCGCGAGCTGAAATTGACAGCGCAAGTCATCTGGAGCATCAGGCTCCTTGAAATCCTCAATCGGAACTTCAGTCCCGATCATAACTGCAGCAGCGCGGATAACATCAACGAATTGGCTATGCCGTTCTCGTTCCATCTAACTTGCCTTCATTTAGATGATGTGGGTTGCAAAATGGTGGCCGCGCGTTACGACTCAAAATGCGACTAACCGGGCCAAAATGATCTTTCCGCAATTAGGCCGCCATGCCTGCCTCCCATCATTAACATATAATTTTAACCATCGAAAATCTTTACTGAACTTAGCATGTAACGGTTCCTCGTCTAGCACGATTTGAGGACAAACATAGCATTCTCCACCATTTTGTGAGGGTGGAGTGCGCCCAACGGCAGGGTTGCCGCCCTGCACCAAACGGCGAGGAACTAGATTTTCGTTACGGCATCTTCTGGATGATGCCCCGAATGGCGTCCCCGGCTGTCTTTATCATGGTACTGTACAGGCCGATCAGATTTGATTGTGCATTCGAAGCAGTCTGTAAGTCCAGCATAGCCTTTGCGTCGTTGGGATTTTGTGCCATGGCGGCGGATGCGGCCGACATATCTCCCTGCGCCTTGTCTATCTGGGTGCCAAAGCCTTTGGAAAGAGAATTCATGTCAAGGCCTGTCATAGTGTCCTCCACTGTCGTGTTCAAGCGCTTGTCTAACAATTATCATTGAAACAGCTTCTGGGAATGTCGCATTTCCAGTGCCTTAAAAAAACCTGGACTGTACTGTCCTGGATTGTACTGTATCGTTCCCGTGAATGCTGTTCCAAACCGTTGTTACTACGGTCACTGCCGCATCATAAGCCGCCACCAACTTGGAGAGTATTACGAACTCTGTGGGCAATACACCACCGTCCATGGTCCGCTTGATTCGTTTGGTCGCATCAACGAACTCGCCAGTCAGACGGTCGCGAAGCGAACCGTTAGTGTCGTGTTGCATTTGTTCTTCCAAGTCCAAGATAGGCCCGATTCTTACCGCCATGGTCATCTCCTGTAGCTGTAGACGGTGGTTTGGCCGTCAAGGCTGAGCACGATTGTCCGTGAAGTTATATACCGGATCACCATCTGGTTGTCGAGTACGCCGCCCACCAGATAGGTGCGGCCATCCTCCAATACCAGGAACGGCAAACGCCCGAGCGTTACGCTCCTAATGGGTAGCGACAAAGTAGCGTCGGCGATCGCCTCCGCCGGAGCCGCCGGAGCCGCCCCAGCCACCGGAGTCGCCGGTGTCGCCGGAGATATTTGAGTCATTTGAGCGATCGGCAATGCCTCGCCCTTGATCGATGTGGTGGCGTTTTCGACGGCTCGCACGCCCATGATATCGCTGGTCAGGGCCTGGGCTATAGGGTCCAGCGCGGCTGTATCCGCGACTGAGCCTGTCAGAATGAGAACACCGGGAGCGCGATAGCCGATCTGTGCCGTGAAGCCCCGGTTTACAAGCACATCACGAGCAGAGCTGACCATCAGCTCGCGTGTCCAGACAGATGAAAGTCCTAAAAGTCCCGAAATGCCTGCATCGGCTAGGGCGTCGATTAAGACCTGACGCTGATCCTCATTGTCGAGATATCCCTCGATCAGGAGTTTGCGGTTCTCATCCTCCCTTGCCGATACACGGTCACCAAAACCCAGCCGAACGATTACCGCAGTTGCCCGACCCGCCACGTCCGCCACTGGTACGGCCGCTGGGAGTGCAGTCGTTTGTGGCCTCAAATTCAGCGCTACCGTACCGATGACGGCAAGGACGATCAGACCAGCTATGTGTCGCAGCCAAGGAAAGCTTTGCCGTGACCAGAGCCTAGTAACAACTTTACCTTCAGTCTTTCCCGCACCTCCTGCCTCACTGGTCTGCGGCAGAACGTCATGACTGGGAGCGGGCACGTCAACTGCTACCGCTACCGGTACCGCTACCGCTTCAGGCACGATCGCGTCGGGTGGTGCTATCGGTGGCCAGGGGATGCCAGCCGGCCCCAGTCGGCACTGCATCGCGCCTAGAGTGACGACCTGAAACGGCGGCACTGGAACAGATTTCCCGCCGATCGCCTGTCCACCGACCGTCACCGGGCCGTCCAAAGCGGCTATCGCCATTCCAGAATCGGACAAAATCAACCGAGCATGGCGAAACGCCAAGTCATGATCGCTTAGGACGATATCGCAGGCGTCATCTCGCCCCAGCAGATATTCACCAGGGCCCAGTTCAACCTCGGCCCCGAGATGAGGTCCGGACAGTAATTTCAGTATAAATGGGCAATTCTGGTTAGCCATTGCCATCTCCACAACCATTCGCCTACTTTAAATCGATGCGGGCTAGCGGCTGTATTGTTATCTCTTGGGTCAGCTCCTGGTATGATAAAACCGGCAATTCATACAAATCCATCTCAATCAGGCGGCGTAAATACCGCCTGATATCCATCGACGCCAACAGTACCGGCTTCTGACGTTGATGAGTGATGTCGCCCACCGCCTTTTTGATCTTGTCCACCAGCTTACGAGAGACTGCAGGATCCAGCGCCAGATAACTACCGGAGGAGGTCTGACGAACCGCGTTGCGCACTGTGTCCTCGACATCGGGGGTGAGCAAATAGGCCGGCAGAATATTATGGCCAGTTGAATATTTGTAACTGATGTATCGACGAAGGGTGCCGCGAGTATACTCAGTAAGCAGAACGGTATCCTTTTCGCGCTGACTCCACTCGATCAGGCTTTCCAGAATCACGCGAAGGTTACGAATGGAAACGTCCTCCGAGACCAAACGCTGTAAAATCTCGGTAAGCTTCTGGATGGGCAGCGTGCGCTGCACCTCCTTGACAAGTTCGGGAAAGCGAGCCTCCATCCGCTCCAGCAGGAAACGGGTTTCCTGGATGCCGATAAAATCTTGGGCGTATCTCTTGATTAAAATCGATACGTGGTAGGTCAAAATTTGCGGCTCCTCCATGAAGGAGATATGACCATTATTTAATACATCCCGGTATTTTGCGGCAACCCATATTGTGGGCATGTTAGGAAGAAATGGCTTGTCCTCGACGAATGGTACTCCCAAAATTGAAAGATTGCCAGGTTCCTCGCGCACAAACAGATATCCAGGTTTCAAACGCCCCTGGCTCATCGGAATTTCTTGAAGCAAGATGCTGTATGCCGAATCCGCGAGATGATCATTGAAGCGCAGATGAATCCCGGGAAATGGTACGCCCAGGTCGAAATAGAGGGCGCGCCGAACTTTGATCAATTCATCATTGAGCACATCGGCATGAAGTATGTCCTGCAATTCGGCGGCCAGATCGATCATGACCGGGATGGTAAGGGCGAACTCCTCGGTTTCAGCCACCGGCTTCTTCCCGGCGGGCCTGCCTGTACTGCGTCCAGCCGGAGCTGCCGGAGTTGCGGCCGGCATACGGGCAATGGCCTGAAGACCGGTGGCGGGCACGGCTTCAATCGCCTGCCGGTTGACACGGGCCAGCCCAAAGCCAAGGCCGCCGATCATACCCGCCAGCACCAGGAAATGAAACACCGGCATTCCCGGTATCGCGGCAAACACGACCATGATCAGGCCGCCGATCATCAGGGCCTTGGGCTCGGCAGTCAATTGACGGCCGATGTCGTCGCCCAAATTAGTTGGGTCATCACTGGTGACGCGAGTGACGATAATGCCGGCGGCAATTGAGGTCAAAAGTGAGGGTATCTGCCCGACTAGCCCAACACCGATTGTCAGAATCGAATAGGTTTGCAATGCGACGGCGGCGCTCATGCCTCGCTGCAAGACGCCAATACCAATGCCGCCCAAAATATTAATGGCGGTGATGATCAGGCTGGCCATGGCGTCGCCTTTGACGAACTTCATGGCGCCGTCCATCGAGCCAAACAGTTGGCTTTCCTTTTCGACCAGCGATCGCCTGCGCCTAGCCTCCTCCACGTCAATGACGCCCGCGCGCATGTCACCGTCGATGCTCATTTGCTTGCCGGGCATGGCGTCGAGGGAGAACCGAGCACCAACCTCAGCCACCCGCTCGCTGCCCTTGGTGATAACCATAAACTGTACAATAGTGATGATCAAAAAGATCACTAATCCGACGATAAGATTACCTGCAACAACAAAGTTGCCGAAGGTAAAGATGATCTGGCCGGCATCAGCCTGGAGCAGTATCTGGCGGGTAGTGCTGATCGCCAGCGACAGACGGTAAACTGTGGTGATCAGCAGGATTCCAGGAAAAGCACTGAGGTCGAGCGGAGACTGCAAATAGACGGCAACCATCAACAACAGAATCGACGACCCGATGCTGATGGCGAGCAGTGCGTCGAGTATTGGCGGTGGCAGTGGGATGATCATCATGAAAACCACCGCCATCAGCACCAGTGCCAAGGCGATATCGTTGCGCCGGCTAAGGGCGACGAACATGGACTTTAGGTGCGACACTGGCGGTATCCCCTCAGATTAGTGCTCATGGGTGAGACCGTGCAAGTTAGCCGAAGACAGCCGCGCTTCCTCCACGCGGCCGAGAGCCAATAGCGCCCGCCCACGGATCAATTGCGCGTAACTGCGATCTCGTTCGGTGAGCGCCAAGCGCAGCAGGGTATCGGTCGAGGCCAGCGCTACATCCGGGTCGCCCTGTTGCAGAAGGGCGTAAGATAACGAGGCCATAACTAAAACATCACCGGGGAACAGCACCGCCATCGCCTCGAACACGGTACGGGCATCGCCGAACCGGCCGTGCCGAAGGAAGCAGTGGCCAAGAACCGAGAGGAAATCCTTGTGCGAGCGGTCCATGCCCGACCTCATGCCCTAAACAGGGCGGAGCGGTAGACCCCGAGAAGGGTTCTCAGTGATTGCTGCTCGGTGAGCAACTGCGACAGACGCTCCAGCGCCGAAGCCCCGGCCGGTTCAGTCATAACCGTATCGCTCAATTGCTGGCGAATCTCGCCAATTGCGGTGCCATAGACTGAAGGACGCAGTAGCTCGCGAGTATCGACCACCGGCGTCAAGTATTGGTTGATGTAGTCCTTGACCGAAGGCGCGTGGATCACGTCGTCTAGTTGTGGCCTAATTCCATCCTCGGAGGGAAGAATCCGTTCCGCCGACGAAAATTCCTCACCTGTGATTCCGTCCAACCGGTAACTGATCTGATCGATGCCGCGATCAAAGACTAGCGGCCTATTTTTAAGTCCATCAACCATAGGCACCTCTCTCAAAGCCAGTTATTTGCAAAGCATCGCTGATTGTGCCAGGTCACCCGGAGAGAGTGTGATGAAGCTCGACCAGCCCCTCGAATGCCTGTTGCAGGGTCGGTAGCGTGAACTCCTCGTCGGGTATGCGTACCAGGAACGCCAGCGTATCGTCGCCAATAAATCCCGTGGCATAGGCGAAAGGCCGACCGTGACGATAATGGCACAAGTCGAGGGCTCTGACACAGGTTCCTGGCGCAATCGGCAGCGTCAGGCGCCGGGCCAGATAGACCTGGATAAATCCGGGGGCGCGTTCCATGACCAAGGTCCCAGAGCGGTCAAAAGAGAATTGAACTACCGACGATGTGGCGAAGCTCGCCCCGTCGATACCAAAACCCCGGCCGAACTCCAAAACGGTCTCGTCGATCCATGCCATGAGGCTATCCTTCGGCGGCTTCTTCTTTCGCGATAGCCTGATCGAGTGCGGCCTGAGCCGCCGCAATCAGATTTGCTCGCCCATTGGCATCAGTATAAATCTTTGGTGGCAGGCCACGCACAACCGACGTCAATTC
>JBAXKX010000172.1:0-6288 GCA_037135115.1 Rhodospirillaceae bacterium
CTGTTGCGCGCCGAGCAGCCCGACGTTTGCCTGTTGCGCGCCGAGCAGCCCGACGTTTGCCTGTTGCGCGCCGAGCAGCCCGACGCAGGGCCCGCTGCAGCGTTTGATCTGGTACTGGAGGCACGGCCGGGTGCGGCTGGCAAATACAGTGTCGCTGCAAGTACGCAGCAGAAAAGCGCGCTGGAGGGCGGCCACGGTGCTATTGACTGCCGTTCCGGATGCAAACGGCCCGTAAAAGTCGCCCGGCCGATTGCGTGCGCCCCGGTGTTTGGTTAACTGGGGATATGGATGTCCGCCGGTGATCAAAATATGCGGAAAGGTCTTGTCATCGCGCAGCAGCACATTGTAACGCGGCAGCAGGCGTTTGATCAGGTTGGCTTCCAAAAGCAGCGCTTCGACCTCGGTGTGGGTGGTGACGAACTCCATGGTAACAGTCTCGGCGATCATGCGCTGGATGCGCAGTGGCAGGCGCCCGGGCAGGGTGTAGTTAGCTACTCGCTTCCTTAGGTTCTTGGCTTTGCCGACGTAAAGGACTCCGCCCTCGGCTCCTAACATGCGGTAGACCCCAGGCGTGCCGGGGAGCGTCTTCAGATGGTCGCGGACGACCGCAACGCCTTGGTCCAGGCGGCTGACGGGTTTGGAGGCGGCGGCCTCCGGTCCGGGGGATTTTCGGTCGAAATCTGGCATTGCATTAATTTGGGCCGCTTCGGCCTGTTGGTCAACCTTTCGCTGACCCGGTTGCTGCGGTGCGTAATCGCTACTGGGTGTTGGGTGGGGTCTAACCCACTCGGTTTTAAGGGTTATTCGGGCTATCCCCGAAACCTGTGGATAAGTCTGTTGATAATGCCCTTCGTAAGGGCCGCGACTCCTTGCTATTGTTGCCTCCTGGACCAATGCACAATATTTGGGCACATAGGCAACCAATTGAAATGGCGTAATATTTATTGTCGCTCGCTTTCCCCCGATAGCTTGGAACCCGTGTAGGGCCGAGTTGAGGGCTTTGACGAGGGGGTGGTTAGTGCGAAAGTGGCCCTGTGTACAACCGTCAATCACTGAGCCGTTGGCCGATCGTAGCGCGACCAATGGGTTACTCCATGGGGATGAACCCATTTGTTGGTTGAGCCCAGCCGAGATGCTCACCGCCGTCAAGCGCGATCATTTGGCCGGTGAGCGCTTTTGCTCTCAGCAAGAAGCGCACGCAGTCGCATATTTCCGCAGGTGTGGTGCCGCGACGGAGCGGAACACGCTGCCACTGAGCTTGAAAATGCTCCTCGGTCTGGCGTTCGTTTTTAAGGGTTGGGCCAGGGCCGATGGCGTTTACCCGGATGCGGGGGGCAAGTGCCATGGCCATCGTTCGCGTCAAGGTCCACAGCGCCGACTTGCTGGTGGTGTATGACAGGAAATACGGGGTCAGGTTCCACACCCGCTGGTCCAAGATGTTAATGACGCAGCCATCGACGCAGGGGGGCAACTGGGCAGCGAAGGCCTTGGTCAGCACCAGCGGGGCTCGGACATTGGTGTTCAGGTGTTCGTCCCAACTGGCGCGCGATACCGAATTGATGTCGTCGAAGTTGAAGACGCTTGCGTTGTTGATTAAGGCGGACAGCGGCCCAATAGCCGCAATCGCGGCCTGTACCAGCGCCTCGACCTCGGGTTCGTTGGCGAGGTCGGCTCTAATCGCCGCTGCCTGGCCGCCGCGCCCGGTGATAAGCCGGACTACCTCCTCCGCCTCGGTTTGGGAATGGCGATAGTGGACCGCCACCGCCCAACCGCAGCCAGCGAGATCAAGAGCGATTTCCCGGCCGATCCGCTTTGCGGCACCGGTAATCAAGACGTTTTTTGCCATGGCTGAAGTTTATGCCGTTAGTGATAAAAGGGCGAGGGCTATGGTCCCCCATCTGCGCTTCCCAACCAGTCTGACGAAAAGCCTTCAAACGTCATACCGATGGCGGGATGGCCAAGCGCGGGTTGGCCAAAGCCGAGCGGCCCTCGCAGTACGGTGGCACCGGTCAGATGCATCTCGCGGGCCTTAAAGACGATGGCATCCTTGGGTAACTGCATGTTCGCCTCCTATCTGTTGAGCGCCATCGCTCCGGTGGAGCCGAGCCAGACACCGAGCAAGCAAAGGAAAACCGACAAGCCGATATTCAAACCGGCGTCGAGCAACTCGCCATCGTGGGCTAGAGTGAGAGTCTGGAGGCTGAATGAGGAAAAGGTTGTGTAACCGCCGCAGATCCCCACCATGAAGAACTGGCGCCATTCGCCGGGCACGAATAATCGTCCATCAGGTCCTGTCAGTATAGCGAAGAAACCAATGATGAAGGACCCGGTGACATTGACGACCAGCGTTCCCCATGGAAACGCCTGTCCGATCGCATTGGCGATTAGACCGGATAACCAGTAGCGGAGCGTCCCACCGAGCGCACTTCCAAGCGCAACCAGCACATAGGTCATTTTCGTCTTCCACTTCACCCTTTACCGAGTGCAGCCCGCCCGTTACGAGGCAAGTTCAATCCAGCCTGTGGACTTTCGTTTGTATCAACTTCGGTCAGCGAGTACCATAAGACATCAGCCTGCAAACAGGAGCGTTACGTCGATGCGTTCTTGCTGGTGGTCAAGTCTTTCGCTTAGGGATAAAGTACCTTCACCGATTCGGTTCGGGCGGGGGTATTTGGGTGCAATGCCGGAAACGGATGGGAAAGCCGGATTTTTGAGAGGGCGCATTATGAAGCTTCGTGGGCTCGCCGGTTGGCGAAGGCGGAGGGTGCTGGGGGCGGTGGCTGCCTTGGTCGTGCTGTGCGTGCCGATGCTGGCTGCGGCTGCGGCCAAGGACGACGTTGCCGCTGCTCCCGTGCTCCAAAGCGGCAGTTATCTGGCTGGGCGCTTCGCGCAGCATATGGACGACTTGAAGGCCGCAGCCACCTATATGGGCGACGCCCTCGCCCATGATCCTGGTGATGTCGGTCTTTTGCGCCGGACCTTTCTGCTCGAGCTGGGCTATGGCCGTTTTGATGCCGCCTTGCCGCTGGCCCGTCGGCTGGTCGCGGTGGAGCCTGGCTCGCCATTCGCCCTATTGCTGCTGTTTGCCGATGACGCTGCGGCTGGACGGCTTGACGCAGCTGGCTCCCGCTTGGCAGTCATGGCACCCGATGGTGTGGCCAAGTATGCTCGCCCCTTGTTGGCCGGTTGGTTGGCCCAGGCTGAGGGCAAGCCCAGGACTGCGGTAGAGGAGGCGCTGGCACCGCTGGCCACTCTTGAGGGGCTGGGTGCGGTCTACGCGCTTCATATGGCACTTATCGCTGACGTTGGGGGTGATCGCGAGACTGCTGATAGATGGTATGTTGAGGCGCTTAGGGGCAGTCCTGGCACGCTGCGGGTGGTCCAGTCGGCCGGCAGTTTTCTTGCTCGCACCGGCAAGGCCGACCAAGCTCGGGCGCTTTATGCCGATTTTGCTAAGGACAATGGCGCTTCCGGGGGTGACGGTGGCCTGCTCGACTCGGCGGCTCTGATTGAGCAAGCCGACCTTGGTGCCGTCCCTGCGGTGGTGACGGCCCGTGACGGCATGGCCGAAAGCCTGTTCGACCTTGCTTCGGCGTTGCAGCAGGAAAGCTCGGGCGAGATGGCCATGATTTATGCGCGCATCTCCCTATTGTTGCGGCCCGATTTCCCGCTGGCCCAGTTGCTGGTCGGCGACGGCATGGCCAATCGTAACCACTTTGACGATGCTCTTGCCCAGTACCAAGAAATTGCCCGGGATGGGACACTTGGCTGGGGCGCGCGCCTGCGTATGGCCGAAACCCTTGCCCGCCTGGAGCGCACGGCCGACGCAGCTGCGATTTTGGAGAAACTAGCGGCGGAGTATCCCGATCGGGCCGACGCCCTGGTCCATCTTGGCGATCTTTATCGCGGCTCCAAGCGCTATGCCGAGGCGATCAAGGCCTATGACCGCGCGGTTGAGCGCATTCCGCAGCTGGATGAGCGGCACTGGATCGTCCTTTATGGTCGAGCCGCTTGCTATGAGCGAACCGGACCGTGGGAAATGTCGGAAAAGGATTTGCTGGCGGCGCTCAAGTTCAGCAAAGATCAGGCGATATTGCTCAACTTTCTTGGCTATTCTTGGGTTGATAAAGGGCTTAACTTGGCTCAAGCTCGGAGCATGATCGAGCGGGCGGTGGCGCTGCGGCCCAAGGACGGTTACATCATCGATAGTTTGGGCTGGGCGCTTTTTCGCATCGGTGATAATAATGGCGCAGTCATGCAGCTTGAGCGCGCAATCGAACTGAAGCCGGCCGATCCCACCATCAACGATCACTTGGGCGATGCATACTGGGCGGTCGGGCGCCGCACCGAAGCCGTGTTTCAGTGGCACCGGGCCTTGCAGAATTCGGATGAGCTGGAGCTGACCGAGTCGGTCGGAAAGAAGCTCAAGGAACGCGCTCCTCCTCACTCTTCAAGCGGAGGCTTGTGACCGATGGTTGACACCGCACTCTCTCCGCTGGTGCGTGTGACGGCCCCGGCGAAGGTCAATATGTACCTTCATGTGGTTGGGCGGCGACCTGATGGCTTTCATGAACTTGACAGTTTGGTGATGTTTGCCACCGTCGGCGATGTTTTGACGGTCGTCGATGCGCCACGCCGGCGGGTACCCGTGCTTGGTCTCGTCGGACTGTTTGCTTCCGACCTGTCCGCCGAGCCCCCCGACTCCAACCTAGTTATTAAGGCGGCGTTAGGGTTGGCGGCGCTATTGGGGAGGGTGCCCGCGCTAGATATCGTGCTGACCAAGATGTTGCCGGTGGCGTCGGGCATAGGTGGCGGCTCGGCCGACGCTGCCGCGTGCCTGCGGGCGCTTTGCAAGTTGTGGCGGGTTTCGCTCAGCAAAGAGGTTCTTCAAGCGCTGGCGCTCAAGCTCGGAGCCGACGTTCCGGTCTGTCTGGAGGGTCGAGCGGCCTATTTAGGAGGCATCGGCGGGAGGCTTGATCCGGCACCCTTCTTGCCGGAGTGCCCGGCCCTGTTGGTCAATCCTCGGGTGCCGGTGCCGACTCCAGCGGTTTTTCGCGCCCGCAGCGGCCCATTCTCCCGCGTTGCTCGCCTCAAGGCGCCGCCGCGCACTGTGCAGGCGTTTGCTGCGGAATTAACGGCCCGTCGCAACGACCTGACCGCCCCAGCCGTTGCGCTGGCCCCGGTGATTGCCACCGTACTTGCAGCCCTTGATGCTACCGCCGGCTGTCTGCTAGCTCGTCTGTCGGGCAGCGGTGCCACTTGTTACGCTCTTTATCCTGACGATGAAACAGCCGCCGCCGCCGCCGCCGCCCTTGCCTCCGGCCACCACGGCTGGTGGATACGGCCTTGTCGGCTGCTTTCGTGTACGGACGCCACTTTATGAGGACGCCACTCCATGAGGACGCCGCATCTTGAGTAGGTCGGGTGAATGGGTGTTGTTCGTTCGAGGCGCGGGGTAATTTTGCTTTTTGGAATGCGTCGGGAAGTGCTATAGGAATGCGGCCGGCGGCGGGCCGGCCTTACGCCATCCTTCTCAGTGGATTACTCCATGACCGAGCAAAGTTCCGAGCCTTCGGCTGACGCCATGTTCGACAAGGCGCTGGAAATCGCCGAGAAACACCTGAAGAAAGCGGTCGAGGAGGGGGGCGAGCTTGGTCCCTATGTCGCGGTCGCCATGATCGAGGCCGCAGTCAACACCGCTGTTGACGAGACGAGCCATGAAGATGTGGTTGACATGCTCCGTGACCTTGCTAGCCAGATTGAAGAGGATGCTGAAAACGAAGAGGAAGATTAATCAGGGACTACCTGGGTATGCTGCGGTCCCGGTCGCATGCGGGCGTGACGTCCTTCGTTCAGCCAAGCCCTGCGGTGCCATGCCTATGTCTCTGCCCAATCTCCTGACGCTTGCACGCATCGCCGCGATTCCTCCGGCGGTGGCGTTATTTTATGTGCCTTGGGCCTGGGCGGACTGGGTTCTGC
This sequence comes from Rhodospirillaceae bacterium, assembly GCA_037135115.1. Taxonomy (GTDB): domain Bacteria; phylum Pseudomonadota; class Alphaproteobacteria; order Azospirillales; family Azospirillaceae; genus BOG-933. Next base: position 5,980 of record JBAXKX010000172.1, read on the forward strand.
TTGGGTTGTTCCTGTCGGCGGCGTTCACTGACTGGTTGGATGGCCATCTGGCGCGGGCGCTGAAACAGGAGTCGGCTTTCGGACGCTTCCTGGATCCCATTGCCGATAAGCTGTTGGTGATGGCCTTGCTGTTCATGCTGGCTGCGACCGGGCGTTTGCCGGACCTGTCGGTGGTGCCGGGCGTGATGATTCTGTTGCGGGAAATCCTGATCTCCGGCCTGCGCGAGTTCCTGGCCGGAGTCGGCGTGTCGCTGCGGGTGAGCGGGCTGGCCAAATGGAAGACCGCCGTTCAAATGGTTGCCGTGGCCT
>JBAXKX010000173.1:0-6285 GCA_037135115.1 Rhodospirillaceae bacterium
ATTACCCCTTCCCCCTCACCCCTTCCCCCTTCCCCCCTCACCCCTTCCCCCCTCTTAATTTTCCGGCCAATCGGCTCGACGGCGCGAATTCCTGGTGCTGATTCCTTGACTGGACCGCGAAAAGAGCTGCTTTATCGGCAATCCCTGATGTTGCCAGGACCGTACGCCCACGGATGGCTAGGGACCCACGGATAGCTTATAAATTGAGGAACGCCGCCATGCGAGCGATCAAAATTGCTATCATTTTGCTGGCGCTGGCCGCACCAGCCGAGGGTTTCGCCCAAATGCCGGGAGCGAGCAAAGGGCCGCCGGTTTGCGAAATCACCGATGTCGCCAAATGCGCCAACGCTAAACTGCCCGGCATTAGACAGCCGGGCGCCAGCCTAATCAACGCCAATCTGACCGGAGCCGACCTCAGCGGCGCTGACCTCAGCGGTGCCCGCCTGTGTTCAGCAAACCTTACAGAAACCGACCTCACTGCAACCAACCTGAGCAAGACCGACCTGACCGGTGCCAAACTGGTTCATGCCGGGCTGATCCAGGCCGATCTTCACGATGCCGACCTCCGCGCTGCCGACCTGACGGGGGCTGACCTAACCGGTGCCAACCTCGAAGGAGCATTGCTGAGCGGTGCCACCTGGACCGACGGCCACCGTTGTTCAACGGGTTCAGTAGGGATATGCAAACCGCAATAACCTGTTGACTCGGGGACAAAAAAGTTTTTTTCTACTGGCTAGCGTATGCCATATTCTGCATTCCATGTCCTTCCCGTCGAGGATACCTTTGTTCATGCCTGAGTATATAAAGCACGCCAAATTCACCGGCCGCATGGTAATTATCGGCTTCGGCAGCATCGGTCAGGGGGTCCTGCCCCTGTTTCTTCGCCACATCGAAATGACGGCCAAACAGATCACCGTAGTCACCGCCGACGAAAGCGGCCGTGAGGTCGCCGAATCATTCGGAATTGATCGTTTCATCGTCAACCCGATCGTGCGCGAAAGCCTCGACTCAGCGCTGGAACAACTAATCGGCAGCGGTGACTTTCTGGTAAACTTGTCAGTCGACGTGTCCAGCATCGCGCTATTCGAATTCGCCAACCGTCGCGGTGCCCTATACCTCGATACCTGTATCGAGCCTTGGCCGGGCGGCTACACCGACCCTTCGATCTCGCCTTCACAGCGCTCTAACTACGCCCTGCGTGAGGCCGCCCACAGCCGACGCAGCAAGTTTAAGGGCGGACCGACTGCCGTGCTGACCCACGGTGCCAATCCGGGCTTGGTCTCGCATTTCGTCAAGCAAGCACTGCTGAATATTGCCCGCGACAGCGGCCATGAAATCGATGTACCGCAGAACCGGGCCGAATGGGGCCGGTTGGCCCAAACCCTTTCGGTCAAGGTCATCCACATCGCCGAGCGCGACACCCAGGTCTGCGCCCAACCCAAGCAGCGCGGCGAATTCGTCAACACTTGGTCGGTGGATGGCTTCATTAGCGAGGGTTGTCAGCCGGCAGAACTCGGCTGGGGTGCCCATGAACGCCACTGGCCACCTGACGGCCATCGCCACGACTTCGGCTGCGACTCGGCGATCTGGCTGGAGCGTCCGGGCTGCACCACCCGGGTCCGAACCTGGACGCCGATGGAAGGCTCGTTCCATGGCTTCCTGATCACCCATGGCGAGTCGATCTCGATCTCCGACTATCTAACGGTGCGGGAAAACGGTGTACTGACCTACCGGCCAACCGTCCACTACGCTTATCATCCCTGCGATGACGCAGTATTATCGCTCCACGAATTCAACGGCAAGAACCAGACGACCCAGCCCAGGAAAAGGCTGATGGTCGACGAAATCATCGACGGCGTAGACGAGTTGGGCGTTCTGCTGATGGGTCACGCCAAAGGTGCCTATTGGTTTGGCTCGCAGCTTTCCTCCCACCAGACCCGCGATCTGATTGAATACAATAGCGCCACCAGCCTACAAGTCACGGTAGGGGTGCTGGCGGGGGTAATTTGGGCGCTAGAAAACCGCAACGAAGGGGTGGTCGATCCCGACGAGATCGATTTCCGCCGCATTATGGATATTTCCACACCATACCTTGGCGATGTAGTCGGCGTTTATAGCGATTGGACCCCGCTCCAGGATCGCACCGCCCTGTTCCGTGAGAACATCGACACCAGCGACCCCTGGCAATTCAAGAACTTCCGGGTGGTGTAAGCCGATGATTACCTAAATACTCTCGCAAATTGGACACGGCGGCGGCGCAAGCAAACGGCCAGGAATCTAAACGGGCATTCGTGCAGCGCCAGCCACCTCGTTCGAAGGTACTCGACCAAGCTCACCAAGCCCTCAGTGAATAAATGTCTTCAGGAATATCGCAATCTGAAACGCCAGGACAGAGCCCAGCATCCACTTAATGAGCAGAAGCTCAGCCTTTATCGGGGCGGTTTCCTCGCGAAAGTCGCCCTTAGTCGCCACTCCCCCGGCAGCAGCAACCTGCGCCTCCTTGACCAGCGAGATCACTGCCTCGGCCAACGGCTCCACCATGCCAGCTGAAGTCAGGCGCTTGACGAAGATGTGGGTGTCAAAAGCAATTGCGGTCATGGCTTTCCTCCGGTTAGTAAGGTACACTCCCAGCCTCAGAAAGTCGACCGGGATATTGTAAGATATTATAAAGCAGCAGTGGCCCCAACCCAGGTGACATGACCCATTTTTCGCCCCGGCCGCACGTCGCGCTTTCCGTAGAGGTGCAACCTGGCGTTAGTAACGGCGACCAATTCACCCCAGCGCGCCACCTCGTCGCCGATCAAATTTTCCATCACGCAAGCGCAGAGATAACCGGTCGGCCCCAGAGGCAATCCACACACGGCGCGAACCAGTTGCTCGAACTGACTGGTCGGACAGGCGTCGAGCGTCCAGTGACCTGAATTATGCGGGCGCGGGGCAAGTTCGTTAACCAGCACCTGCCCGTCCTTGGTCACGAACATCTCAACTGCCAACAGCCCAACCACACCCAAGCCTTCGGCGAGGCGGCGGGCGATAGCCTCGGCTTCAGCCGCCAGCGCCGGCTCGATCCGAGCTGGAACGATAGTGCGAGCCAGGATATGGTGCTCATGCTGATTCTCGACTGCGGGATAGCAAGCCATGGCACCGTCCATGCCGCGAGCGACGATCACCGAGATTTCACAGGCGAAATCGACGAAGCCCTCGACCACAGCATCAAGCGGCTGGCCGCAGGCGAGCGCATTCCAGGCGGCGGCTGGGTCTACGGCATCCCCAAGCAAGGCCTGACCTTTGCCGTCATAGCCGAGTCGGGCCACCTTAAGCACCGCCGGCCTGCCCAGCTCGTCCAGCGCGGCTGCAACCTCGACATCAGAGCGCACGGCGCGCCAAGGAGCGGTCTTGATGCCAAGCCGATTGACAAAGGCTTTTTCTTCCAGACGGTCGCGGGTGACTAACAGCACACTGGCTCCGGGCCGCACCGGCACCATTCCTGCGAGATGGGCCACAGCATCAGGCGGCACATTCTCCCATTCAAGAGTGACCACGTCCACTCCGGCCGCGAAGGCGGTAAGGGCCGCGCAGTCGTCAAACTCGGCGACGGTAACTTCTGTGCAAACCTGAGCACAAGGACTGTCGGGCTCGGGAGTAAAGACATGAGTACGATAACCAAGCCGGGCCGCCGCAAGCGCGGTCATACGGCCAAGCTGCCCCCCACCCAACATGCCCAGAGTCGCCCCCGGCGGGATCGGACTTGCGATCATATCATCAGACCGACTTGCCAACCGGTGCAGGCGTCAAAGCCACACCAGCGGTCTGGCTAAAACGCCAAGCGTCAAGCGCCGCCGCAACCGCCGGCTCAAACAAAGCGATCACCGCCACCGCAAGCAGGGCGGCGTTAATGGCCCCGGCCTTGCCGATGGCCAGCGTTCCTACCGGAATTCCCGCCGGCATTTGGACAATCGAGAGCAAACTGTCCATGCCCTTCAAGGCTTGGCTCTCCACCGGTACCCCAAACACCGGCAGCGGCGTCATCGCGGCGGTCATGCCGGGAAGATGGGCGGCACCACCAGCACCGGCAATGATTACCTTCAACCCCCGCTCGCGTGCGGTTGCTGCGTAATCATAAAGCCGCTGCGGCGTGCGGTGGGCCGAAACAATGAGGGACTCGAACGGTACGCCAAGTGCGACCAGCGTCGCGGCGGCGTGGCTCATGGTCGCCCAGTCGGACTGGCTGCCCATTATAATGCCAACTAAGGTCGGCGCGGCGGTCGGAACGGCAGCTGCGGGGTCATATCCAGGCACGTAAGGTCTCACGTTCAGGCAATGATATCGGGAACCAACTGGTTTTCCAAACGGCCAATCTGATCCTTAAGCGCCAGCTTGCGCTTTTTTATGCGTTGCAGGCGCAGGCGGTCGAAAGGAGTCTCATCAGCCATCCTGGCGATCACATCATCAAGGTCACGATGCTCAAGCCGAAGGGCCGCAAGCTTTTGCCTAATCATTTGCTGTTCGTTCATCGTTTCCGAATCCCGATTCCCATTTCCCCGCCTGGAGTCGAACCTAGCAGATAATCAACGGCTACTGAAGTAGAATGGCGACAACCCGGCTAAACCGATTTCACATCCCGGGGAAAGTATTTGAGAACCGACAGCAGCGGGTTAGTCGCCGCCTGCCCCAGACCGCAGATTGATGCGTCACGCATGGCCTCGCTCAACTGAGTAAGCAGCGTATCATCCCATACTGGCGCTTCCATCAGCAGCACAGCCTTTTCGGTACCGACCCGGCATGGAGTACACTGACCGCAGCTTTCCAAAGAGAAGAAGCGCAGCAGATCGAGAGCAATCTTACGCGGATCATCCTTGTCCGACAGCACAACCACGGCCGCAGAACCGATAAACGAGCCAAAACTCTCCAACGTGCCAAAATCTAGCGGCAGTTTGTCGAGATGCGCCGGCAATATCCCACCCGAGGCGCCGCCAGGCAAATAGCCCTTAAAAATGTGCCCTGGTGCCATCCCGCCGCAATATTCCGCGATTAGTTCACGCACAGTAATACCGGCCGGAGCAAGCTTAACCCCAGGATTGCGCACACGTCCTGATACCGAGAAACTGCGCAAGCCACGACGGCCGTTGCGACCTTGAGAGGAAAACCACTCAGGGCCGCGCTCCAGTATATCTCGTACCCAGTACATGGTTTCGATGTTGTGAATAAGCGTGGGGCGGCCGAACAGCCCGACTTCTGTGGGATAGGGCGGCTTGTGCCGGGGCAAACCGCGCTTGCCCTCAAGCGACTCGAGCATCGCCGACTCTTCGCCGCAGATATAGGACCCGGCACCACGCCGAAGCTGGATATCGCGGTCCTGGGCCAGCCCGGCCGCGACCACGGTCTCAATGGCCCTGGTGAGGATTTCGCGCGCCCCCGGATACTCGTCGCGCAGGTAAATATAGATGCGATCAATGCCAACCGCCCAAGCGGCAACCAAAATACCTTCAAGGATACGATGCGGATCGCTTTCAATATAGGTGCGATCCTTGAAGGTGCCGGGTTCACCTTCGTCGCCATTGATCGCCAGCAACCGAGGTGCCGGCTGCGACGACATCAACCGCCACTTCTGTCCAACTGGGAATCCGGCACCACCCATGCCACGCAAGCCCGACTGGGCCATGGCCACCATTACCTGTTCAACGCCGCGCCGACCAGCAAGGCACTCTCGCAACAATCCATAGCCACCGGCCGCAACATAGTCAGCAAAACCAAGATGATCCGGCAAAACCGGATAAAGCTGGCCCTGGTCGATGGCGCTCGCCACCGCAGCCGCCGTAGCGTGGCCGATATGGTTGTGGCCGACCTCAACCACCGGGGCGCGCTCGCAACGTCCCATGCAAGGTGCCTTGACCACCCGAACCCCGTCACCCAGCCTGCCCGCCAGCTCGTCGTGAAGCGCCTCGCCCCCCTGCATGGCGCAGGATACGCTGTCGCAGACTCGGACCGTCACCGGCGGCGGCATCGGCTCGCCGTCCTTAACCAAGTCAAAATGGGCATAGAAGCTGGCCACCTCCCACACCACCGACAACGGCATGCGCATCTCCTTGGCCAGCGCCGCCAGATGCCGAGCGCTAAGGCCGTGCCAGTTATCCTGGATCAGATGGAGGTGCTCGATCAACAAGTCACGCCGACGCGGGCGGCCGCCAAGCAGCGCCCTGATCTCGGCCAGCGCAGCCGGGTCAACCTGTCGCCCCTGCGGTTCGGCCCGGGGCTCGGCTCTAGAATCGGCCCGGGACTCGCGAT
>JBAXKX010000174.1:0-6280 GCA_037135115.1 Rhodospirillaceae bacterium
GCCTATGACTGGCCCGGCAACGTCCGTCAGCTGCAAAACGTTGTTCGTAACATCGTAGTGTTGAATGATGGTCCGATCGTCGAACTTGGCATGTTGCCGGAACCGCTGAAGTCGCGCATTGCCGATGGCGATTTAGACAACGCCCGCCCGGTGCCGTCCTCGGCCGGGGCATCGGTGTCGCCATCGGCCGGGGCTTCGGTGGTGCTGGCCGGTGCTGGCAACCGGGGGGGAGGGGCAGATGCCGAGATCAGGCCGCTATGGCTGGTTGAGAAGGAATTGATCCAACAAGCTTTGCGCGTTTGTGACGATGACGTACCCAAGGCGGCGATGCTGTTGGAAATCAGCCCTTCCACCATTTACCGTAAGCTTCAACTGTGGAAGGCTGCGGGCAACCGTTAGGCGGCAAGACGCGCTGGCGATTTACCACCATGTTTTTTCATTTTGCGAGGCCGTACGATCGAAAACATTTCTTCCCTGGATGCAATAGTTCTTAGCGGAGTAGCAACCGCCGCGACGTTTGCTGTAATGGCCGGCGTGCTTGTCTTTCTGGCATGGCTCTATGTCGGTGAGCGGCGGCGTTGCCGTCTGCTTAGTGATTTGCTCCGGCAGAGCGGTGGCGAACTGTCCCGCGTTAATGACCGCCTGCTTGACGCCGAACGCCTCGCCAACCTTGGTCATTGGGAACGTGATCTGGTAACTGACAAGGGTTACTGGTCCGATGGGAACTACCGTATCTATGGGATGGCGCCGGGCCTACATTCACCTCGGCATGAGGATTACCTGGCTCGTATCCACCCGGAGGATCGGGCTACGGTGCTGCGGATGCGCGCGGCCATAATGGGCGAGAATGTACCCTACGAACTGCGGTACCGGGTGATGTTACCTGACGGAACGATCCGCCATGTACATTCTCACGCTCAGATAATACGGGACGATGCCGGGCGAGTGCTGCGGCTGGTCGGCACCACCCAGGATATTACCGAGTGGGTGGCGGCGGAAGCGCGTCTGCGCAAACTGACCAGGGTTATCGAGCAGACCCCGCTTTCTGTAATGATTACCGATCTTAAAGGCACAATTGAATACGTTAATCCTCATTTCGTCGAGGCCTGCGGATATCATGCCGACGAGTTGATCGGTAGCAACGCGCGCATCCTGAAGTCTGGCTACACCTCTTCGGGCGAACACAGGACGATGTGGGATGCCATTAACGCAGGCGAGGTCTGGCACGGCGAGTTTCACAACAAGACCAAGGATGACAGTCTGATTTGGGAGCGCGCCGTGGTCGCGCCGTTACTTGATGATCTGGGAGAAATTACCCACTTTGTGTCAATCAAGGAGGATATTACCGACCGCAAGCGCGCTGAACTTGAACATCATGCAGCGAGTGAACGGGCTGACGCCGCCATTACCGCCAAGTCACGTTTTCTTGCTTCCATGAATCATGAACTTCGTACACCGCTCAATGCCATCATCGGCTTTTCCGAGTGCATGACCGAGGCGGTCTTTGGCCCGATTGGCGACGATCGCTACCAGCGCTACGCCGGCAATATCCTCGATGCCGGCAAGCAGCTATTGAAACTTATCAATGATATCCTTGAAATTGCCAATACCGATAACGGGCAGTTCAAGATGAATGAAACCGTGATCGATCCTCGTATTGAAGTTGAAGCGGCTATTTGTGAAATATCAGATATTCTGTCGGCAGGCGGTCTTGTCCTTGATATAGATTGCCCCGTCGATATGCCTTTGCTGTTTGCCGGTGAGCTTGCCATCTACCAGATCACTTCCAGGCTTCTATCCAATGCCGTGAAATTTACTCCGCGCGGCGGGCACATCACGGTTCGTCTCCGTGGTGATGAGGCTGGTCTTTTTGAACTCCAAGTCAGCGATACTGGTGACGGCATTCCGGCTGAAAAACTTGCCCTTGTGCTTGAGGCGTTCGGACAAATTGATAACGAGTTATCGCGCAAGCACGACGGTACCGGTCTGGGGCTGGCGTTGTGCCGCTCAATGGCGGAACTGCACGGTGGTCATCTCGATATCCAAAGCAGGGTTGGAACCGGCACCACCGTAACAGTTCGTTTTCCTGGTCATCGCATCCTGCCTATAGGGCGCGGAACTGCCATTTAGGGGAAGATGCGGGATGGTTGGCGCAAACGAGGTTGCGGTCACGATCACCATGATCGGTGCCAGCGGCGACGGCATTGGAGAGGCGAGCGCCGGGAAAACTAGCGGTGGACGAGTGTTCGTGCCGCTGACCGTGCCGGGAGACCGCGTTATGGTTAGATTGGGGCCGTGCTCTGGTGAGGGGCGACGCGGTCAGGTTGTGGCGTGGCTGGAACGCGGCCCGGACCTTGCCGCCCCTAGTTGTGGTCACTTTGGCCGCTGCGGTGGTTGCACACTCCAGCATCTGGCCGAGCCGGTCTATCAAAGTTGGAAGCTTGGCCGGGTGACGGCGGCATTGGAGCGCGGTGGCCTCGCGCCACTCCCAAAGCATGGGCTGGAGTCGAGCGGGCCGGGTGGGCGCCGTCGCGCCACCTTCTCCTTGATGCGCCGTGGTAAGGCTTTGCTGGCGGGGTTTATCGAGCGACGGGGGGATCGGCTGGTCGATCTTGAGCGATGCCCGGTGTTGGCCCCCGAATTGCTCGGACTCCTGCCGGCGCTGCGGCGTGCATTGCTCACTGTGCTGCCTGATGGCGGGCGAGCCGATGCCGTCGTGGCATTGTTTGAAGGCGGTATTGATATGCTGCTGGTCGGGCCTAGTCGGCTTGATCTCAAGGCGCGGCAGGCGTTGGCCGGTTTGGCCGTCTCGGCAGATTTACTCCGGCTGTCCTGGCAACCCGATGCGAGGACGGCACCCGAGCCGGTAGCCGCGCGCCGGCCGGTGTTGGCATGGTTTGGTGGGGTGGCGGTGGAAGTGCCGCCGGGGGCCTTCCTCCAGGCTAGCGCCGAGGGTGAGGCGGCCCTGGTTGCCTTGGTCCTGGCCGGAGTGGGCGAGAGTTCTTGCGTCGCCGACCTATTCGCCGGGTGCGGCACCTTTTCGTTGCCGCTGGCAACGGGTGGCGGGCGACGGGTTCACGCGGTTGAGGGTGATGGGCCGGCAATGGCGGCGCTGGCGCGGGCGGCGCGCGGTCTGTCCGGTGTCAGCACCGAGATGCGCGATCTTGCTCGCCAACCGTTGCGGCCGGAGGAACTGGCCCGGTTCGGAGCGGTCGTATTCGATCCACCTCGGGCCGGGGCCGCTGCTCAGGCTGCGGCTTTGGCCGAGTCGGCGGTTCCTCTGGTGGTGGCGGTGTCGTGCAATCCCGCTACTTTCTCCCGCGATGCCCGCTTGCTGCGCAATGGTGGCTACCGGCTTTTGACAGTTCAGGCTGTCGATCAATTTCTGTGGTCGGCCCATGTCGAACTGGTCGCGGTATTCCGGCGCTAATTCCCGAGATTGGTTATTTCGACCCTGCGGTTCTCGGCGGCTCCCGGCTTTGTCCGGTTGATCAATTCGCTTGCCCCCCTGCCCAGAGCCTGTAGTCGAATTGGCTCAAGGCCATGTCGGGTTACTAGGTAGTCCTTGACTGATTGCGCCCGCTGTTCGGACAGCCTTAAATTGTAGCTGGCCGAGCCGATGCCATCGGTATGGCCGACAATGCGAAAGTGAACGCCCTTAGCGTCAGGCTCGGTCAATGCCTTCCCGACCAGAGCCAGAATGCGATCGGCTGCGCTGGTTAGCCGCGCCGAGCCGAATTCGAAGGCGATCTGGAAGGACGCTGTGTATTCACGATGCGGAGTCGGAGTCGGAGACGGAGTCGGGGCCGGAGTCGCGGCCTGAGTCGGAGTCGGGGCCGGAGTCGGGGCCGGAGTCGGAGTTTCCGGCATTGCTTCCAACTGCATCCGGGGCTGGGGCTGGGGGGAAGGCTTTAGCAAATCGGGGGGTGGTTGTGGTGCCGCAGAGATAGGCGTCGGAACAAATCGGGGCGGGCGGCTTGGCGGCGGGGGGCTGCAACCGGCTTTGCTGATGCCAAGCGCAGCTGCCACCTCGCACTCGCCGATGATGCCACCGACGGCGCTATCCTCCCCCGCCGCCACTGGGGCGGCACTCCACATAGCCAGTATTCCCGCCATGCCGAGGCCAGCTAGCCATCCCAGATTTCGCATCCGGTTCACCACGCTCGTGCCAAGCTGCGCGGGGCGCGGCATTTGCCGGTCAGCCATGTGCTGTTGGAAAAAAAGTTGTCGAGATTAGTTGACGTTGGGGATGGGTTCTGATATACAAGATGAAGCATGGAGCGCATGTGTTTGAGATAATAAGCTCTTATGAGGCTGACCCATTGGTGCGGGACCTCATCCAATATCTTAGCTGCCCCGCCACCCGAACCGGACCGGAGACCCAAAATGAACGCCAGCCCGACCGCCACCGACCACCGCAACTCAGCACGATGCCGCCCCTTGCCGGGACGACGTTCGCAAGCGGGGATGCTGCCACGATCCCTGGCCGCAGCGTTGATGCTTTGCTTGTCATTCCTGGGCATCTATCAGCTCGACCATTATTGGCACAACAGCCCCGACCGTTCTCATTATGCTCAGGTCCACGCCGGCCCGACTGTCGGCCCCACGATTGCCTGGGGTGGTCGCCGGTAATCCGCAAAGCCCGGCGCTAACACTAGCGGCGTTGGCCAGTGCTCCGGACAAACTCGCTGATCTGAATCGCCAGTCGGTCTTCAACGATTGTGACCTGCCCGCGGGCAACGAGGATCCCTGCTGCAAGAATGTCCGAAGGGGCGCTAATGCTGCGGTTCAACTCGACGACAGCGCCGCGGCCCAGCTTGAGCACGTCGCTTACTCGAAGGATTGCCGTGCCGAGCACTACACGGAGTTCTATTTCAGCCTCCTGAATCGCGGTCTGATTATCTTCTGCCATGGCGCTAATATATCATTATATAGGGGGATGGGAACTCGATTTTTCCCGGTACTCGCCATTTGTCCCGTTTTGTCCTGCCTGGCCCTGGGCGGTAATTTTGGTCAAGGGATTATAGTATCACGTTTATGACCGTACCACCAGAACAGGGAGAAGCGTTGTGAGATTGTCGTGTCTAGTAGTGATATTCATGATGGCAAACCATAATAGCGCCATCGGCCTCGGTCTTAATTGCAACACGGAGTACAAAATGGCCGAATGTTGCAAAGTGTTCGATAAGTCGTTTGATAGCAAGCTAACATCATCGGAGCTTGACCCATCAAACCAATGTAATGATGAAATTATCGGGGCGCGTGATCAGTTGGCGGAGCAAAAAAGCTTTAACTCTTGCGTGCCTGCCGATGTCACAAACCAAAGGCTAGCGAAACTTTTCATGATTTATGTCGAGAATCACCCAGAATATTGGGACCGTCCGGCACGTTTTGGGATGTTGAATGTTTGGTCTCAGACCTGGCCTTGTTCCACACAAGGTCAATAAGACTAGCAATCAACTCTGTCGTGTCGCCAGGTCGCTAATGTAACTTTTCGCGATGCCTTTTATTCGCGTGAGTGGCGGGCCGGGCAAATCACCAATGCGCCCGAGCGGCCCCGCCGCCACCTCATTAGAAGTCGAGGGCTGTATTCAGGCAGAATATTAGCGAGCAGTCTTAAGTGGCTGGATTGTAAGGTGTTTAGGTTTTCATCGCATCCTTAAGCGCCTTGCCCGGCTTAAACTTGGCGACACGGCTGGCGGGGATCGATACGGCCAAGCCGGTTTGGGGGTTGCGTCCCTCACGGGCGACGCGATCCACCAGGGAAAATACGCCAAACCCGATCAGCGTAACCGTGTCCCCAGCGATCAGCGCTTCCGAAATAGCGTTGAATGCAGCCTCAACCGCCCTAGTCGTCGTTGTTTTGTTCAGGCCGGTGCTGGAGGCGACAGATTCGACCAGATCAGATTTGTTCATGGCTTGGGTCCGAACTTGGCAATTCTCGATCGACAATGATCTACACCACAAGTCGCGGCGGCGCCAGCGGGATATTGCGGCTTGTTAGCGGCGTCGCCGTTTGCGGAAAAATCGGGGGCGCCCCTCGATGCGATCGGCGGAAATGAGCCGGTGGAGGAACGGCGCCACCACCAGGACGGCCACGACCACGCCTATGACGAGAAAAGCGGCGGGAGTATGGTTCGATCGTCCTAAAATGACGGCAAGGACAATCAGAAAGAGAAAAAACGGTATGTTCATTGGTTAATCATTGGGTGCCAGAATCATTGGGTGCCAGACCGGTTGACATCAGATATTTGTATGCCCCAAAGACGTTGATGGCAAG
>JBAXKX010000175.1:0-6241 GCA_037135115.1 Rhodospirillaceae bacterium
ATCTCGCCGACGAACGGATGGACTTGCAACTGAAGGGCCAGCCGAAGAAGCCCACTTTGTCCTTGCGCGGGCCGATCATGGTGAAAGGCACCTTCCGAAACCCCGATATCGGCCTCGGTGTGGAGGCCTATGCGCGCGCCGGCGTCTCGGTCCTGTTGGGGGCATTGCTGACACCGATCGCGGCGGCCCTCACCTTCATCGACTCCGGCAGGAATCACGACGCCGATTGCGGTCAATTGCAGGCAACGGCCCAAGCCAACGCCGCCACAACCTGCGGTCGGCACTCGCGGTAAAAATGGCAATAAACACCAGCACCGCCAGCGCCGGCCGCCAAATCTGCTCGTGCGGATAGGTTCCGAACAGGATGAACATGAATTTTTCGTGGATGAAGGCCCAGCAGGCGCCTCCGGCCGCCCGACACTCCGCAGCGCCGCCAAAAACCACGCTATCAATCACCGCCCACCGCAACAAATGCGGCAACACCAACGCCAGCCCCCACAGGATAAGCAAAGTCACTAGGGCATTGCCCCAGGACTTGAACAGATTGTCGCGCAGCCAGCGATAGGTGACCATCATCGGTGTATCACATCAGCCTTGTGTGAGCGCGATGCGCCGGTTGTACCAGTTCATCAGAGCCGAGGTGCAAAGACTAATGGCAAGAAAAACCATCATAATCAGGGCGACACCCTCGATTGCTTGCCCGGTCTGGTTGATAGTAGTATCTAGCACCGAAACTAGATCAGGATAGCCGATGGCTACCGCCAGTGAGCTATTCTTCAGCAAGTTGAGATACTGGCTTGTTAGTGGCGGAACCATAACCCGCAGCGCTTGGGGCAATACCACCAGCCACATAACCTGGCCTCGCGACAAGCCAAGCGCTAGCGCTGCCTCACCCTGCCCCCGGCTTACGGCAAGTATGCCACCACGCACAATCTCGGCGATAAAAGCCGCCGTATAGATCACCAGCCCGAGTAACAGCGCCAAAAATTCGGGACTAAGGGTTACGCCACCGCGAAAGTTAAAGCCCAACAGCCACGGCGCGTCCATCGCCAGCGGCGCCCCCAGCCCAGCCCAGGCCAGCAGCGGCAAGGCTGGCACCAAGGCCGGTGCCCACCACCAGCGCCGCCACAGCCAAAACGCAGCGACCACGGCAACGACCAACGCCACTGCCGCCGCCGTCCAGGCCGGGTGCGAAGCTGGCACGGTCATGACCAGACCGCGATTACAAAGAAACACCCCTCCCAGCGGCTGAAACGCCGAGCGCGGCCCCGGCAAGCCATCCGTAATCAGCGCATACCACAAGAATAGATGTAACAGCAGGGGTACGTTACGTACAGCCTCAACGTACACCCCGGCCAGTCGTGAGGCCAGCCAATTAGGCGACAACCGGGCCAGCCCGATCAAGGTACCAAGCAGAGTAGCCAGCACCAGCCCAGCCACCCCGACCTTAAGCGTATTGAGCAGTCCGACCAGCATGGCCCATCCGTACGTGTCGGATGCGGCATAGGGGATCATACTCTCGCCAATGGCGAAATTGGCCTGACGGCCGAGGAAGGCGAAACCGGAGGCCAGCCCGCGTTGCGACAGGTTCTCAATAGTATTGTGGGCCAGCCAAGCGCCCAAACTCAGCACCACCCCAATCACCAGGAGCTGGACAAGTACGCCCCGTACTCGCTGGTCACCAAACCAGGCGCCGAGAGAGTGGTGAGGCACGGCAGAACCTTTCAGCGGATTGGTGGAGCGTACATCAACCCGCCCTGAGTCCAGAGCGCATTCAGGCCGCGATCAAGTCGCAGCGGGCTGTACTTACCAACCGTACGTTCAAAGATTTCGCCATAGTTGCCGACCAGCCTGATCGCGTTGTAGGCCCAGCGCTCATCCACCCCAAGCGCCCGACCCATTCCGGGCTGTACGCCCAACATGCGCTGTATCGTTGGATCTGGACTGGCCAACGCCTTGTCGACATTTTTTGAGCCGATGCCCTTCTCCTCGGCTTCCAGCAACGCGTACACCGTCCAGCGCACCAGATCGAACCACTGATCGTCGCCATGACGAACCGCCGGGGCCAATGGCTCCTTGGAGATAAGCTCGGGCAGGATGATATAATCTTCGGGATTAGGGGCATCCACGGCGCGTATCGAGGCCAATTGCGAGGTGTCGGATGTATAAGCGTCACAGCGGCCTGAAAAAAAGGCATGGCTGACTTCGGACAACGCCTCGATCACCACCGGCTTGAAGGTAATACCATGAGCGCGGAAATAATCGGAAAGGTTCAGTTCAGTAGTGGTCCCGGTCTGTACACAAACAGTAGCGCCATTTAACTCAATCGCAGTCTTGACCCCTAGCTTTTTCGCCACCAAAAAACCTTGGCCGTCGTAAAAGGTAACGGGCGCGAAATGCATCCCGTTGCTGGTATCGCGCTGCAGGGTCCAGGTGGTGTTGCGCGACAGCAGATCGACTTCCCCAGACTGAAGAGCTGTGAAGCGTTGCTGGGTACTAAGCGGCATGAACTTGACCTTAGTGACATCGCCGAACATCACCGCCGCCACCGCCCGACAGATATCGACATCAAGCCCGGTCCAGCTCCCGGCGCTGTCGGGGCTGGAAAAGCCAGCAAGGCCGACATTAACCCCGCACTGAACATAGCCCCGCGCCTTGACCGCATCAAAAGTAGCCCCGGCCCAAGAATTGCCGCTCGCTCCGCAAACTGCCAAAAGCGAAAACGCAAGCGCTAGCCTCGCGGCCAAAACCCGCCCTCCCATCAAGCCCTCCAGCCTTCCAGCCACATTTTGACCCGACGCAGACTAACCAAAAAAACTCAGCGCAGGGTGATCAGCTCGCCGGTCTCGGCTCCGGTCAGCGGTGATTCCAGCGTGGCGAGGTTCTCGGACAAAGGCCCGCTGCCCGGTTCGGGATAGACGGGGGCGCGCGGCTTGAGGTCACCGCAATAAACCGACAACTGATCGGCATGTAAAAGCGAACCCGCCCCATCGTGGCGAATGATGCGCGCGGTCTTGAAAGCCGGTCCGCACTGAGTGGCAATCAGATCCCTGACCTCTTCGGGAGTATCGAGCCAGTCGCTGGTCCGCACCGTAAACGCAGCGCTGGTGGTCGCCGGCCACAGGAACGGCTCCTGACTAAAAGGATTTTCGCCCTGGTTGGAGGTACACCCCACCAATCCGGCCGCCGCCATGACAAAACACACCGCAACAAACCAGCACTGTGACAGGGGGAAACTGCGCATCTGCATTATTTATGCTCCTTGTTGCCAGCCGCGCATGGCCATGGATAAACGTTCACAGGCTATTTATACGCTGCGACAGGACGAGTCCATGATTTTCTGCGGAAAACTACCGGATCGGAAAATCGCCGGACAGGTGAAGCGCCGGGACCATGCGCCACTGACAAGCATAATGTCAGACCTTTACATCAAGAGCCCGGCCCCGGTGCGAAACCCCACCGCCGCCCTTGGTCGGAGCGCTCAAGGACTTCGGAGCAGACGATTCCTCCGAACCCTTACGTTTCTGACTGCTGCGGGATTGATCGGAAACATCGGAGGCCTGCACCGCTCCAGCCGTAAAGCTGCGTGTCTGGGCGGCTGGGTTTTGTGCCGCTAGCAGCCCCGCATTCAACGCCATCTGTCCCTGTTGGGGGGGTGGCGGCGGTACGACCTGCCTGACGCTAGGCGCCATTATGTAATTTCCGATGTTCATGGACAGCACTCTAATCGACTACCGGCAGGAATTCAAGCAAATTCGGAAAGGATTCTCACAAACGCCCCCGTCCAAACGCCCCCGTCCAAACGCCACCACCATGGCAAGTTCAGAACTGCCCTCAGAACAACAGATCAGAAATATCCGGTTCCTGTTCACCGCCTGCGGCCCCACCCGATTCCTGGTCGTGGACATCGGCACCGGTCAAGAGTTCAACCGCCTTGCGCCCGTCAATGGCGACTCCGTGAACAGAGCGCTCACTGGCCATGGTGTAATGGCTCTCGGTGAAGGCGAGCACATCACGGCGGGCCTCCTCCAGCGCCGCTCCGGTCAATCCGGTGTTGGTGTCGCGGGCCAGCGCCTTCAATTCACGCTCGCTGTCACCCATCGCCAAGCGGCAATCGGCCTTGCGCGAAAATCCTTCCTCCGCCGCCTGGGTTTGCGTCACCACCGACTGACTGGACGTGGCGATGCGTTCCAATGCCTGGACTAGGCCCTTTCCGGTTATTTGCAGGCGTGACACCACCCGGTCGATTTCTTGTTTCAAGGCCTCGGCGTCAATCTCGCCCGCATCCACCTTGTCGGTGCTAACAATGTCTCGGCCCGAAGAGGATATCTGGCCAAGATGGCCGGTGACTATCTGGACATGGTCGCGGGTAAGGGTGGCGTAACTTTGAAGCTCCTGGGCGATCACACTCAGTGCCCGCCCGATATATCCCATGTTCCCGCACTTGATCGCAGCGTTCAGCCCCATCAGCCGCATGTCGCCGCTAACCGAGTTTAGCGAACGCATCAACTCGCTGGCCTGCGCCGCCGCCTTGACCACCAGTTCCAGGCTGCCCGCCGCCTGATGTCGAATGGCGATGAAGTTGGCAAATACCTGACTGGCCTGGTCGAGATCGTGGTTAATATCCAATAATGAGCCGGAATCGCCGCCGCCAAATGACCGCTGGCACAGCTCCGCTACCGCCGGCACCCCCTGAGCCATGGCGGCGACGCTACGCCCGACATTAGACACAGCGTCATGGTAATGCTCGCTGGCATGGACCAGTTGCAGCGACTGCAACTCCGCGATACCGTTGACGAAGACCTGCTGCTGTTGCGGATCCATGCTGGATTCGCCCTCGGCCTCGATCATCACCGCCGCCAGCCCCAACGCCTGTTCAATATGCTCCAACCGCTGCCTAGTCGTATCGTAGACCTGCAGGCTGGAGACAAGGTTAGAAATATGGCCAAATAGGGCGCGCAGCTGTGCCGGAATTTCGCGGGCCCCCTGCTCGGCCCTGACCTGTGAGCAGCGCAGACCCTGGACCGAAACGGCGAGCCGTTCTGCCACCTGATCGAGCTTAGGCAGCTCCTTGGTTTCAAACTCGTGCTGGAGCGTCTGGGCCTTAGTCGCGGCAGCTCGCAGGCCGCTCAGCTCCTGCCTGACAGCGGCTATGGTCTCCCCGCCGGCCTTGGCCAGCCTTGCAATATCCCTGGTGAACACCGTAAAATCATTGCCGGTGCAGACCAATTGCGACGCCTCGATCTTGGCGTTGATGGCCAGCACCAATGAATGGTTCATGATCCGGCCGAGTGCGTTCAGCGAACCAATCATTGCGCCGGTGGCGGTGATCATCTGCCCGAGGGTGGCGGCAAGCCCGCCCCGTTGCTTGCGCATGGCAACGATATTGCGGGCCGCATCGGCTAGTTCATCAAGCATCCCAACCATATCGGGCGAGGAAAACAACGAGCCGGCAAAATCAATGGCATCAGAGAGCTGCGACACCGTGCCGTGCAGGTCACGCAGCCGCGAGCCGGTGCTGAGAAAAACCGACTCCAGCGGCAGGAAAAAACTGTCAATCCGACCGGTCATCCCCCGCAAACGCTCGGCCCACAGCTTGGTGGTCAACAGCGAGGCGTCATCGCTTCTGGCGGCCGTAATCATGACCAAATCACCGTCTTTCATGTCCGCCGCCAACCAAAGGGCGACGAGGTGCATGTATTACAACCCCTCGCCGCAGCAATGACGGAGCGAGTATGAATCGCAACCGGCTGACCATCCTCGCCGCAAATGACCATCGAGGAGAATCTGTCGTCCGAGAAACAGGACAGATCATCGACATCGGCCGGCGGGTGTAAGCGCTTGTCCATGACCCCGGTGGGGCGCACCCAGACATCTCCGCAATCAGTGCATTGGCGGATAACCAGCCCCTGAGTGCCCGAAAGCCGGCTCGCCGCGATAGGTATTCTCCAGCGCCGCAGTTGGGCAACCGCAACCTCGGCGTTGCGCCGACCGGCCGAGAAGGCGGGATCGCCAGCGCGCAGGACATAGCCACCGCCAAACAGCTTGGCCTGAAGGTTGCGAATGTGGCTGCCCAGCCCAAGCATAGATTCGATCAACTGTGCGATCGCAACATCGCCGAACCGCGTCGACATCTCGGCGTTGGCGGGGCGATTGGGCAGAAGGTAGTGATTCATGCCGCCGAAGCGCAATTGAGAGTCCCACAGACACACAGCAACACAAGAACCGAGCACGGTTCCCA
>JBAXKX010000176.1:0-6222 GCA_037135115.1 Rhodospirillaceae bacterium
GCACCCGCGCGCCCGGCTCGATCATGTCGGCAATCAGCTTGAGATCGGCCCTGATGTCGCAGTTACCGGTTGGATTTTTGTCCTCGGTGGTAATTCCAACCACAGGAGGGGCGGTTCCAGGATGAGCAGTCATAGCGTCGCCCGCTGGCGTTGCGGCAGTTTGCGATGGGCGGCGCAGCCGTCGAGAAAACCTTCGATCACTTGATGCAACTCCGGTTCGTCAAGCAGGAAGGCGTCGTGGCCCTTGTCGGTGGTAACTTCGACGAAGCTAACATTGGCCGCAACCGCATTAAGTCCATGCACAATCTCACGTGAAGCCGCCGTCGGGAACAGCCAGTCGCTGGTGAAGCTGATAACGCAAAAACGCACCGGAGTCGTTCGGCCATTGTGAAGGAATGCCCTGGACAGCAATCCGCCATGCTCCGCCGCCAGATCGAAATAATCCATGGCCCGGGTGATGTACAGGTAGCTGTTGGCGTCAAAGCGGTCGACGAAGGTGCTGCCTTGGTAACGCAGGTAGCTCTCGACCTGGAAATCAGCGTCGAATCGGTAGGTGACGGCCGAGCGGTCCTGAAGATTGCGACCGAACTTGAGGTGGAGGGCGGTCTCCGAAAGATAGGTGATGTGAGCGGCCATCCTAGCCACCGCCAGCCCGGCCTCGGGCCGCCGGCCCTGGTTGAGGTAGTCGCCGCCGCACCAGTCCGGATCAGCCATCACCGCTTGACGCCCAACCTCGCCGAAAGCAATGTTCTGCGCCGAATGGCGGGACGCCGCCGCGATTGGAATTGCCGCGAATACACTTTCGGGATAGCTGGAGGCCCATTCCAACGCCTGCATACCCCCCATCGAGCCGCCGATTACGCAAAACAGCTGCTTAATGCCAAGGTGCTCAATCAGAAGTTTTTGCGCCCGCACCATGTCGGCGATGGTAATTCCGGGGAAGTTCAGTCCGTAGGGTCGGCCAGTCGTGGGATCGGTGTCTGTCGGTCCAACTGTTCCCATGCAGCCGCCTAACACATTGGCGCAGATCACGAAAAAGCGGTGAGTATCGACGGGACGTCCCGGCCCGACCATGACCTCCCACCAGCCCTGCTTTGCGGTTATCGGGTGGCGGCCGACAACGTATTGGTCGCCGGTAAGGGCGTGGCAAATCAGGATCGCATTGGACTTTTCAGCATCCAGTTTGCCGTAGGTCTGGTACGCTACGGAAAAATTACGCAATGAGTCGCCGCAGTCGAGCGGCATCGGTTCGGTCACGGCCAGCCTGATCCGGGGCTCATGCGCGAAATCGGTGCCGGATACGACCGGATCGAGACCGGATACGACCGGATCGAGAATCGACGGGTAACTTGACATGTTCGCCGCATCGTTAGGGCATGGGAGCGGTATAGCTATGAACCAAGTCCAGGAGGTGTCAACGTTTTCTTTGATTTTGCTACAGCTGCGGACTAAACTCAGGCCGCAGCACCCGCATCGGATCCCTTTGCCATGATCTCCCCGCCACTCCCCTTAGAAGAGCTGCGCCAGCGCATCGATCATATCGACGACAGGATTCATGACCTGTTGATGGAACGCGCCGAGGTGGTCAAGCAGATCGGCGTCGCCAAAGGTGGCGGATATGGCATGTTGCGTCCGGCCCGCGAGGCAACGATTCTGCGCCGCCTCGCCGCCCGCCATCATGGCGAGTTGGCGGTGGGTGTGCTGTTGCGGATGTGGCGGGAGCTGATTTCCGGGCTAACCCAGCTTCAAGGGCGGTTCACTGTTGCGGTTTATGCCCCCGGCGACCACCATGGATTCTGGGATCTGGCTCGCGACCATTTCGGCGGTTTCACTCCGATGAGTATAGTCAACAGCCCGCTGGCTGCGGTTCGTGCCGTGGCGGAGGGTACCGCCATGGTCGGTGTGGTGCCCCTGCCTGCCGACGATGATATCGACCCTTGGTGGCGTTTCATTAACGGTGATGACGAGAGGACTCCTCACGTCGTGGCCCGCCTGCCCTTTGCCGGCCGCAGCAACTACCGCAGTGAGGATCGTGACGCTTTCGTTATCGCGCTGGTCCCCCATGAGCCGAGCGCCACCGGTCCCGCCTCATTCCAGAACGATCGCTCGCTGCTTCGAATCGAGGTCAGCGGCGACCTTAGTCGTGGCCGGCTCAAGGATGCGCTTGAAGCGGTCGGCCTGCCGCCTACCAGTTTTTGCAGCTGGCTAGGTCGTGGCGGAGGGGCCGCGACACTGCATTTGGTGGAGATCGCCGGATTCGTCGGCACCGGCGACCCCCGCCTTGCCGTTTTTGTCGAGCGCCTGTTGCCGCTGTCGGCTCGATTGAATGCCATGGGCGGTTACGCAGTGCCGCTGTCTCATGTCTTGGATGGACAGCAACCTTAACATGCCGTTGGGGCTGACCGGGTAAAGAGCCTTAAGGCAGGTGCCCTGGATTGTTAAAAAAGATTATTAAAGAATACTGTTAAAAAATGCTGTTATAAAAGGAAGTCACCCGATGACTGCGCCGGTTTTACGCCCCGGAATTATAGGAATAACCCCTTATATAGGCGGCGAGTCCTCTGCACCTGGCTTTACCCAACTGATCCGACTGGCATCTAATGAGGGGGCGTTCGGCCCCAGTCCGCGCGCGGTGGCCGCTTACCAGGCGATTGCGCCCGATATTCATCGCTATCCCGACGGCGGCAGCCGGAAATTGGTTCAGGCTTTGGCTTGCCGCCACGGCCTGGATCCGATGCAGATCGTATGCGGCAATGGTTCCGATGAGCTGTTGCACCTGCTGGCGCTGGCCTATAGCGGGCCGGGCGACGAGGTGATGCATAGTGCCCATGGGTTCCTGGTTTATCCTCTTGCTGCTCGCTCGGTCGGGGCCACTCCCGTTTCGGTTCCGGAGCGGGCGTTGACGGCGGATGTTGACGCCATGCTTGCGGCTGTGACGCCACGCACCCGCATCGTCTATCTCGCCAATCCCAACAAC
Source organism: Rhodospirillaceae bacterium (assembly GCA_037135115.1). Taxonomy (GTDB): domain Bacteria; phylum Pseudomonadota; class Alphaproteobacteria; order Azospirillales; family Azospirillaceae; genus BOG-933. Next base: position 2,978 of record JBAXKX010000176.1, read on the forward strand.
CCGACCGGGAGTTACCTACCGCTTTCGGAGCTGAGGCGGTTGCGAAGTGGCTTGCCTGGGTCAGTCCTGCTGGTGATCGATGCTGCCTATGCCGAATACGCGACTTCGGCCAATTACGACGCCGGGGCCGCACTGGTCCTCGAGTCGAACAATGTGGTTATGACTAGGACCTTTTCTAAGGCCTATGCCCTGGGTGGTTTGCGGCTGGGCTGGGCGCTGTGTCCGCTGGCGATCGCTGGTGCCCTTCACCGTGTTCGCGGTCCTTTCAATATCAATTGCGCGGCCCAAGCCGCTGGCGTCGCGGCCCTTGCCGACGCCGAGTTTGTTGCGGCGGCCGTAGTACACAATGGGCAGTGCCGCGAGTGGACCGTTAAGCGGCTGAGGAAGCTCGGGCTGACCGTTTATCCCAGTGAGGGCAACTTTGTCCTCGTGTCGTTCGATGGCTGGGGCGATGCTGAATTGGTGCGTCTGTTCCTCAAGACCCGTGGCGTCCTGGTCCGGCAGATGGGCGTTTATGGCCTGCCCCGCTGTCTGCGCATCACTATTGGTCAAAACGATGAAATGGTCGCAGCTGTGGACGCGATTGCCGCCTATTCGCGCTAGTGTTGTGACCGAGACGCTTCATTCCCGATGATCGTATCTCGGTCACGACACAACATATAGACCAAGCTAGGGTTCCGGGCCGACGGGACGGAAAGGTCCTTCTGAGTCGGAACACTAGAATATTTCAAAAGGACGGGGCCGGTGTTCGAGCGCGTTGCGCTGATAGGTATTGGGTTGATTGGGTCCTCTTTGGCCCGGGGTATCCGCAAGCACGCACTGGCCCGCAGGATCGTCTGTGTCGACCGTGATCCCGACCATGTGGCGATAGCTCTTGAACTTGGCATCGTCGATGAGGCTACAACCGAACTCGCAGCGGCGGTGCGCGGAGCAGATTTGGTCGTGCTATGCACGCCAGTCGGCACCTTTGTCGGATTGGCTGCGCTTTTCGCTTCCCACTGCGCTTCTGGCGCTATTGTCTCCGATGTCGGTTCGGTAAAGGAACTGGTGGTGCGGGAGGTTAGGCCGTTGCTGCCGGCCAATGTTCATTTGGTGCCCGCCCACCCGGTCGCCGGTACCGAGCATTCCGGCCCGGCCGCCGGTTTCGCCGAGCTGTTTGAGGGGCGCTGGTGCATCCTTACCCCGCCTGCCGGTTGCGACGAGACGGCGGTGGCCAGGGTCGCTGCGTTGTGGCGGCAACTGGGTTCGATGGTTGAGGTCATGGATGCCGCCCACCATGACCGAGTGCTGGCCATTACCTCGCATTTGCCGCACCTGATCGCCTACTCCATCGTAGATACCGCAGTTGGGCTGGAGCAGTCGACTCAGTCGGAGGTGATCAAGTTCTCGGCCAGCGGCTTTCGTGATTTCACCCGAATCGCTGCGTCGGACCCGGTCATGTGGCGCGACATCTTCCTCAATAATCGCGAAGCGGTGTTGGATATCTTGCAGCGTTTCACCGAGGATCTGACCGCCTTGCAACGCGCCATTCGTCATGGCGAGGGCGATCGACTACAAGACGTGTTCACCCGCACCCGGGCCATTCGCCGCAGTGTTATCGACGCCAAGCAGGCTTGAATGGTTTGGGAGGTTTGGGAGTGTATCACGACGGCGCGGCCGGCTTCGCTGGCTGGTTTGTGGCGTCTGGCTTAGGTGGTTGGTTTGTGGCGTCTGGCTTAGGTGGTTTTGGCGTAACATTAACTACCGGTGCAACCGGAACCGACACCGCTGGCACGACCCTGATAATCGGTCCGTCAGCGGGGGCGAGGTAGTAGTTCCCGACATAGAAGCCACAGTCGCTTAGCCCCAAGGCCGTTAGTATCATGCAGGCGGCCAACCGCGCTTGTTTCGTCACCGTTTTCACCGTCTTCACCGTTTTCACCTTCGTTAAAGTTTTTACCATTGGCCGGAAATTGGTAGCAGCACCAGGGTGCCGGCGGGCAGCTTGCGGTCTATGGCCAGGGCAGGGTTGAGCAGGAGAAGGTCGGCAAAGCTGGTGCCTGTGCGTTGGGCAACCACGAACAGACGCGCTCCTTTCTTAATGGTGTAGCTTCCACGGGCAACCGGCATGGCCGCGCCGGTTGTGGGTTGAATAATTAGGGCCCGCGTCGCCAAAGCTGGCGTCACCGGTGGTGATATGACCAAAGCTTGCGTCACCGGTGGTGACATGGTGGGGGAGGGGTGTCGGGAGATTGGAGTGATTAGCGGTTCTGGTTCCCCCGGTGCAAGCGGGGCTGGGGCCGGCAATAAGGGTTGAGTGACGCAGCAGGCCGCGTCGGTTTCGGCGGTGTTGCCCGACGTTCCGCCAGTAAGGGCGATAACGGCAAGGGTGGCGACGGCAATGGCGATAACGGCAGGGGCCTTTCCGGCCCAACTTGTGATGGTCATTGGTATAACACCATTAACGCCGGATAATTGACGCCGGATATCGGCATTAGTCGGGGCTTTCGGTTAAACGGCGCGCCCAGACTATGCGCTTGTGGATGCCGAGGCGGGTGGCAATGGTGGCGTCGTCGACGCCTGCCGACAATAGCCGCTGCAATTCCTCCTCGCCAATGGAGGTCAGGCGCTTGCGGCTGCCGATGCCGCGGGTGAATGGGCCCGGCGGCGGTTCAAAGTTTTGGTCTGCGGTACTCTGATTAGGCATTGGTGGCGGATTTGGCCCCCGGAAGCCCCGGCTCTCTAAGCCCCGGCTTTCCAAACCCCGGCTCTCCAAACTATCAAGCCGTTGCAGCAGGGTGGAGATGCGGCCATCGTGACCTTCGTCGCGGTGCTCCAAGCCGTCAACGCGGAACTCCATGCCTTGACTTCGGCTGTCGATGCTCTCGATCCGCCGTTCCAGCTGAGTGAGACGCGCTTCGAGCCCATCCAGTCGGGCGGTGGCTAGACCATCGTTGCCGCGAACCGTGCCTTGAGGTTCACCGGCCAGCGCGACATTTAGAGCCGTTGCGGTCCATTCCCCCAGAGTCTGCCGGGCCGTCTTGGCCGCTACCGAAACCGAGGTCTGTAACTCAGCCGGTATGCCGCGTACTGTCCAAATCTTAGATCCGACCGCCACTTGCCAGCCTCCGTCATACCCCGGCCCCGTCATCGGCCCCGCCATCAGTCGACGGCCTGTACCACCCCATGGCGGCACTATGGATTCCGGTTATCCACCGTCAGTCATATCGTATGACATCCCCCGTCGTCAAATCCACAAGCAAGGG
>JBAXKX010000177.1:0-6201 GCA_037135115.1 Rhodospirillaceae bacterium
TAGATATGATCTATCCCACTGGCGGCAAGGATAACGTCTGTCATCGTTGTGCCACCGCCAGCACAACCACCATTATCACAACAAATAACGCCAGAGCCAGTCGCTTCAGCGAAATTTCATTACTTCTTTCCAGCATTCGCAATTCGCCCTGGTAGCCACGCGCTGCCAATCCAAGGTCGAGACGTCGCCCCCGTTCAAGAGAGCGCACAAACAGCCCGCCGACCAGCATTCCGAGAGAACGGATGCCGGTAGGCAAGCTTCGATAACCGAGCCTTGCTCCTTGGGCGTGACGGGCAACCGATGCGCGATCAAGCATCAAGAACACCAGCCTGTGCATCAAGTAGGCGAGTTCGACCAGAGCTGGTGGCACACCCATCAGCCGAGCCAGTCTGAGTATATCTGGCAATGGTGTAGTTAAAATCAGGAAAGCGAGGCACCCTATAGCTGCGAAGGAGCGCAGCGACACCGACGCCGCTAGCGCCAACCCGTCAAGGGACAAAGATAGCACTGAAGTGGTCCCGTCGAGGTTGATCGAAATCGCCAGCGCTGGAACTCCTGCGAGCAAAAAACCGGATGGCACAAGCATCACGCGCCAAAAGGCTCGCCCTGGTACCTTGGCGCCAAATACAGCGGCAAGCCAAGCGACCATGAACACTTGGGGGGCCACCGTCAGCGCCGGCAAGGTGAAGTCGGCGGCCAGCAGGCCAGCCACAAACAAGGCCTTTTCGAATGGATGGAGAAATCGCCAGCGGTTGTTCCAAGCGTAGTATTCAGTCGCTAGCACTGAGGTCATCCTCCCGCCGGCTCTGACGTCCGCAGCAAAAGCCGACATAATATCCCAAAATACCGGCCCCGAGCGCTGCCTGGAGCGAGAACAACAGGCTTTGGACTTCGTTGCTTGGTGGCGTCCACAGCGGCTTGATCCAGGGTTGGTAATCGGGCGCAAGTGCAGTAATGGCTTCAGTTCCCCGTTCGTCGGTGCCTTTAAAAGCGCCGTCAGTCCGTATCATGAGAGGCATTGCGGAGATAACGATAATTGCTCCCAATAGGTTCAAATTGCGGCGAATCATCTTAGGCCTCCTTTGATGAAGGAAAGCGAGAATAATTCTTGGCGGCTATACTGGAGCAGTATGTTAACCGCAACCACCGTGATCAGCCCTTCGATGATCGCAAGCGGAATCTGGGTCACAGCAAAAATAATAAGAAATTTCGATAATGCCCCGATAACGCCGCTGGTAGGATCGGGGAATGCCAGGGCGAGTTGGCAGGCGGTAACACAATAGGTGGCAAGGGCACCGAGCATGGCTGCGAGAAAGACGGAGACGGCTTGAGGCACACCGATCAATCCGGCTCCCTTGTATATCGCAAATGATACCCACGGCCCGACGATGGCCATGGAAAAGACATTGGCACCCAGCGTGGTCAACCCGCCATGAGCGAGCAGCAGCGCCTGGAACAACAGCACGATGCTGCCAAGCACGGTGGTAACTGACGGACCGAACAGGATAGCGCCAAGCCCAACTCCGGTCGGGTGCGAGCAACTGCCGGTTGCCGACGGTATTTTAAGCGCCGAGAGCACGAAGGCAAAAGCCCCGCTCGCCGCCAATAGCAATCTCGTCTCGCGGTGTTCGTCCATGATCTTTGAAACATTGCGTGCGCCGACCAGGACGAACGGCGCCGAAACTACACCCCAGGCCGCAGCGTGAAGCAGCGGCAGATAGCCTTCCATGATATGCAATTTGCTTATCCCCCATGTTAAGGGGGAGGTACCTTGGTCGAAAATGACACACAATCACCGACAGGGTCGGCGGCGCGCCTCTCTGCGACCGGGACACCCCGCCCGGATTCAAACCTCTTTGCCAGGTAATGGCAGGTCTCCTGGCTCGCGGGTCTTTGTTCTCGCCAGCCTTCCCAGCCTAAAAAATGGCCAGTGGCTTGGGTTGGCGAAAACTCTCCGCTCACAGTTGCGGGGGCAGCCGCAGTTTAGGCTCGTATGCCGTATTGCGTTCCCTTTTCATCCCATTGGGCAAAAGCCTTCCGGGAACCATTACCGTAACGAGAATATGCAAGGCCTGGGCGTGCTGTCAATGGCATTCTGCCCTCGGTATCCTTGATTAACAAACGCCATGAAAGCCACTAATTTTTAGACATTTCTGGACCAGCGCCTATCTCTTTTATTTTGCGTGGCTACTAATCGGCAGAATGGTGGCCAGTGTCGAGGGCGGCAGCTTTTTCAGGGCAGTCGAAAGTTCAGCCAAGTACTTCCCAGAGACCTCGACTTCGGGATGCGGGCGGGTGAACAGCGCCTGACTTGAAGCGATTGCGATGATAAGCTCGACTCCAAAAGGCGCCCTGACTTCCCAAAACCGGCCGCCTTTAGTCGGGTCGCCAATCGATCGTTGACCAGATTTCGGTATCCGCCCGTCTGTCTGTAAAGGATTCGGCAGCAAGTGAACGACTTGTCCGTCGAGAGTAAAGTAATCAATCTGAAGGTAAGGAATGGATGGTGGCCCCACAACCGAAAGAATAAGCATTTCGCCATCGGTAAAAGACGCATCCGCATGTGTTGTGCTCAGGATTAATGGTTTGGCTACCGCCCGGTTAAGTACGCGCATAGGGGCAATGATACTTATTGGTTGGCATAAGCGATCCGCCATGGTCCTCACTGAAAGTTCGTACATAACACCTGGTACCGATCGCTCTATTTCACTGCGGATAGCAGCGACGCTTACGGACTCGCCGATTGTTCCCGAAACCAGCACCCGGTTGCCGCTGGCGACCTCGACCGCAAACAAGCTGCAATCAATGGCTCGCAAAGCCGCCAGCACTGAGGTAGCGGCCTCTACGGTCGAAATCGCTACAGGTGGCGGTGGAGATGTCGAGCTTACCACAGGTGGCGGTGGAGGCGCCGGACTTGCAACAGGTGGCGGTGGAGGCGCCGGACTTGCAACAGGTGGCGGTGGAGGCGCCGGATTTGCAACAGGTGGCGGTGGAGGCGCCGGACTTGCAACAGGTTGCGGTGGAGGCGGCAAAAGTGGCTCGACTACGGGAGGGGTAACGATAGGTGCAAGTTCAGGTGCAGGTGCATGTTCAGGCTGGGCAATCTCCACAAGAGGCGGTGAGGGGAGCAGCCATCTCCAAGTGACGACGCCTGCACCAGCAATCACTGCGACAATAATAAAAATGATAACAATAATGAGTATTGTTTGATGGTGGGATTTGCGAGTGAAAACTATATCGTCAGTTGATAAGTTAGGTCGAGGGCGTTCGGCGGAAAAATTTGCTGGCTGAGCGAGATTATCAGGAGTGCATGGCGGTAGTTTCAGCTTACCCAGCGAGGGCCTATTGATAAACAGCGTGGTGGCATCGCTGACATAGTCCAATGTTTTTTCAGTATCAGGTAATAAAGCATCATCAATGGCCTCAATAAAGGCGGCCGCCGTCTGGTAGCGATTATTCGGCAGCTTAGCCATGGCCTTCATGACCACATTGTCAAATTCAAGCGGGCAGCGATGGCTTATGAAGGATGGTCTATGCGGCTCGACATTTAGAACCTGCATTTCAATAGTACCTACCGTTCCAAGGAAAGGTCTTTGGCCGGTAAGTAATTCGTAAAAAACCGCTCCAGCGGAAAAAATGTCTGAACGGGTATCGACGGGACGGCAAGACATTTGTTCTGGAGACATATAACTTATGGTGCCTATTACGGAACCGGCAATAGTTAATGTAGAACTTTCAGTTTTGGCAACCCCGAAATCAACTAATTTAGCCTCTCCTTTGCTATCAATTAAAATATTGGCAGGTTTAATATCTCGGTGAATAACGCCATGGCCATGGGAATAGGTCAGTGCGGAAAGCAATCCGCGCATAATACGAATCATATCTTCTGTGGCTATGGCTTCATTTAAGGCAAGTACGTGCTTTAGGCTTTTACCTTCGATAAACTCCATAACAATATATCCTACGCCATGGTCCTCGCCTATCTCGTATACCGGAACAATGTTTGGATGACAAAGCATGGCCATAGTATCGGCCTCGCGTTGGAACCTGACGATTTGAATTTCAGTATTATAATCCGCATTGTCGTCACTCCGGAGCAAAACTTTAATCGCTACAGTTCGTTGGTTCTTGGGATCATAGGCCTTGTAAACAACTCCGACCCCTCCGCGCGCAATTTCGCCGAGAATGGTGAAGCGACCAAGTGTCTCAATATCGGCCCGCCGCATCCTGTCGACCTCCGGTAAATCCTTGTTCAATCCGTCAACATACTATATTGACTTGAGGCAACGGCTCAAGTGTGAAAAGTAACGACGCTCACCATAAGGAAGGTCAGATGACTGCAAATTGTGATGCAACGGGAATAGCCCCCGACAAGCTCCCGATGAGCGTTTTTGAACGTTATCTGACCGTCTGGGTTACTTTGTGTATCATTGTTGGGGTCGTACTCGGTCACTTCATGCCTAGTCCTTTCCACGCCATTGGCCGCTTGGAGGTATCCCAGGTTAATTTGCCGGTTGCGTTGCTGATTTGGCTGATGATTATTCCAATGCTGCTCAAAATCGACTTCGGCGCCCTGCATCAGGTCAAGGAGCACTGGCGCGGTATCGGTGTGACCCTGTTTATTAACTGGGCGGTCAAACCGTTCTCGATGGCCCTGCTGGGCTGGTTGTTCGTTAGCACCATGTTCCGCCCCTACCTTCCGGCTGAGCAGATCGACAGCTATATCGCTGGGCTGATCCTTCTTGCCGCCGCCCCTTGCACTGCCATGGTTTTCGTGTGGTCAAATCTCTGTGAAGGCGAGCCTCACTTTACTCTTTCGCAGGTAGCGCTGAATGATCTGATCATGGTCTTTGCATTTGCGCCCATTGTTGGCTTGTTGCTTGGTATGTCTTCCATTACTGTGCCGTGGAACACTTTGCTTCTGTCGGTGGTGCTATACATCGTCGTCCCCGTGACAGTTTCACAACTCTGGCGCCGGGCGTTGTTGGCGAAAGGACCGCAGGTCTTGGCGGGTACTCTGGATAGGTTGGGGCCAGTATCGCTGATCTCTCTCCTAACGACGCTTGTTTTACTATTCGGCTTTCAAGGCGAGCAAATCATTGCTCAGCCGCTTGTCATCGTCATGCTGGCAGTACCGATCACGATCCAGGTCTATTTCAATAGCGGTCTTGCTTATTTGCTCAATCGGAAACTTGGCGTGGCCCACTGCGTGGCTGGTCCATCGGCCTTGATTGGTGCCAGCAACTTCTTCGAACTGGCGGTGGCGGCAGCAATCAGCCTTTTCGGCTTTCATTCTGGTGCCGCATTAGCCACAGTTGTCGGTGTCTTGATCGAGGTACCAGTGATGCTGTCGGTGGTACGGATCGTTAATGCGTCCAAGGGTTGGTACGAAGCGTAGCGTATGAGTAATATTGAGGTGGGTCACGCCGTCTGCTCAGCGATGGGGGGTAAAAAGATAGAGTCCCGCCGGGTGCCTGTGGGCAAAGGTGGGTACTGATAAACAATCAGTAGAATCTCAATCTCCGCGCGAGTTCCCTACCCACACCAGACAGCGAAGTGCCGGTAATGATATTTCTCCAAATAGGTTGGACTCCGGGCGCCTGATTAGATACAATCGGTGATGGCCTTTATGGGAGCAAAAAGTTATGGGAGCAGTGGCTTTCGATACGTTGAAACTTGCGCGCAAGCTGCGCGACACGGCCCATATGACCCAGGAGCAGGCCGAAGGGATCGCCGATGCCTTGGCTGAAGCGATGTCCGGTGCCGAGTTGGCGACCAAAGGAGATATCGCCGAGGTCAAGTCGGTCCTGAAAGCAGATATCGCTGAGGTAAAGGCGGAACTTAAATCCGAGATGGCGGAGCTAAAGGCGGAACTTAAATCCGAGATGGCGGAGCTAAAGGCGGAACTTAAATCCGAGATGGCGGCTTTCAAGACGGAAATAAGGGCCGATATTGCGGAACTTAAATCCGAGATGGCGGCTTTCAAGACGGAAATAAGGGCCGACATTGCGGAACTTAAATCCGAGATGGCGGAGCTAAAGGCGGAACTTAAATCCGAGATGGCGGCTTTCAAGACGGAAATAAGGGCCGACATGGCGGAACTTAAATCCGAGATGGCGGCTTTCAAGTCGGAAATAAGGGCCGACATCGCCGATTTTAAGGCGGAAATAAGGGCCGACATCGCCGATTTTAAGGCAGAAC
>JBAXKX010000178.1:0-6165 GCA_037135115.1 Rhodospirillaceae bacterium
TTCACGTGAAACAAATTCCCTCTCCCATGACAAAGGAAGCTACCGCCATGAAAATTACCGTCAATGTTGAATGCACCCCCGAAGAGGCAAGAACCTTTCTTGGTCTGCCCGACCTGAAGCCGATGCAGGATGCACTGGTTTCCCAGCTCCAAGAGCGACTTGGCGCTAGCATCACGTCAATGGATGGTGACGCCTTGTTGCGGAGCTGGCTCCCTAGCGGCTTCCAAGGCATGGAGCAATTTACCCGGGCCATGCTTCATAACTTTGATTTGGCACTGGGACGGGAGCCCCGGACATGACTGGTGCAAACTCCCACTACCGCGCCCATCTATTTTTCTGTACTAACATCCGACCGATCGAATCCAGACGTGGCGGTTGTGGGCGCTACAACTCCGAGGCTCTGGCAAAATATCTCAAGGTCAGGGTCAAGGAGCTGGGGCTGACCCGCGTCCGTGTCAACACTGCCGGGTGCCTGCACCGTTGTGCCTTGGAGCCGGTGATGGTAATTTATCCCGAGGCTGTTTGGTACAGTTTCACGAATGAGGCCGACCTTGACGAAATCCTTACGGTCCATCTAATCGCTGGCGGCCGAGTCGCCCGTTTGATCTGCCCCGAACAGGTTCAGCTCAAGGATGAATTGCTCGCCCACCCAGCCCGGTGAATGGCATGAGTTCTATTATATCCATGAGACCCCTAAACCCATGAGTACTACTATCTTTGCCCTAGCCACCCCCCCCGGGCGTGGTGCGGTAGCCATCATTCGACTGTCGGGTCCAAATGCTGGCGCGGCTCTTTCAGCGCTGACCGGGCGGGAAAAGCCGCTACCTCGCCGTTTAACTCGTGCCAATTTGCGTTACCCCGGCACTGGTGATTTGATCGACCAGGCCATGGTAGTTTGGTTTCCTGGACCCGACAGCTACACCGGTGAAGACGTCGTTGAATTCCAGGTTCACGGTGGGCGTGCGGTGGTGGCTGCGGTTTGTGAGGCGCTATTGATACTGCCGGGAATTGGCCCCGCCGAGCCCGGAGCCTTTACTCGTCGCGCCTTCGACAACGGTAAGCTTGACCTCACTCAAGCCGAGGCGATTGCCGACCTGATCGATGCCGACACCCTGGCACAGCGCCATCAGGCTCTTCGCCAGCTTGGTGGCGAGATCGGGGCGAAGTATGAGGAATGGCGATCCCGGCTAATCCATACCCTGGCTTGCCTTGAGGCAGTTATAGATTTTCCCGACGAGGACCTTCCAGCTGCCCTGGACCAAGCCGCCACAGTTGAAATCACCGCCTTAATTGCCGACATGGATGCTCATCTTGCCGATGGCCGCCGGGGCGAGCGATTGCGCGAAGGGCTGGCCGTTGCAATCATCGGTCCACCCAATGCCGGTAAATCCAGTCTGCTCAACGCGCTTGCCCGCCGTGACGCCGCCATCGTTTCAGCCAGATCCGGCACCACCCGTGATGTCATTGAGGTCCATCTCGACCTTGGCGGCTATCCGTTAATTCTCGCTGACACCGCAGGTTTGCGCGATACTGCCGATGAAATTGAGGGGGAGGGGGTCCGCCGCGCCCTGGCTCGGGCCACTGACTCCGATATTAAGATCGCGGTGTTCGACGGTGCTGTTTGGCCTGCTGTCGACTCAATGACCGTGCGCTTACTTGATAATGACACATTGATCGTTGTTAACAAGGCTGACATCCATGGTCAGGATGCTCCGATGATCGGTGATCGACCGGCCCTCGCGTTGTGCGCTCGCAACAATGACGGAGTCCCGATCTTGGTGCAGCACTTGACCGCGATGGCAAGGGAGCGTCTGGAGGCCAGGACACAGCCGACCCTAACGCGGATAAGGCACCGCGTTGCCGTGGCGGCGTGCCGCGACGCCCTGATGCGGGCACTTACCCCGGCACTGACCCCGGCACTGCCGGAGCTGGTCGCCGAGGATGTTCGCCTTGCCACCCGCGCTCTTGCCGTCCTGACTGGCCGCATTACCACCGACGATGTCCTCGCCCAAATTTTCCGCGAATTCTGTATTGGCAAGTAGAATTTGTTTCACGTGAAACATCCCAACTCCGGACGCCACACGCCATGAATTCTTTGGAAGTACATTCTTACGATGTCATCGTTGTTGGCGCTGGACATGCCGGCTGCGAAGCCGCTGCCGCCGCCGCCCGTATGGGTGCAAAAACCCTGCTACTTACTCACCGTCTGGATACAGTCGGTGAGATGTCGTGCAACCCGGCGATCGGGGGGTTGGCCAAGGGCCACTTAGTCCGAGAGATCGACGCGCTCGACGGCCTAATGGCCCGCGCCATCGACCGCGCCGGCATACAGTTCCGCATTCTCAACCGCAGCAAAGGTCCCGCCGTTCGTAGCCCCCGTGCCCAGGCTGACCGCAAATTGTATCGCCGGGCCATGGCCGACCTTCTCGCTGAGCAGTCCGGCTTGACCATCCGTGCCGCCACCGTTGAAGATATTTTGACTGGCCGTGATGGCAGCGTTGCCGGTATTTTGACTTCGGAGGGCAGGGAGATCAGTGCTGGCGCCGTGGTCGTTACCACCGGCACATTTCTGCGCGGTTTGCTCCATGTCGGCTCCGAAACAATTCCTGGTGGCCGAGTCGGCGAGCCACCATCTTTGGGATTATCTGCGGCCCTGTCCCGATTTGGTTTTGAACTCGGGAGACTTAAGACCGGAACTCCTCCGCGGCTTGACGGCCGCACCATCGATTGGTCCGGGCTCGATAGGCAGGAAGGTGATACCCCCCCGCCTCCCTTTTCTTACCTGACGGAGCGAATTACCACGCCACAACTGCCCTGTGGCATCACCTCGACAACGCCCGCCGTACACGCACTGATAAGGGCCAATCTCGGTCGCGCCCCGCTTTATACCGGCCAGATCACCGGTATCGGCCCGCGCTATTGTCCCTCCATTGAGGACAAGATTGTCCGCTTTGCCGATAAAGACCGTCATCAGATTTTCCTTGAGCCGGAGGGGCTGGACGACGACACCGTTTATCCCAATGGAATTTCGACCTCACTGCCCCGTGATGTTCAGCTTGCCCTGATTTCGCTGATACCTGGGTTGGAGCGGGCCGTCATGCTCAGGCCCGGTTACGCCATCGAGTACGACTACATTGATCCTCGCGGTTTGACCCCTTCGCTGGAGACTAGGCGTGTGCCGCGACTTTTCCTGGCGGGACAAATCAATGGCACTACGGGCTACGAGGAGGCGGCGGGCCAGGGGCTAATAGCCGGTGTAAATGCGGCTTTGCGGGCGGCCGGGAGCGGCGAACCTTTTATACTTGATCGCACCGAGGCCTATATCGGCGTCATGATCGACGATCTTGTGACTCTCGGCACCAGCGAGCCATACCGGATGTTTACCTCGCGGGCGGAGTACCGCCTGTTGCTGCGGGCCGACAACGCTGATCTTCGCCTAACGGCCAAGGCCATTGCCGTTGGTTGCGTCTCGTCACAAAGGGCCGATTACTTCGTCCGCCGCCGCACCGAGCTGGAAACCGGACGCGAACTTCTGCGCCGACTCGAGGCGACGCCCAATGAATTGTCTCGAGTCGGTTTGACGGTCAATTTTGATGGCATACGCCGTAGCGCCGCCGACCTGCTAGGCCATCCCGGAATGGACGTGACCCAGCTTACGCGAATGTGGCCGGGGTTGGCGGCGGTTCCGGCCATGGTTTGTGAACAACTTGAGATCGAAGGGAAATATGCGGGTTATCTCGGCCGCCAGGAAGCCGATGTCCGCGCCTTCCGCAAGGATGAAGGTCTCGCTCTGCCGATCGATTTGGATATCGACCAAGTTGGCTCCCTATCCACCGAAATTCGCCACAAACTGCAACAGGTACGGCCGCCGACCCTGGGAGCAGCGTCACGAATTCCGGGAATGACCCCCGCAGCGATTATCGCCCTGCTGCGCCACGTTAAACGTCACGATATCGGGGCAACCGGGGAGTGCGAGGGTTGACCTTGGTTTCACGTGAAACACGGGAACGACTAGAAACCTACCTAGGCGTCCTTACCAAGTGGCAACCCCGGATCAACTTGGTTGGGACGACGACATTACGTGATCCCTGGCGCCGGCACATCCTTGATTCGACGCAGTTGATAGCTCTCATTCCCGAGTCGGCCACGACTTTGATTGATTTAGGCAGCGGTGCCGGATTTCCCGGTATGGTCTTGGCAATTTGCGGTGTCTCTAATGTTCACTTGATCGAGAGCGATCAACGCAAGGTCGCCTTTCTGCGCGAGGTCGCCGCCGCGACTAATACCAATGTAACCATCCATTGCGCCCGGATCGAGGCGGTTTCCCTTCCTCCGGCCGACGTTGTCACGGCTCGGGCACTGGCGCCCCTTGCGCAGTTGATCGACTATGCGCTACCATTACTCGGACCGAGAGGCGTATGCTTGTTTCTCAAGGGAGAGCGGGCCGAGCGAGAAATACCTGAGTCGCTGACGCGCTGGAGCATGAACCTCGAGCGCTTCCCTAGTCAATCAGCTGCCACAGGACGGATTTTGCGTCTCAGTTCCATATTGCCACGCTTGGTTTGACCATGCTTGGGCCAGGAGACTATCATGCCACGATGCCGAGTCATCGCCGTAGCTAACCAGAAGGGGGGGGTGGGCAAGACCACCACCGCTATCAATTTGGCCACCGCGCTTGCCGCTGTTGGCAAGAAGGTTCTGATTATTGACTTCGATCCTCAGGGTAATGCTTCTACCGGTTTGGGCATTCCACGCGCCAAGCGCAACCTTGGCAGCTATGAAATTCTTTTCGACAATGTACCGCTGGCGGCCGTGGTGGCTCCGTCGCCAATCCCGAACCTGTTCATCGTTACTTCGTCTGTCGAACTGTCGGGCGCTGAGATCGAGCTGGTTAATGCCGATGCTCGCGAGTACCGCCTGCGCGATGCACTTACCCGCGAGGATTTGGACTTTGATTATGTGCTGATCGATTGCCCGCCGGCACTTGGCTTGCTAACCCTAAACGCTTTAGTGGCTGCCAACGCGGTTCTGGTTCCCCTACAATGTGAGTTCTATGCGCTTGAGGGCTTGAGCCACCTAGTGCGCACGATCGAGCGCGTCCGCCGAACCTTCAATCCAACGTTGGACATACAGGGTGTGGTTCTGACCATGTTCGACAAGCGTAACAATCTCTCGGAATCTGTAGCCGCCGATGTCCGCGGATTCTTTGGCGAAAAGGTTTATGAAACTGTGATCCCCCGCAATGTGCGCGTCTCTGAGGCGCCATCTCATGGCAAGCCGGTGGTAATCTATGATATGCGCTGCCCGGGCAGCCAAGCTTACATTATGCTGGCCGGTGAAGTTTTGAAACGCGAGCACAAGAGGATGGTGGCGTGAGTGATGAGTTGAAGCGTCCCGACTCCGGAAAGCGGCCCAGCCTTGGCCGGGGATTGTCTGCTTTGTTCGGCGAGGTTAATGATGAATATTCATCTGGTGATCGAGTGCGGCAAACCAAGCAATTGCCGGTCGAGTTCATTCACCCTGGCCGCTTTCAGCCCCGGCGAAAATTCGATGAAGAGGCCATTGCCGAACTCGCCCAATCTGTCCGAGAAAAGGGGATACTTCAGCCGCTGTTGGTTCGGCGTTCCCCCGATAAGGCCAACCATTATGAAATTATCGCCGGTGAAAGGCGATGGCGCGCCGCTCAGGCCGCCGGGTTGCACGAAGTCCCGGTGGTTCTGCGCGATCTTTCTGACCGCGAGGCCCTGGAAATATCCATTATTGAGAATGTTCAGCGCCAGGATTTAACGGCGCTGGAAGAGGCGGAGGGTTATCGCCGCTTGCTTGATGAATTCAAGCATACCCAGGAAGACTTGGCCCGTGCCCTTGGTAAAAGCCGCAGCCACGTCGCTAACACGCTGCGTTTGATGGCACTCCCTGAACCCATTAAGCTCATGCTCCATGACGGTCAGCTAACCGCTGGGCACGCCCGCGCACTGCTGACCGCGACCAATCCGCTTTCGCTGGCCGAAGAGGTCGTCGCCAAGGGGCTTAATGTCCGCCAAACTGAACAACTCGCCCGTAACGATCTCGCCCGTAACGATCTCGCCGGGAGTGGTGTAGTTGGGGGCGGTGTAGTTGGGGGCGGCAATGCGCCGCAACACCCATCTACCCGACTGCCTGATA
>JBAXKX010000179.1:0-6110 GCA_037135115.1 Rhodospirillaceae bacterium
CTCGATTACGCCGCTGCCGCCCCCTTTGCCTCCAGTCAAAGCCTCGCCGATGCGTTGCTGACGCCGACCCGCATTTACGTCAAGAGCCTATTGCCGCCGGTGCGGGATGGGCTCGTTAAGGTTTTGGCCCACATCACCGGAGGCGGGTTGCTCGAGAACATTCCGCGGGTTCTTCCCGCCGGTCTGGGGGTGGAGCTTGACGCCGCCGCCTGGACCTTGCCGCCGGTGTTCCGCTGGCTGGCGCTCGCGGGCGGTGTTGCCCCGGCCGAATTGGCGCGCACCTTTAACTGCGGCATCGGCATGGTTGCCGTCGTCGCCCCCGGTTGCGTAGCTGCCCTGGTTGAACGCCTTTGCGAGGCTGGCGAAATTGTGAAAATAATTGGCCATGTGGTGCAGGTTCCGGCTGGCGGACCGCGCGTGGTCATAAATGGGATGGAGTCGGCATGGCGCGGATGAAGGTTGCCGTTTTAATTTCAGGGCGTGGCAGCAATCTCCAATCGTTGATTGACGCTTGCGCTGATTCAGCATTTCCGGCCGAGATCTCTTTGGTTATCTCAAGCCAGGGCGATGCGCATGGGCTAGCTCGTGCCAAGGATGCCGGTATCCGTGCTGAAGTAATAAACCACCGCTCTTTTAATGCCAGGCAAGGCTTCGAGGCTACGATCGATGCGACATTGCGTGCGGCCAAGATTGAATTGGTGTGCATGGCTGGCTTCATGCGCATCCTGACGCCTTGGTTTGTCGAGCGCTGGCGCGACCGTCTTATTAATATTCATCCATCGCTGCTGCCGGCCTTTACTGGACTTGATACCCACGCGAGGGTTCTGTCTGCTGGTGCGCGCTTCAGTGGCTGCACCATCCACTATGTCCGTCCTGAACTGGATGATGGTCCGATCCTGGTTCAGGCTGTGGTGCCGGTCATGCCTGGCGAGACTCCAGACAGCTTGGCCTCCCGCGTCCTTGCTGCCGAGCATCGTTGCTATCCGGTAGCGTTGCAGCTAATTGCCGAAGGTAGGGTTCGCATCCGCAACGAATTGGTTGAAGTAGCCAATGTTCTGCCGCCAGCAGACATCATTATGTTCAACCCGGCCGGCTGACCCCATGCGAGTCGGTCGGGGCTAAAGCTCTTCGCCGGTGCCCTCGCGTGCCATGCGCTCGACTCGTTTGCGGTCGAGGATGTAGAGGGCGCCCTGGCGCCGCTGCACCAGATTTGCCTTCATCAGATGACCGATTGCCCGACCGACCATATCGGTGGTAACGCTGGCCCAACCGGCCAGATCCTTGTGCAGGGGGGCCGGACGAATCACCCAGGTACCGTTGCCAGACGGGTCGGGATTGGAGAACCGTAGCAACTCCAGGTAGACCCGCTGAATCTCGGTTAGGGCGCTGATTTCCGCGATTCGCTTGTCGGACTGGCGGATAATGTTGGTGAGCCTGATCATCAGGCGCAGGCCAAACGAGGGGTATTCGCGCAGGAACTGGAGGAATACCTGGCGCGGGCAGGACGCGATGACCGAGTCGGTTACGGTTATGACGTCGGTCGTACGCGAATTGCCGTCGATGGCGGCCAGTTCGCCGAACATCTCGCCTGCCCCGAACAGTGCATAAGTGACCTCCTTACCGTCATGCATCGGCATAAAGGCTCGGACCTTACCAGAAACGATGAAATAAACCGCATCTGGTGGGTCGTCGTGGCGGAACAGCAAGTGATTGGCGGGCAAATGAAGCCATTGGCAGGCTGCTTCCAGTGCCAACAATTCCGAGGGGGCGAGGTCTTTAAGAACCTCGCAGGAACCCAATCCGGTATTGGTGTTGGCCCCACCCTGCTTGGGTGCAACAGCTTTGCCCGAGATCCCGCTCATTTTTTGATCCATCCGCTTGGGGTCGGGTACATCACCAGCGATACTAGACTTCTTGCCCGTCGCCGCCAAGTGGTTCACAGCAATAGTCGCAGGGTGCGGCATTAATGCCCACTACCGAAGCGGATTAGTACAATCGACGCGCCTAAAATGCCAAATATCATACTGGCAAGTTGTACGAGCGTGGGAAGTTGGGAAACACGGCCGTCAATCCGGGCCGTCTCCTGTTGTAGTTTAGTGATGTCCCGATGTTGTTCTTTTAGCTCAGTCTTGATTATGGCGATATCGGCCGTGTTCACAGTGATATCCGCCTGAATTGTGACGATATCCGCCTTAATTGTGACGATATCGGACTTGATTTCGGCTAAGTCGGCTTCGTTCTTAGCGAAACGCCGATCCATACGGTCGCCAAGTTCGCCAATTGCGGCGATAATGTCCGCAGCTTCGATTTGGTTGCTAGCCGGTAGCTTGTGCGCATGATTTACCATACCATCTACTCTACATCGTTTGGTCTCTTCTGGATAGTCCATTTTTGGTAGCCGGAGTGCGTGTCTTGTTAAGCTATCTTATTGATTAGTTGCAGTACTGCCCTTAAACTTCTCATTTGAAAGCGGGTCGGCATTAAAATGATCAGTGATCTTAATCAGCGCTCACGCGAGATATTCCGCCAAATTGTCGATGCCTATTTGGCGTCGGGCGAACCGGTCGGCTCGCTCACGATCGCGCGCCGGTTGGGCCAAACTCTGTCGTCGGCTACTATCCGCAACGTCATGGCAGATCTGGAGGAGCAGGGGTTGTTGTATGCTCCACACACCTCAGCCGGCCGGATTCCCACCGAGGCGGGCCTACGCCTTTTCGTTGATGGGCTGCTTGAAATCGGCGCGCTTACCGATGCCGAGCGTGAGGGTATTGAGACCCAGTGCGCTGTTGCCGGTCGCTCGCTGCCTGATGTGCTTAATGAGGCCAGCAAGCTGCTGTCCGGGCTGTCTTCTTGTGCCGGGCTAGTTTTGGCGCCCAAGACCGACCGGCCGTTGCGCCACATGGAGTTTGTCAACCTTGGCCAGGGGCGGGCGCTGGTGGTGCTGGTCACTGAGGACGGGTTGGTCGAGAATCGGGTGATCGAGGTTCCGATGGGCGTGCCAGCTTCGACCCTGGCCATTGCCACCAACTACATCAACAATCGCCTTGTCGGCCGCACACTTGGGGAAACCCGCGAGTGGATCAACCGCGAGATCGAGGAGCAGCGTAGCGAACTCGACGAGCTGACATCACGGGTGGTGGCGGCCGGTCTAGCGACCTGGGCCGGTGGCACCAACCAGACCGGTCAGCTTATCATTCGCGGCCAAGCCAATCTGCTGGAAGATGTTACGGTACTTTCCGATCTAGAGCGCATTCGCGCACTCTTTGAGGTGCTGGAGACTCGGGAAGCCATGGCGAGGTTGCTTGAGGAGACTGGTTGCGGCGATGGCGTCAAGATTTTCATCGGTGCCGAGAATCCTTTGTTCCGCCATACTGGGTGTTCCCTGGTGGTGTCGCCGTACATGAACAGCAAGGAACAGATCATCGGGGCGATTGGCGTGATCGGCCCGACTCGCATCAATTACGCACGCATCATCCCCCTCGTCGATTATACTGCCAAGGTCATCGGCCGGCTGATCGGCTGAATCGGTACGCAGACCTTAGTTCAGGTTGGCGTGCCTTAGGTCAACGTCCCTTACAAAGAGCGTCCAAAGATGACCGACCCATTAAACAAGCCCGCCGTCAACGAAACCGCCGTTCCTGTCCAAGACGCCGCGCAGTTCGCATCGGCAACCGGTGCCGCAGCGACAGCCGGAAGCGCCAGCTTGTGTAGCCCCGAGTCGCGCCCCGAGTCGGGCCCTGATTCCAGGTCTGATTCCAGATCCGAGTCGCTGGAACAAGATCTAGCTAGCCTCAAGGATCAGCTGCTGCGGGCTTTGGCTGAAATCGAGAATAGCAGACGCCGTGCTCAGCGTGAGCGGGAGGATATGGCTAAATATGCCATTTCCAACTTTGCCAAGGATCTGTTGCCGGTTGCCGACAATCTGCGCCGTGCCTTGGATACGATTTCTACCGATAGTGGAGAACCCGCAGAGTTGCTGAAGGCTTTGGTAATTGGAGTCGAGGCTACCGAGCGTCAGCTTGTCGCTGCTTTCGAACGGGTTGCTATCAAGAAGCTCGAACCGCTCGGCACCCTGTTTGATCCCAACTTCCATCAGGTTATGTTTGAGGTCGAGAATGCTGGACGGCCCGCAGGATCGGTGGTCCAGGTGCTTCAGCCCGGCTATACTATTCACGGCCGGTTGTTGCGCGAGGCCATGGTCGGAGTGGCAAAACGCGGTGCCGACGAAACAGTTCATCCGCGCATTGATACCAAGGCGTAAAAGTATAGTATGGAATCGCGCCTATCTGGTTAATACCTACACCAACTAGGTGTTGGCGGCGAAAATTTGAGGGAACAAACTTCGTGTACCAACGTGCCCCCTCAGCCGATCTATCTATAGTAGATGTGGGGCTTAATCGGATAGGCAGGTATGAAAGTCGAGAAGCGTTCCGTGTTGCTTTCCGGGCATGCGACCAGCGTCTCGCTTGAGGTTGCGTTTTGGGACGAGCTAAAACGAATCGCGGCGGCACGGAATTGCTCGGTCAATGCCTTGGTCGAGTCGGTCGACCTTGAGCGCTCGGGTAACCTGTCGAGTGCGCTCCGTGTCTTCGTGCTGCGCGCGCTTCAGGATGGTCGCCCTACTTGATCTCCGGGGGCTGGTTGAGCGCCGGTGGCGCAATGCCTATAGTGCCAGCGCGGGGCGGGGGCTGATTTCGTAGGGCCTCCAGCAGTGCTAGATTTTCGCGCGTCCGCTGGCTCGCGGCTGGCATCTTCACAGCTTTATTGAGCAACGATCTCGCCTCATCAAGGTCGCCAGCCAGCGCCCGTGAAAGGGCGTAGTTGTTGATTATGTCAGCATTTTCAGGGTAAAGGCCGATGGCTATCTTGTATTGTGCGGCTGCGGCATCGTATTGGCTGGTCCGGTCATAGGCAATGGCCAAGGTTGACGCTGGTTCCCACTCGGTTGGGGCTCCCTGAACGGCGACTTGTAGTGTCTGTACGGCAAGATCGGCGCGACCCAGCGCGATTTCATCTTTGCCTTTTTCGAGGAGCAGCTGCGGCAAGGGACCCAGCCTAGCCAGCGCTTCTTCGAGTATACGCCGGGCAGGCTCAAACTGGCCCGAACGTCGCATGTTGCGGGCCATGGCCTCCAACACCTTCGGTTGGTCACGATTCGACTCGTAAAGTGTCCCGTAACGCTGGGACGCAGCGACGTAATCGCCACGTTGTTCAGCATTTTGGGCTTCGCCGAGCAGGTAACGGTCAATACCTGCCATCTGGTCGCTGCTTTCGCAGCCAGAAAAGGCCAAGGCGAGTAGTATCGACGCCGCAGCGATGGCGGTACGTCCTCGACAACGAAGGCAGCCGCCATAGTCGCCGATTTGGGGATCGGGTTGGCGGAGATGCTTGGCGTTAGGCGGAGCTGATGGCATGATGGGGCATCCGATCCGGACAGGTTCTGGATTATCCTTACCGTGCAATGACAGGCAATGCGAGATGTTTCCCCGTTGGACCGCCCTGGCGGTGGCACTTCTTTTGGTGGCCACTAATGCGCTGCTGTTGGCTCCGGCTACGGCCGCGCCGCTTATCGTTAAAAAGGTCCCGATGCGTGTTGTCATTGGCGAGGTTAAACTTCTCGAAATTGACGGCGATGTTCGCACGGTCATCGTCGCAACCCCAGATGTCGCCGACGTGACTGTAACCTCGCCGCGTAAACTGCTGCTGCGGGGCAAGAAGCCGGGAAGCACCGGCTTGCTGGTTCTTGATAGCGGCGGTAAATCGCTGCTCGACATAACGCTGATGATCGCGCCATCTGATGAGGGAGTTGTCACCGTTGATCGTGGCATCAACCCGACTGACATGACCTGCGCGCCGCGTTGTGTTGCGAAGGAAGCAAGTAAGGATGCCGGGGGGGCTGGCAAGGGAGGTGCCCCCGGCTCGAGTCCACCGATTCCGCCGCCGACAGTGCGGACAAATCAATGAATAATCAAATCACGAATCATATGGCGTATGACCTATTGTGTGGGGACGTAATGGTCGGGTCTGTGATTAGATCGAGCTTGACAGGTTGGAGCTTGGAGTTCCCTTCTGCAAAAGCCTACCCGCAGTTTAACGTCCCCGCAGTTTAA
>JBAXKX010000180.1:0-6082 GCA_037135115.1 Rhodospirillaceae bacterium
GGTGGCTATCACCGACAACTCGCGGACGCCTGCAAGCGCCATCTGGAGCGTGCGCGGTATGGGGGTCGCGGTCAGGGTCAGGACATGCACGTTGGCCCGCAACTCCTTCAGTCGTTCCTTCTGTTTAACCCCGAAATGTTGCTCCTCGTCGACCACCACCAGCCCAAGTCGAAGAAACGAGATGCTTTTGGCAAGCAAGGCGTGGGTTCCCACCACCACATCAACGGTGCCGTCGGCCAGTCCCTTTTTCGTCCGGGCCGTGTCCTTGGTGGTGACTAGCCGGGACAGCTGCTCCACCACCACCGGAAGTCCCTTGAAGCGCTCGGTGAAGGTCCGGTGATGCTGGCGTGCTAGCAGTGTGGTCGGCACCACTATCGCCACTTGCTGGCCCGACAATGCAGCGACAAAGGTGGCGCGCAATGCCACTTCGGTTTTGCCGAAGCCGACGTCGCCACAGACCAGCCGGTCCATTGGTCGTCCGGACGACAGGTCTTCGATTACGTCGGCAATGACGTTTTGCTGGTCCTCAGTTTCGGGGTAGGGGAAGCGGGCGGCGAACTCAGCATAGAGTCCGTCGGGAGCGGCCAGTGGTTCGCCCTTGCGCAGTTCACGTTCTGCAGCTATGCGGAGCAGGGCTTCGGCCATGTCCCTGAGCCGCTTCTTGACCCGGGCCTTGCGTCCTTGCCAGCCGGCGCCGCCGAGCTTGTCGAGTTGGGCCTTGCCCTCATCGGAGCCAAACCGGGTCAGCATGTCGATGTTTTCAACGGGTACGAACAGCTTTTCGTTGCCGTCGTAAAGTATTCTCAGGCAGTCGTGCGGGGCGCCAGCGGCGGTCACTGTCTCCAGTCCGTCGTAACGGCCGATGCCGTAGTCGGCATGGACCACCAGATCGCCGGCGGCAAGGCTTGATGATTCGGCGATGAAGTTGGCGGCGCGCTTGCGCTTTCGTGGTGGCCGGGCCAGCCGCTCGCCCAGGATATCCTGTTCAGTGATGACAGCGAGGTCGGGCGAGACGAAGCCGTGTTCGATGCCGAGCACGATCATGGCGAGGGTGCTCTTGCCGCAGCGCCGGGCTGCGGTCCAGGTCTCGGCCGGCTCCAGCCCCTCGATGCCGTGGTCGGCCAACACCGATAATAGTCGGTCGCGCGAGCCTTGGCTATAGCCCGCCACCATCACCCGCCGTCCGCCTTTGGCAAGCTCGACGATATGGCTGTGGACGGCGTCGAACACGTTGACGTCGGGGTGGGCGCGGGCGTCGGCAAAGTCGTGGCCTCGGCGGCCGTTGGCGTCGAGTCGGCCGATCAGTCCCGGCGGCACCGCGAATGGTGAAAGCTGGGCAACTGCGTGGCACGACAAAATAAGCTCCCAGGTTTCCCGGTCCAGAAAGTGACGATCGGTGGGCAGCGGTTTGTATGCCGGAGTGCCTGAGGCGCGTTCTGCCGCTCGCAGAGACTTGCGGGCGTCATAGAAATCGGCAATTTGGGCTAGGCGGGCATCGCGGGCGTCTTCGACCTGGGCATCCAGGCTCAGGATCGCCATAGGCATGTAGTCGGATAGCGACTCCAAGACAGGATGAAAGAGCGGCAGCCAGTGTTCCATCCCAGCGTGGCGGCGGCCGGCGCTGACCGCTTCATAAAGCGGGTCCTGGTCGGTGATGGAACCAAATAGTTCGCGATAGCCAGAACGGAAACGCTGGATCGACGGTTCGTCCAGGAACAACTCCGCCATAGGCTTGAGATCGAAGCCATTGCGCTTTTCAGTAGTGCGCTGTGACAAAGGATCGAAAGCGCGGACTGCGTCCAGTTCGTCCCCGAATAGGTCGAGACGCAATGGTTCCCCGCTGCCGGGCGGGAACAGGTCGATGATGCCGCCGCGCACCGCGAATTCGCCGGGTTCGCGCACGGTTTGGGCGCGGTTGTAGCCATTACGCACTAGGTAAACCTGAAGCCTTTCGCCGTCAAGGCGATCGCCTACAGTGGCGCGCAACCTGGCATGACGTAGAGCGCTGCGAGGCGGAAGTTTCTGGATCATCGCGTTGACCGTGGTTACGACGACGCGAGATCCCGGTTCCAGTAGGCGGGTCAGGGTTTCGATGCGGCTGCTGACGATGGCGGCGTTGGGCGAGACCCGGTCATAGGGCAGGCAATCCCAGGCCGGGAATGGCAGTACTTCAAGTTCCGGCGCGAAAAAGGCCAGCGCCTCAGTCAGACAGGCGGCGCGGCCATCGTCAAGGGCAATATGAAGCAGTCCAGCCGCACCGGCTCGGGCCGCCAGTTCCACAAGCACACGTGCGTCATGACCTTCTGGTGCGCCGCCGATGAGCAGGCGCGCGGTGCGTCCCGGCGTAAGGTCTAACTTCAACAAGGGATCAGATCAATTCAGGGATGTGTTAGGGACGCGGAAAGCCATGAGTAGGGCCATCACGTCATGATCATATTCTGTCGGTACCGGCTCCCGTTTGGCATACCAATTGTAGATGTCCGCATCGGCAACTTCCAGCAGCGTCTCGAAGCGACCAAGCTGTTCGGCGGAAAACGTGTCGGCATAGACGTCGGCAAAGCTGCCGAGCAGCAGGTCTGATTCACGCATCCCACGATGCCAAGCGCGAAAGCGCGTTCTTTTTCGCCGAAACTCCAGGGACTCGGGACACATACTGTCACCTGCGTCAAAAAAAGCTGTCAATAGGTTGGACCGTTGGTTAGCAATGCGCTCAACGCGCTGCATACGGCCCAGATGCCAAAAAGCCCGAGGGCGATGGCGGTAATGTGGTTGATCAGGGCCAAACGCTCGACCGAGATGCGGTGGCGGACCAGGGCAATGCCGGAGCTAAGGGTCAGCCACCACGCCGCCGAGCCAAGAAAAACTCCGAGAATCAGGATCAGCGCCGCATTGAAGTCGAGATTGCCGGTCAGGCCAGCCCCGGCGAACAAGCCGATGAAGGCGAGAATAGTCACCGGGTTGGTCAGGGTGAGGGTCAGTCCGGTGATGAAACCACCAGGGCAGGTCTCGGCGTTGGTTGGTTGGTAGGTGATCTCCGGCGGTTTAGACGAATAGGTTCGTGCCGCAACGAGCAAGAGGAACGTGCCGCCGATGAGGCGAAAGGCCATTTCATGCCCGGCAAGAAATACCAGGGCGGCACTGAAGCCGAATGCGGCGATCGCGCCGAAAAAGGTATCGGCCACCGCAGCCCCCATGCCGGTGGCAAAGCCCACCGCCTGGTTGTGTTCAAGCGTTCTGCGAATGCAAAGCAGTCCGATCGGTCCGACCGGAGCAGCAATAGCGATGCCAAGAACGAAACCTTGCAACCACACTATCAAGCCATTGACCACCGTGTATACTCCCTTGGCCGAAAGCGGTATCTTCGCCTCCGACCGTTTAGACGAGTACCAAGATTTTACCAAAAGTTCCACGTTTTTCCTGATAGTCATTACGTAAGGGTGGAGGCAGGGTCCGCCTGTCCGTGGAGCATTTCGCGCCTAAAAGGGAAAGCCGCCCCCTGATAAAAAGGGGCGGCTTTCGTGCGTTACCGGTTTGGTGTGGTGTTGAATTCCTGATGCCTTCCGGTGCGGCCAGTGCCAGGTTGTACTCAGTTCGTCAGTTGGTAATGTTGAGAAAGCGTGTGGGATGTACGTCACGGATATTAAAGACTAGTCCCTTGACACGTTCGCTCACCAGCGACTTCGTTGCGAAATGATAAATCGGGATTATCGCATAGTCCTCAAGAAACAAACGCTCCGCTTGCTGGAGGAGGTTGGCGCGTTCGGTTGCATCGTTGCTCTGCCCCGCCTTGGCCATCAGATCATCGTAGGCTGTGCTCTTGTAGCCTGGGTCGTTGCGTGGCGGCCCGGCGCTGGATAGCATCAGATTAAGGAATACCGTGGGGTCGGCATAGTCGCCGATCCAGGCTGCGCGAACCACCTGGAACTGACGCCGGGACCGACGCTGTAGGTAGTCCGAGCGATCGGTGCTGACCGGGGTGACGACGATGCCCTTGCCGAACGTGTCCTGCCACATACCGATGATAGCATTGCCGATCTTTTTGTTATTGTCGGTGGTATTGTACAGTAGTTCTATTGTCAGCGGTTGGGCCGGGCTGAAGCCAGCCTCGGCGAACAGGTGCCGGGCCTCCTCCTGGCGCGTCTCGAGCGTTTGGTCCATGAACGGCAGCGGTTGGCGCTTATAGTTCGGTACAACCGGAGGCACCAAGCTGTAGGCCGGCAGCTCGCCGGCGCGGGTAACTTTTTCGACCAGGGCTTCGCGATTGATGGCCAGGGACAGGGCCTTACGCAAGGGGCGGTTGCCCTTGAACGGCTCAGCCATTAAGTTGAAGGCGTAGTAATAGGTCGCGATATATGGCTTGTTCCAGAACTCCTTGGGGTCGCTGAGCGATATCCACTTGACTTGCTCTTGCGGAACCTCATAGGTCATATCAAGCATATTTGACTTGAACAACCGTAATTCTTCGGAAGCGCTGGCGATGGGCCAGTATATGACCTTGTCGATCTTGACGCCGTCTTTACCGTAATAGTTTGGGTTGCGAGTCAGTGTCACCTGTTGGTTGGGCTTCCATTCCGTCAGCTGATAGGCGCCGGTGCCGATCAAATTTCCTGGTTTAGCCCACATGTCGCCAAACTTTTCGACGCTGGCTTTGTGTACCGGCATAGCGTTGTTGTCTGATGAGATCAGGGCCAGGAAGTAAGGTGTAGGGCCGCGCAGCCCAATACGCAGGGTTTGAGGGTTAACCGCCTCGACTCCGAGTTCTGTGGGGGGCTTTTCGCCCTTCATCACCGCCTCGGCGTTGCGTATGACAGCCATGTTGGAGGCGTTTCCGCCCTTGTGCGGTGCAATCGACCGGCGCAAGCTGTAAACGAAATCTTCAGCCGTAACCGAGTCGCCGTTCGACCAGCGGGCGTCGGCGCGGAGGTGGAAATTGTAGGTGATTCCATCGTCGGAGACCTCCCATGCCTCGGCTATGCCGGGGATGATGCGGCCACCGGGACCGAATACAACCAAACCTTCGAAGAGGTCCCTAAGAATGGTCGACTCGGTACGGCCATCTGTTGCGTGTGGGTCGAGCGTGGTCGGCTCACCGCCGTTTCCGCGGGTAAGTACCGATTCGGCAAAGGACGAAGCCGCCGAACCAATAAGAAGAGCCGCGATCAACCCGACGCGGAAAAGGGTTCGATTAATAAATCCCCCCATGAAGCGATCCCCTGAATTTTTGCTGGGCGGCATTCTGAAGGCGCCCCCCCTGGCCCAATGTGCTAACTTACCTTTTGAATAACTGGTTCAGCTGACATAAATCAAGAAAAATTCCCGTTTGGGTCGGGTTTTTGGGTCGGGTTAGTGATGGGCAGTGTGATAATATTTTCTGAGGCTGCGGTTCCCTCCGTGGCATTGGCCCTTTCGGGGCACTTTTGGGGTATTGATTATGCGGTGCGTTGCTGTTACAAATCGAAAATCAATCGGCAAAGGAGAATAGCGATGGATTTGGGTTTTCTGATGGTCCCCCTCACCATGGCGGCTATGGCCTTCGGATTCGCGGTGGTTTCCGATACCCAGGCCGTCCACATCGACAAGATTGCCTTGCCGGCCGCAGTCGGCGGCGCTGCCAGCGGTTACACGCCTGATGTCTTTGTCGCCAGCCTGGTCGACGAAATGCATACAATCGTCGAGGAGGCTCGCTCGCGGGCCGGGGCGCGTGGGGTTCAGCTGGCGAACAACAAAAGCGCACTGATTGTATTGGCAGATTACCTCAAGGTAACGCCGCTCATTCTCGTCGCACAAGAATCTCTTGGCCTCATTCCATATCGCTTTAGCGGCGAAATTACCGCTGTGGGTAAGGATATGGAGATAGTGCTGCGTGGCCATGGCGCTGGTGAGAAGTCGAGTCGGGTCGTCGAGCAGGCTCCGGTTGATCAGTTGCCGCAATTGATAAAGACTACCGCCTATGAGATGATGCGGGCGGTAGATCCTTATATTGTTGCCGCATATCAGTTCCGCAAAGATTTTAAGAGCCGTGATTTCACGAGAACAACAGATATCATTGAGCGCGAACTTGCGAATAGAGACAGTACCCGCC
>JBAXKX010000181.1:0-6018 GCA_037135115.1 Rhodospirillaceae bacterium
CTGGCTATGAATAGTTTCACGTAATTCATCGACCACTCGGTCGACCCGGCTTTCCCCCTCGTTGCGTAAACGGGCCAACTGGGTCAGAATCGAGTCGCGCGCATCCGGGTTGAGTTCGCCAAAGGCTAGTTCCTCCAGCTCGTCCTTCCAGCGCTGGATGCCAATGCGTTCGGCCAACGGGCCATAGATCTCCATGGTCTCGCGGGCGATTCGGCGGCGCTTCTCCGGGTCCTTGAGGTAGTGCAGGGTCCGCATGTTGTGCAGACGGTCGGCCAGCTTGACCAGCAAGACTCTGATGTCCTCGGACATTGCCAGGACCAGCTTGCGAAAGTTCTCCGCCTGTTTCGTTTGATCGCTCTGGAGTTCAATGCGCGAAAGCTTAGTAACGCCGTCAACTAGCCGCGTGATGTCGGCCCCAAACAGCCGCTCGATGTCTTCGAGTGTGGCGACCGTGTCCTCAACGGTGTCATGGAGCAACCCGGTAATGATCGACGCAGTGTCGAGCTTCATCTGGGTTAGAATGCCGGCGACTTCGACCGGGTGGGCGAAATAAGGATCTCCACTAGCCCGCACCTGCGAGCCATGACACTTCAGGGAGAAGACATAGGCACGATTAAGGGCATCTTCGTCGGCCGACGGGTCGTAAAGTTTGACACGTTCGACCAGCTCGTACTGCCTGATCATCGCCCCACGCCCTCCCGGCTGGGCCACTCGTACATGATCGCCGCCCTAAACAAGACGGCGGCTGGCTGGATGGCGGTTGTCGCTCTATAGGATGATGTCGTTGCCTTCACCCTCAAGCATTTCCTCACCTTCCTCCTCGTCCTCGTCCTCGTCGTCTTCGTCGGACAGTGCATCGCCCATATCATCGCTACCATCTTCGCCCAAGGGACGGATCCAGGCGGTTTCGCCAGCTATAAGCTCGACGACTTCTTCCTCAGGCTCATCGGGTTCGACGTATTTCTGGTGGCTCTTAATCAAGTCGTTGCGCAAATTGTCCAGTGGGATTGTCGCTTCAGCGATTTCACGCAAGGCAACTACCGGATTCTTGTCGTTGTCCCGGTCGATGGACAGAAGCGCACCTGCGGCAACGCATCGAGCCCGCTGGGCCGCCATCATAACCAGTTCAAATCGATTGGGAACCCTGAGTACACAATCTTCTACGGTTACTCGAGCCATGCCGTGCCAACTCCATTTGATGGTGCAACGATCTATAGAATGTCCGGCCGTACCTTGCAAGCCGTATGCATAATATACTCAGGTGGCGTGAAATCCAAGTCCGTATAGCCCGACCATGAGGCCGGGTTCGGCACGAACCAGCTTTCGGTGCATGGCCGTACTTGCCACACTTGCGCCAATACACTATCTGTATGCATGATGGAAGTCCGGTCCGGACGGCCCGGCCATGCTGGTGTTCTGTGATTGCGGAACTGGATCTAACTACAACTTAATTGCTTAGAAGGCTAAACCATGATATTCTATCAGGAAGAACGACTTGCTATGTTCATAGATGGCGCGAATCTATACGCCGCAGCAAGAGCGCTTGGCTTTGATATAGACTACAAGAGGTTGTTGGATATGTTCGCCTCCAAAGGGCGGCTAATTCGAGCATTTTATTATACAGCTTTAGTCGAGGATCAAGAGTATTCACCAATTAGGCCATTGGTTGACTGGCTTGATTATAACGGGTACACAATGGTTACCAAGCCGACAAAAGAGTTTACTGACGCTTCAGGCCGTCGTAAGATTAAAGGCAACATGGATATTGAGCTGGCCATCGACGTGATGGAAATGGCTGAGCATGTTGATCATATATTGCTGTTCTCCGGAGATGGTGACTTCCGGCGACTGGTGGAGGCTGTACAACGCAAGGGCGTGCGGGTGAGCGTCGTTAGCACTGTGCGTTCACAGCCTTCCATGGTGGCCGACGAGTTGCGTCGTCAGGCCGACAATTTCATTGAACTTCAAGACCTTTCGCCCTCGATTGCTCGCGTCCATCACCATCGCGACGGTGGTAGCCACGAATCATCTCCCAGTCACTCTTATGAACCTATGTAGTGCTGGCGAACCTATGTAGTACCGACTCCGCCAGTCGCGTCAGGCTACCCATGCTGGCGCGGCGGCGGGTCTGGCCGAGTCGGGGATTGGTCCCACTGTTTATCCAATCCCCTCTGTTTATACCCCCCGGTCATCCATCCCTTCATTATTCAAAGATTAGATGGGTCGGGCGTGTAGGCTTACGTCGTAGCGCGCTGTAGTTCCAGACGACTCCAAACATCAAGCAAAGAGGTCACGAGATGATCCATCTCGGCGTCGTCGTGAAGCGGTGTGGGGGTGATGCGCAAGCGCTCGGTATTGCGGGGGACTGTGGGGTAGTTGATTGGCTGGATGTAAATATTATGGCGCGCCATCAACTCGTCACTGGCTTGCTTGCACAGACGGGCATCGCCGACCAGCAAAGGCACGATATGACTGACCGAAGGCATCACCGGTAGCCCAACCTCGCTCAACCTTTTCTTCAGGGTTGCTGCGCGTTCCTGGTGACGCACGCGGATTTCCGGGCTGATTTTGAGCTGACGGATCGAGGCGAGCGCTCCCGCCGCGACAACCGGAGCCAAAGACGAGCTGAATATGAAACTGGCGGCGAAACTACGCACGCAATCGACTAGCGCCGCCGAGCCGGTTATATAACCGCCCTGGGTCCCGATCGCCTTGGCAAGGGTGCCCTCAATCACTGTGATGCGTTGTGCCTCGCCGTCGCGCTCGGCAACGCCGCCGCCGCGCGCCCCGTACATGCCGACCGCGTGGACCTCGTCGATATAGGTCATTGCGCCGTGTTTATCGGCCACGTTGCAGATTTCACCGACCGGCGCGATATCGCCGTCCATCGAGTAGACCGACTCGAAGGCCACCAGCTTAGGCCGTTCCTTTGGGTAGAGTGACATCTGTCGATCGAGGTCGGCCGGGCTGTTGTGGTCAAAGATGTGCTTTTCGGCACCACTTTCCCGGATACCTGCAATCATCGAGTTGTGGTTGAAGGCGTCCGAGAACACCACGCAATGGGGCAACAGCCGCGCCAGAGTGCCCAACGTAGCCAGATTCGAAGTGTAGCCGGAGTTGAACAGTAAGGCAGCCTCCTTGCCATGAAGATCTGCCAGCTCTTGTTCCAATAAAACGTGATAATGATTAGTGCCAGAGATGTTGCGGGTACCCCCGGCCCCGGCTCCGCAACGGTCAAGTGCCTCGTGCATTGCAGACATAACCGCAGGATGCTGGCCCATGCCGAGATAATCATTCGAGCACCATACCGTAACATCACGCTGACCTTTCGAGCTATGAAAGGTCGCGCGGGGAAAGCTGCCTGCGCGGCGTTCGAGATCCACGAATACTCGATACCGACCTTCCTGTTGCAGGCCGGCTATGCGATCCCGGAAAAACTGCTCATAATTCATGTCGGCACTGTCACCCGCTTCGGGGTGCTCCCCTTAATTGGAACCGGCAGCCTATCACAAGCCGTTGGTGCTTTCCAAACGGGCTGTAACCTGCCACCCATTGTTCAGGCGACGATCTCATAACCATGGTCTTTGATGTTGATCAATCAATGGCCCTTTCGACATTCCGACTCTCGACGCTTGCTAACACCGCAGCCGTTTGTTAGGGTAAAAAAATATATTTGCGTTTCATTATCTGCGATGATTGGGGGGGCGTTGTGGCCAATCACAAGTCACTAGGAGCACACAGCGTAATTAGGAGAGCGGTGCCGCAACCCGGCGCACAGGACAGCTCTCCAGCCGTGCAGGTGCGGTCGCCTTTGGCTGTCAAGGGCGAGGCCATTCCGGCGCTTGGCTATGACCTTCACGACCCTAATTACCCCTTCGGACGCGCTGCGGTGGTGTCTGTTCCCGATACGAGCGAAGGGGCTGATGGCGCGTGTCGGGACATGGTTCTTCCTGCAGTGGTTGCGCCGGTAATCGACAGCTTGGTGGCTGCCCTGGCCAACCGTGACCACCAGATAAAATCTCTTGAATTGCGGCTGGGTGCCCATGAGGCTAACCAACAGGAGGCTAACCAACAGGAGGCTAACCGGGCGAGAAATAATCAACCCGCAACAGCCCTGCAGACGCCTATGGGCTTGAAAGGTGGCTTGAAAAATAGCTTAAAATATCGCTTGACTGGTTTGCTCCGTCGGGCTTGCCATGGTCAGGACGTGCAGTCCGTGTTGGCTGCCCTGGACGACGAGGTCGAATTAGTTCGCAATAGTAAACATGAGCATCATCGTTTGGTGCTGGCTGGACTTGAGCGTATTTTTCACGATGCATCATCAATCGTTATCAGTTCGCGTCATTTGATTGAGAAGAAAATACATAGAGATGGCTTTCTTCCTCGCGAGATTTTACTGTTTATTATTCTCACAATTGCTACAGAAAAGCTGAGATCTGGCAGATGTAATGATTTTAGCGGAGGTCTTTTGTTGAGTGGGCGTCACTTGTTTGGGCTGTGGCAGTATGTTAGCCGGGAGTTGCTTTTGGCCGGACAAATTACCGCAGATGAATTCAGCGAGGCTCGCCGGAATCTTGAGCATGATATCGGCATAACTGTGGATGGCGTTTCATAGCACCAGTGTTGCCAATCAAGGACAATCTGCATCATTTGGTATAGTACAATGAATCTGGATCAAGCCTTTTCAAAAACAAGGTCAAAGGTCTGTATCGTTGCGACAGGGGGTACAATTGGTTCTTGTTCAAGCTCAACTGGCATTGCCCCGTTATCTCAAGAGGATCGTGCGATCGATGCTATTGTCGATCGGCTTCGAGGGGCTGGTGGTTGTGGCCTAAGTGGTTTTAACGAACTTTCAGTTGAGATAACCTGCCCTTTTACGCTTCTAAGCGAAAATATTGTTCCCAAGGACTGGTGCGTTATTGCGAGATCAATAGAGGAGGCGGTGATTAGGGGAGCTGACGCTGTCGTTGTTACCCATGGCACTGATACTATGGCGTATAGTTTGGCTGCAATTTCATTTGTGATGGCAAATATTCAAATTCCTGTTGTTTTTACGGGATCAATGTGCCCGGCTGGCGATCCGCAGTCAGACGCTGACGATAACCTTGCCGGAGCGTTGCGCTTTTCCCTTAGTGCGTGCAATCCTGGTATATATTTGTCATTCCCGCCGCGCGATCTGGGTAATTTCAAGGTTGCAAGACATAAAATACAGTCGCTGTACTGGGGGGCTAGGGTTCGCTCTATGCCGACATTTGGTGATCACTTCTACTCCATTGACGGGAGGGTCATTGCCAGTATTTCCGATGGGATTTTATGTCAAACATCATCTCCACCCAGGCGTGCAGGGGGTAGTAAGCCATTTGTTTTAGATCAATGCATTGACGATTGCTTTGATGATCGGGTTGAAATTATTAAGGTCTACCCTGGCTTCAATCCTGAAATCCTGCTATCCGCGATTTCGCGTAAAGCTCAGGCTATCATCTTGGATATTTATCATAGCGGCACAGCGTGCGCGCGTGGAAATGAGCGTTATTCGATTGTTCCGGCGATATCAGAGCTTGGGCTAGCCGGTATTTCAGTTTTTGGAGTCGGTGTTCCATCTTGTCGTGATAAACAGTATCAATCAACGTCAGCGCTCGTCAATTGCGGGATGATTCCTCTTGGCGCAATTACTCTGGAGGCTGCTTTTGTGAAGGCAATGTGGTTGCTGGGAAAGGGAACTTCTTCAAAAGATCTCGCCGACCAAATGAAGAACGACGTCTGTGGTGAATTTTGCCATGTGGACGAGCATTGAAAAATCACGGTTAGGCTTCGCATGGCAATGGCGCGTCGGTTATGATGATTGTTGAATTGGCCCCCACTCACTGACAAAACAATAATACACCTATGATTAGTGGGCTAGCTCCCAGAACAAATGGTTAATGTAGAATAGCCAGGGCGCTTATGCAGCTTGCTTTCAAGAATATCAAGTAAAAATAAATCATCCATGATTAATTCAGTTGAAATCTTAATTAATGC
>JBAXKX010000182.1:0-6004 GCA_037135115.1 Rhodospirillaceae bacterium
ACGCTTCGCCCCTTTCTATCGTGAAGTTCGGCGCCGCTCCGGCCTTTTGATGACAGCGACCGGCGGCCCCGAGGGTGAGCGCTGGCACCACCAAGTTTATCATGCCCGGATGCAGGGGACGTTTGCGGTTATTCCGGCCGAATTGCGTGAAATGCCGGACGAAACCACGAGGAAGGTACTTGATGTTGTGGCCCGGCGCTTCGTCCACCACTTTGGCGATCTCGAGCCGTTTTGGTTTGCCGTCGATCATGCCGGGGCCGAGCGGGCCTTTGGCTTTTGTTTGACGCAATTTCTTGGTGCCGATGATGGGGGGGGGGGCGAGTTGGGGGGTGCGTTGGCGCCCCGCACTTGTTGGGCGGTGATTGCCCTTTACTTGAACTGCGGCCTGCTTGATCCACGCGCCGTCTGTATGCGCATTGAGGACGAATATCAGCGCGGACGGATTGCTCTGGGTAGGGCAGAGGCGGCGATCCGCCTGGTTTTGGGCTGGCGAGAGTTCTATCGCGGCATCTACTGGATGAGTATGCCGTCCTATGCCGAGCTGAATCATTTCAATGCATACGGGCCGCTGCCAGCGTTTTATTGGTCGGGCCGGACAGAGATGCTTTGTATGCATCATGCTATCGATCATGGCCAACGCCACGCCTTTTCTGACCAAGTGTCACGGCTGGCCGTCACTGGCAACTTCGCTCTGCTTGCTGGCGTCGCTCCGCAGGAGGTCAGCGAATGGCAGCGGGCAGTCTATGCCGATGCTTTCGAGTGGGCCGATCTTCCACATGCTCATGGACTGGTGACGTTTGCGGATGGCGGTCTCTTTACCGCTCGCCCGCGTCTGGTCGACGGCAGCCACATCCGCCGGCACTTTCGCTTCTGCGAACGTTGCCCGTTTGAAGTTGGTCGCCTGTGGGGCGAGGGGGCCTGCCCCATGAATTTTCTTTACTGGAATTTCTTGATAGTCAATCGCGGTAAATTTGCTGCCAATGGCATGATGGGGTGGCGCTATCGCGAGCTTGACGGTCTGCCCGATGAGGTGCGGCAAGGAGTTTGCCGTAGTGCCGAACAGTTCCTTAATTCCCTGGCCTGATGGTCGGGGCACCGAAAAGACAAAAGGTTGTGAAAAATTGCCCCCTTCTCCTCCCCTGCTTGCGCTCCAGGGCGTCACCGTCACCTTTGGCGGTACGCCGTTAATCGAAGCCGTCGACCTTGCCATCGGGCGTGGCGATAAGCTTACCTTGGTTGGGCGAAACGGCTCTGGCAAGTCAACGCTGCTGCGGCTGCTTGCTGGCGAGGTCAGGCCCGATGCGGGCACGCGCTTTGCCCAGCCGGGTTGCCGCATCGGTACCTTACCCCAAGAACCTGATATCGACGGTTTTCACACCATCCAAGAGTTTGTCGCATCCGGACTTCCGGTCGGCGATGAAGAGGCGATGCACCGAGTCGATGCCGTACTTGATCGGTTAAACCTGCCGCCTGGGCGCGAACTCGCAGTGCTATCGGGGGGCAAGCTGCGGCGGG
This sequence comes from Rhodospirillaceae bacterium, assembly GCA_037135115.1. GTDB lineage: Bacteria > Pseudomonadota > Alphaproteobacteria > Azospirillales > Azospirillaceae > BOG-933. The sequence continues at coordinate 1,516 of JBAXKX010000182.1, forward strand.
CAGCGCTGGCCAGGGCACTGGTTGGGGCACCCGACATTCTGCTTCTCGACGAGCCGACCAATCACCTGGACCTGCCGACCATCGAGTGGCTGGAGGCTGAACTGTTGGCCTTTCGCGGCGGGCTTCTGCTGATCAGTCATGATCGCGCCTTCCTTTCCCGTCTGGCGCGACGGGTGGCGTGGTTGGATCGTGGCCGGCTACGACTGTCGGAGCGGCCGTTCCGTGAGTTCGAATCATGGCAAGCCGAACAATTCGCCGCCGACGATCTGGCCGCCCACAAACTCGATCGCAAGATCACCTCTGAATTGCTGTGGATGCGCGAGGGTATCAGTGGGCGCCGTACCCGCAACATGGGGCGGGTGCGGGCACTTCAGGACCTTCGCCAAGACAGTGCCGAGCGAATCAAGGGTGGGCGACAGGTCGCCATGGCGGTGTCCGAGGCCGAGCAAGGCGGCCGGCTGGTGATCGAGGCCACCCGCATTTCTAAGCAGTTCGAAGTCTCGTCGGGCCTGCGCAGCATGGTGCATAACTTTTCAACCCGTATCATGCGCGGTGATCGTGTCGGTGTGATCGGTCGTAACGGAGCCGGAAAGACCACGTTGTTGCGGCTGCTGACTGGCCAACTGGCGCCCGACAGCGGTACCGTAAAGCTATCGGCCACCCTCGAGATCGCCTATTTCGATCAGAAACGCGCAACTCTTGACCCCGACGCAACGCTAAAGCAAGTGCTGTGCCCGTTTGGTGGCGATGCCGTGGTTGTTGATGGTAAATCACGCCATATCGCCTCATATCTCAAGGACTTTATGTTCGACACAAGGCAGATTGACAGTCCTGTGCGGGCGCTATCTGGTGGCGAGCGCAACCGTTTGTTGTTGGCCAAGTTGTTTTCTCGTCCATCCAACCTGATAATTATGGATGAGCCGACCAATGATCTGGATATGGATACACTTGACTTGCTCCAGGAGGTTTTGAGCGATTATCAGGGGACTTTGCTGCTGGTAAGCCATGACCGTGACTTCCTGGATCGTCTTGTCACGTCCACTATTGTAGTGGAAGGTAACGGTGTCGTTGCGGAGTACCCAGGCGGCTACAGCGATTATTTGCGTCAGTCCCCGCCGTCTTTATCTTCATCTTTGTCTTCATCTTTATCAGCAACATTAGTATCCGTCCGGCCCGCCGTCGCCGTATCCACACCTCCGGCCAGGGTTCAACGCAAGCTTGGCTATCAACAGCAACGCGAGCTGGACCAACTGCCAGGACGTATCGACCTGTTGAGCGGACAAGTAGGAACGCTTAGCGAGCGATTGGCTGACCCCGGCCTGTTCGGGCGCGATAGTTCTGCCTTCAACCGGCTGACCACCGAGTTGCAAGCACGCCATGCCGAACTGGCTGCGGCGGAGGAGCGATGGCTTGAGCTTGAGGGTCTGCGCGAGGCGCTTCTCTAATCGTGGTCGCGATTGACTGGATTTCCGATCATGGTAAGGAACTCGCGTCGGGTCGAAGGGTTGCTGCGGAACGAGCCGAGCATACGACTGGTCACCATGATCATCCCGGTTTTATGAATGCCGCGGGTAGTCATGCACTGGTGGCTAGCCACTATTACCACCGCGACTCCGTCTGGTTGCAGAACATGATCTATGGCGTTGGCGATTTGTACTGTTAGTTTTTCCTGTATCTGTAGGCGCTTGGCATAAACATCAACCACCCGCGCGAGCTTGCTGATGCCGACTACGCGGCATCGTGGCAGGTAGGCGATGTGGGCTCTACCGATGATAGGAACCATGTGGTGCTCACAGAATGATTCCAGGCGGATGTCTTTGAGAACCACCATCTCATCGTAGCCGTCAGTTTCTTCAAAGGTCCGAGTTAGCAGGTCGACCGGGTCGATGTTGTAACCGGCATAAAATTCTTCATAAGCGCGGACGACGCGCGTCGGGGTGCCGCGTAGGCCCTCGCGATTGGGATCATCGCCGGCCCAGCGGATCAGTGTTTTTACCGCACTTTCGGCCTCGTCACGGCTCGGCCGCACGCATTCCGGCGGGGATTTTTCGTCAATGATCACGGCGTTTTGGAACTCCAGTCATAGCTTGGCAAGATGAAACATTTCAGTTGAGCCGCACCGGCTGGTACGGGCTGTCCAGCGAAAAGGCTGGAATGTCAACCTGGAACTGTTCGCCGGCAGCAGTGGCCATCTGGTAGTTGCCGACCATGATTCCTGACGGGGCGGCGAGGGGGGATCCGCTAGTATATTCATATGCGGAACTGGGCAAGATTACTGGCTGTTCGCCAACCACTCCGGAACCGCGTACCTCCTGTACCTGACCCAAGGCGTCGGTTATTTGCCAATATCTGCTTAAAAGCTTAACCGTTTCGTTGCTCTCGTTGTCGATTCTTATTTGGTAGGCCCAGACAAAGTGACTGTTGGCCGGAGAAGACTGGTGGGCGAGAAAGATCGATCGGGCCGTGACCCTGATGCCGCGGGTAATCTTGCTGTACATGACTGTGGTCTTTCGAAGGGTACCCTCGTTGCCGGCAACCGGCCGGATGGCGACACGCGATTTTAGCGACACCCGATTTTGACGGATGGTATGTTCTAGTGCGGCCGTTTGTCCAGTCGCGAGAGGTAAATCGTTCAGGACGGTCGTCAAATTGCCCCCACCGTTGCGCTTCGTTCGTTACCTTGGCTCATTCAAGTCCGATCCATCTTGCGCGGAGGGTTGACGGGCGGATATGCTGCACTGCAAAGCGCGGCCACCAGTAGAGGCAAGTGCTGGGGCAGGTGCTGGGGCAGGTGCTGGGGCAGAGGCGGGTCTTGACTCCATCATTCAGATAGGCGGCACGGATAGCAAAGAGGCGGGCAATGCCAGATCGGACTAGGAACGATAAGCTGCTGACTTGGGTTGAGGAAGTTTCCAATAAGTGTAAGCCCGAGCGGGTTCACTGGTGTGACGGTTCTCAGGAAGAATATGACCGCCTTTGTGAAGGGATGGTCAGGAGCGGGACATTCATCCGCTTGAACCCCGAGAAACGTCCGAACTCCTACTTGTGCCGTTCCGATGCCGGCGATGTGGCGCGGGTCGAGGACCGGACCTATATTTGCTCAACCCGCAAGGAGGATTCCGGACCGACCAATAATTGGGTTTCGCCCGCCGAAATAAAGCTCAAGCTCGACATTCTGTTGGAGGGCTGTATGCGCGGGCGCACCATGTATGTGGTGCCGTTCAGCATGGGGCCGCTGGGCTCGCAGATTTCCCACATTGGCATCCAAATCAGTGACTCCCCCTATGTCGCTGCCAACATGCGGATCATGACCCGCATGGGGCAGGCGGTATTAGACGAGTTGGGTGACGCCGATTTCGTACCATGTCTGCATTCGGTTGGTGCCCCACTCGATGATGATGAAGACGACGTACCGTGGCCGTGCAACGAGAAACACAAGTACATTGTTCACTTTCCTGAAGAGAACAAGATCGTCTCCTATGGTTCAGGTTATGGCGGCAACGCCCTGCTCGGAAAGAAGTGTTTTGCATTGCGCATTGCTTCGGCAATGGGGCGCAAGCAGGGTTGGTTGGCCGAACATATGCTGATTCTGGGCGTTGAGAGCCCTGGAGGCGAAAAGACCTATGTTGCGGCGGCCTTTCCCTCGGCCTGCGGCAAGACCAATTTTGCCATGCTGGTGCCACCTGAAAGTTTAGATGGCTGGAAGGTCACGACGATCGGTGACGATATCGCCTGGATCAAGCCGCAGGCCGATGGTACTATGCGCGCCATCAATCCAGAAGCGGGCTTCTTCGGCGTGGCACCCGGCACCAATCTTAAATCCAACCCCAACGCGATGCGAACGCTTAGCCAAGACGTTATCTTCACCAATGTTGCACTAACCGATGACGGCGATATTTGGTGGGAGGGGCTGACCGACGAGCCGCCGCCCCACTTGATTGATTGGCAGGGCAAGGACTGGACACCAGGAAGCGGTCGGCTTGCAGCTCACCCTAATTCACGTTTTACCGTACCGGCCCATCAGTGCCCGAGCATTGATCCGGCGTGGGAGGATCCGGCCGGCGTGCCGATCTCGGCGCTGGTTTTTGGTGGGCGTTTGTCTAAGACCTTTCCGCTGGTGTTCCAGGCGACAAGCTGGCGCAATGGTGTTTATTGGGCCGCGACCATGGGCTCGGAGGCTACTGCCGCCGCTGTCGGTCAGGCCGCGATTCGCCGCGATCCCTTCGCCATGTTGCCGTTCTGCGGTTACAACATGGGCGATTATTGGAAACATTGGCTGACCTTCGAGCGCAAAGTCAAGAAGCTGCCCAGTATTTTCCGCGTTAACTGGTTCCGTAAGGGAGCCGACGGCGCGTTCCTGTGGCCCGGGTTCAGCGACAATATGCGCATCCTCAAATGGATCGTGGAGCGCTCGCGTGGACGCGCCTGTGCCCGCGAGACTGCGGTGGGCTGGCAGCCGCGCTTTGAGGACATCGATTGGACCGGCAGC
>JBAXKX010000183.1:0-5997 GCA_037135115.1 Rhodospirillaceae bacterium
CGGTCCAGCTGATAGTCGGCGTGGGCCGGGACGGACGTTTTTACTCCATCGCCATTCTCATCACCGGGGGCTGGCGGTGCTGGCGGGGTCACACCCTCAGGCGGTGTCGGGCCGGGAGCGGGAACCGTGCCGGGAGCAGGAACCGGGCCGGGAGCGGGAACCGTGCCGGGAGCACCGGGCTTGCCCTTAACCGTCGGCGTCTGTTTTAAAGCGGGAACCGGCGTAGTTGGCGTAGCTGGCGTAGTTGGCGTAGCTGGCGTAGTTGGCGTTACAGGCGCAGTTGGCGTTACTGATTGGCCTGCCGGCTTGCCCCCAGGTTGATTGTCGTTACGCAGGGCACCCTTTAGGTCGGCTTCGCGGCGTCGACCGGTCTGGGGCTCGATATCCTCAAGCCTAGCCTGCCGGACCTCAATATCAGGCGTGATCCCGAGTTGCTGGATCGAGCGTCCTGACGGTGTGTAATAACGCGAGGTGGTAAGGCGGATGGCACCGTGTCCGGGCAGCGGGACGATGGTTTGGACCGAACCCTTGCCAAATGACTGAGTGCCCATGACGATGGCACGATGGTGGTCTTGCAAGGCACCGGCGACGATTTCGGAGGCCGAAGCCGAGCCACCGTTTATCAGCACCACCAAGGGCAGGCCCTGGGTCATGTCTCCAGTCTTAGCATTGTAACGTTGGGTGTCCTCAACACGGCGTCCGCGAGTCGATACGATCTCGCCATGGTCAAGGAAGGTATCGGCAACCGAAATTGCCTGATCGAGCAGTCCACCCGGATTGTTGCGCAGATCAAGGACGATACCGGCGAGCTTTGGCCCCAGTTCCTCCCTGGCCTTAGTGATCGCCTTATCCAAACCGATTTGAGTCTGTTCATTGAAGGTAGTGATGCGGATGTAGCCGAGATTTCCGTCGATTCGCGAGCGCACCGATTGAATTTTTATTACCGCACGGACGATAGTGACATCGAATGGCTCGGTGGTTTCGCTGCGGCGCACCGTGACCTTTATCTCGGTGCCGGCAAGTCCACGCATCTTCTCAACGGCGTCATTGAGTGTCATTCCCAGCACCTGCTCACCGTTAAGGTGAGTGATGTAATCGCCCGCCTGGATGCCGGCGCGGAAAGCCGGGGTATCGTCAATCGGCGATACGACTTTAATCACCCCGTTCTCCATGGTCACTTCGATGCCTAGGCCGCCGAATTCTCCGCGGGTCTGCACCTGCATGTCCTGGAAGCTTTTTTTGTTGAGAAAGCTTGAGTGCGGATCAAGAGAGGTCAACATGCCGTTGATGGCCGCTTCCATGAGCTGCTCATCAGATACCTTTTCGACATATTCGGAGCGGACGCGCTCGAAAACGTCGCCAAACAGATTAAGCTGACGGTAAGTTTCAGACGTATTCGTCTCGGCCATGGCTCCGGTCGGCGCCAGGAGGAGCATCATGCCCGCCAGGGTGGCGACACTCACTAACTTTATCATCTACCCTTGTCCCTTTCCATCCAGAGCGGGAATGCCGCGCTGCGGGTTAATCGCTTGCCCATTACGCCTAAGTTCGAAATACAACTCTGATAGCCCGTCGGTCTGATCGGCAACCACGCCGATCGGCTCCCCCGCAAAAACCGACCGCCCGGCCGCTGTGTCGATCCGCCCCAGGCCGGCTATAAGGCTATGATAACCGTTGCTGTGCTCAACGATCAATATCTGCCCATAATTACGAAACCGTCCGGCAAATTTGATCGTGCCATTGGCTGGCGCCACCACCGGAGTTCCCGGTTGCGCCACAATACGCAAGCCACGGCTGGTGACACCGTAGCGGTCAAGGTCGCCGTAAGCGAGGACAATACGACCAGCCAACGGCAGCCGCATCGAACGGTCTGAAGTTGGGTCGGGCGGTTTGCGCTCCTGGTCAGGAACAATTGCCGCAAGGTGTTCGCCGTCGCGGCGGCCGCTCTCTTCGGAAGATTGCCGCTGAGAAAGCGGCTGTACCGTCTCGTTCCGCAAAGGTTCAACGGCCGGCTGTACCGTCTCGTTCCGCAAAGGTTCGACAACCGGCGCGGGATTAAGGCGTTCAGCTTCGGCCCGGCGAAGGGCCTCGGCCTTTCGGTCAATCTCCAACCGCTCGAACAATTGCCGAAGATCGGTGGCCTGAGCGGCAAGGGCAGCTAGACGCTGGTTATTCAATTGCCGCTCGGCATCGGTTTCGCGGGCCAGCGATTCGCGGGCGGCAACCATTGCAGCGATATCGGCATGACGGGCGGCAAGAGCGCTGCGGGTAGCCTCGGCCTCATCGCGATCAGCCTTGAGGCGGCGGCGCAACTCGCGCAGTCGGTCGAGCGATGCCGTCAGAATATCGGCGCGCAGGCGCAGAGCCGGCACAGCCTGGCGCAGCAGCGATGCGGTACGCACTGCGTCGATTGGCGCCTCGGGGCGAACGATCAGGGCCTCGGGCGGAGTAAGTGCCAGACGATAAAGCGCGCCCACCAGTTCGGCGATCTCGTGACGCTGCCCGGCTAATTTGGCGGTTTGCTCCAACTCCTCGATCTCGTAACGGGCCAGCGCCGCGACGATATCGCCAAGCTGGGCCTGCTGACGGGTTGCGGCGTTGGAAGCGGTAATCAACCGCTCGCGCAGGGCCTGAAGGTCGGCCTTCAGCGTCGAAGACTGGCGCTCGAGTCGGCCCTGACGATCGCGGCCGCTGCTAAGATCGTGCTCAAGCTTTTTCAGCGTCAGGTCGGGCGGTCCAAAATTCGGAGCAGCGGCCAGCCCGGGACCGACCGCGAGCCATCCCGCTACCAGCACAGCTCCGATTATGCCAATCCGGTTACTGCCCATCATGCTGCAGCCCTACCCGGCGGGGAAGATCAAGCTTCGACCGGTCATCTCGGCCGGTTGCGGCAAGCCGAGCAGGGCTAGCAGGGTAGGGGCGACGTCGGCCAGCCCACCATCGCGCAAGACCGCCTCAGAGACGTTAACCAGCACCAGCGGTACAGGATACAGAGTATGGGCGGTGTGAGGACCGTCGGTCTCGGGATCACGCATCAATTCGCAGTTGCCGTGATCGGCGGTGATCAGCAATACGCCGTTTTGGCGCAGCACCGCTTCCACCAGTCGCCCCAAGCTGACATCCACCGCCGCTACAGCCTTGATCGCGGCATTCAAATCGCCGGTATGGCCAACCATGTCGGGATTGGCGTAGTTGACTACCACCAAGTCAAAGTCGCCGCCGTCAAGCGCCGCAACCAACCGGTCAGTAACCATGGCCGCTGCCATCTCAGGCTGCTGATCATAGGTCGCGACATTGGGCGATTGTATCAATATACGCTCTTCGCCAGGATAGACGGCCTCCACGCCGCCGTTGAAGAAGAAGGTAACGTGCGGATATTTCTCGGTTTCGGCGATGCGTAACTGTCGCATTCCGGCATTGGCAACGACTTCGCCCAACACCTGGGTTATTTGCTTGGGTAGGAATATCGGGATAAAAAAGCGGTTAAGTTCGGTGGAATACTCAACCATGCCGACCCTCGAAGCGAAGGCGACACGGCGCGGACGGGAAAAGCCGGTAAAGGCGGGATCGACCAAGGACGAAAGTATCTGGCGGGCGCGGTCAGACCGAAAATTGGCCATGAGCAGGCCGTCACCATCGCACATGCCGTCATAGCCGCCAATAATGGTCGGCAAAATGAACTCGTCAGAGATGCCCTCACCATAGCTTAGTTCAACCGCCTCGGCAGGGTAGGCGGCGATTCGCTCGCCGCAGCCATCAACCATAGCCGCATAGGCGCGCGACACCCGATCCCAGCGCGCGTCACGGTCCATAGCATAATAACGTCCGATCACGGTCCCGACCGTTACGCCCGGCAAGAGCGCAATATCCGTCATGAACCGGGCTAGTTGCGCGACGGCGCTTCGGGGCGGCACGTCACGGCCATCGGTGAAGGCGTGGACAACCACGGCGATTCCGGCTTGGGACAGTTCCTTAGCCAATGCTACGAGATGGTCCTGGTGGGAGTGGACTCCGCCCGGAGAGAGCAGGCCCAGAATGTGGCAGCGACCGCAAGTGACCTTCAGTTTGAAGATCACGTTTTGCAGCGTCGTATTATTTGCGAATTTTCCCTCGGCAATGGCGCGGTCGATCATCGGCAAGTCCTGGAACACCACCCGGCCGGCACCAAGGGTCATGTGGCCGACTTCGGAGTTTCCCATCTGGCCCTTGGGTAGACCGACATTCTCCTCGCTAGCCTGGAGCAGGGCTCGCGGTCCATGGCACCACAACCGATCCCACACCGGGGTGTCGCTGAGCGCGATGGCGTTCTCGGCCATGTCCTCACGGTGGCCCCAGCCGTCGAGTACGCAAAGGACCACCGGGCGACGGCGGGATGATGTCGCCACCTCGCTAAAATTTCTAGTCGTCAATGATGCCCACCCGCTGAAGGCGGATTCAGCCATAATATGGCAACCCCGATTAGAAAGAGTATCGTAAACATACTCATTGGAACCTCACGACGAGACCTCTTGGCGGAAACTTACGACGGAAATCTACGGCAAACACACACTCAGGACCGGTGGTACGGGTGCCCGGTCAGAATTTGTTGGGCTCGGTAAATCTGCTCTGCCAGCATACCGCGAACCAGTTGGTGCGGCCAAGTCATCATCCCTAGGCAAAGTACTAAATCGGCACCCGAACGCAAGGTCTGGTCGACGCCATCGGCCCCTCCGATAAGAAATGCCAAATCCGCGATACCGCCATCCCGCCAAGCGCCGAGCCGCCCGGCAAAATCCGCGCTGGTCATGCCGACGCCACGCTCATCAAGCACAACAAGCAAGGCCGCAGCCGGAACAGCCGCACGCAACAGCTGAGCTTCCTGGCGCCGCCGCTCATCCACGGGCAATGGCCGCTTTAATTCAACCTCACGCAGAGTTATGGGCCAATTCAAGCGGCCAGCATAATCATGGTAAAGGTCGCGAGCGGCACCGGCCTTAACGCGGCCAACAGCAGCCACCCACAGTCGCATGGCGTTCGGTCACTCTTCAGCTTCGTCAAGACAGCTTTCGGCCGAGATCGGCGCCTCCTCGAGCCCCGAGCGCTCAAATGCCGGCGACTCGACACCCCACAATTTTTCCAGGTTGTAGAAAGCTCGGACCTCGGGCCGGAACAGATGGATGATCACGTCTCCGGCATCAAGCAGCACCCAGTCGCAATGGGGCATACCCTCGATTTCGATGCCGGTTACACCGGCGGCCTTGAGCCGCTCGCGCAAATTACCGGCCATGGCACCGACATGGCGGGCCGAGCGCCCGGAAGCGATAACCATAAAGTCGGCCATGCTGGATTTGCCAGCAAGATCAACAATTACGGCCCCCTCGGCCTGATCAGCATCAAGTGAACGTCCAATGAAACCCATAAGGTCATCGGGTGTCGGGGCGAGGGCTAGGACCTGGACTGCCGGGAATGGGGAAAGCGGCATGGCCGCTACCGGGGATATCTGAGTGTTGATGACTATACCTCTTGCTTTTAGCGGTGGCGGTGGTTGCTTTTAGCGGTGGCGGTGGCTCCGGTACGATTCAGCCTGATCTCGGTTGCCGATGCCGGGTGAAGTGGATTGCGCAGAAACATCCAGGCGGGCGGCTTGCGATTGGCCAAGCGGGCGGCACTGACCTCCACAAGCCGACTTGACGCGAACAGCCGCGCCGCCGGGCCAGTCTGCGCTCTCAAAGAATATGGCGAGCGATCGAAAGCGGCAACTGGCATCCGTTCAAAAATCCTCCGCCAGTGCCGCCAGCGCGGCATTTGCACCATATTATCGGCTCCCATCAGCCAAACGAATCGGGTGCGAGGATAGCGCTTCCGAAGTTCGCTAAGGGTATGGGCGGTGTAGCGGGTTCCGAGATGAGTTTCCAGGTCGGTGACCAGCACCAAGGGATGACGCATGGCCGAACGCGCTATGGCCAAACGAGCAGCCAGCGCCGCCATATCTTGGTCCGACTTCAACGGATTTTGCGG
>JBAXKX010000184.1:0-5980 GCA_037135115.1 Rhodospirillaceae bacterium
TGCCGAGCCTCGCCGGCCAATCCGGCACCAACCGACATAGCAGCGGCCCCGGCGGCACCAGCGGTTGCCGCTGCAGCCATCGCCTTGGCAAAGCCCTTGCCGAAAAAATCCTTTTTCATCCCACATCCTCCCGCTGTCATGCCGTCATCGGTCGAGATGACCTGTAATTTCGTTCGTGGACTTGATGAACAAAATAATTGTCTCAAGCAGGGAAATCCAGCCCCATCTCACGGTAGCGCTCCGGGTCGTCGGTCCAGTGCTCGCGGACCTTGACGAACAACTTGAGGTGAATACGGCGTTCCAGCATTTCCTCTAGTTCTAGACGGCTGGTTTCCCCCAATGCGCGGATGCGTTGACCGCCCTTGCCGATCACGATGGCGCGCTGGCTTTCGCGCTCGACGAAGATCACCTGGCAAATCCTGGCGCTGCCGTCGGCCATTTCCTCCCATGTTTCGGTTTCGACGGTTGTCGAGTAGGGCAGCTCCTGGTAGAGCTGGAGAAATACTTTCTCGCGTGTCATATCAGCGGCCAGCAGCCGCATCGGCATGTCTGAAACCTGGTCTTCGGGAAAATGCCATGGCCCCGGCGGCACTAGGCGGGCAAGCATGGTCTTCAGGTCGCCGACGCCATCGCCGGTCAGGGCCGAAATCATGAGAGTTTCGGTGAAAACGCCGTCGCGGTTCAGCCGCTCGGATAACGCCAGCAGGCGGTCGCGCCGGATCAGATCGATTTTGTTGATAGCCAGAATCGCCTGACGTTGTTCGCCCTTAAGGCGATTGATCAGTGCCTCGGTGTCCTTGTCGATCTTGCCGGAGGCGGCATCGGCCAGTACCACCACTAGGTCGGCATCTCCCACGCCCTGCCAAGCCGACGCCACCATGGCGCGTTCCAGGCGCTTGCTTGGCATAAAAATTCCTGGGGTGTCGACGAAAATGAGCTGGCTTTTGCCGCTCATGGCGATTCCCAGCACGCGGCGTCGGGTGGTTTGCACCCTGGGGCTGACGATCGACAGCTTCTGTCCGACCAGCGTGTTAAGCAGCGTCGACTTGCCGGCATTGGGTGCTCCGGCCAGGGCGATGAAGCCGCAGCGGGTAGCGTCATGTTCCGAAGGATGTGTCAGCTTGGCAATCAATCCTGATGTTCCTTTTTGATCAATCTCGCCGCACTAATCGCAGCAGCGTGCAGGCGGCGTCGGTTTCGGCGACACGGCGAGAGCGGCCGACGCCGTGGGCCGTTTCGCAGCCTTCGACACTCACCGCCACCTCAAACTCGGGTCGGTGGGCCGGGCCGCTGCAGTTGACTATTTCGTAGCTCGGCAGTGGCTTGCCTAGCCCCTGCGCCCATTCCTGGAGCGCAGTCTTTGCATCCTTGGGCGGGAGGGCGACGCCGTCGATTTGCGCCGCCCAGGCTCGGCGTACGAAACCCCTTGCCGCCTCGATACCGCCGTCAAGGTAAAGAGCGCCGATCACCGCCTCGCAGGCATCACCGAGTATGGTTCGGTTGGCCCGCCCGCCGCTTTGCAACTCGCCGGGAGACAAACGCAGATAGCCGACAAGGCCGATGGCGTCGGCGACCACAACCAGCGCCTCGCGCTTAACCACTGCTGCATGGCGTCGGGCTAGATCGCCCTCCCGTTCGTCGGGAAAGCGTTCCAATAGCCACTCGGCGACCAGCAGGCCGATCACCCGGTCGCCCAAGAACTCCAGCCGCTCATAGGCTGCCCCTGGGATGCCCCGGCCAAAGCTGGAGGCCGGTGTTCGGGACCGCTCCAGCCCGGCTAGGCTGGGGTGAGTGACGGCATCAAGTAACATACTGCGGTTGGTGAAAACGTGACCGAGTACCTCGCTTAACTGTTCAAGCCGGGTTTCAAGCTCGGGTTCAAGCTGGGGTTCAAGCTGGGGTTCAAGCCGGCACTCCGGCTGCGGGGCCGTCAATTTACCCCCTGCAACAGTCGCCCGAGCCGCACGTCGAAAGGCCAGCGCCACATTTCCCAAAAGCGGGTGCCCTCTTCCAATGAGAAGAAAATGAACTCGGCGCGGCCGACCAGATTTTCTTCCGGAACGAAGCCAACCCCACGCATTTCGGCTGGAAAGCGGCTGTCAAGCGAGTTGTCACGGTTGTCGCCCATCATGAAGTAATTGCGGGGCGGCACGACGTAAACCTGCGTGTTGTTATGCGGGCCGCTATTGCGTTCCTTATAGATGCGGTGGACCTTGCCGTTGGGCAATGTCTCTTGAAACTGGGCAATTTTAATTTGCCTACCAGTGTGGTCGACCCCTATTGCGTCCTCGACTCGCTCCAATTTGGCCGCCGTGCCGTTAATGTTGAGCACACCGGCGATAATCTGGATGCGGTCACCGGGCAGGCCGACGATGCGCTTGATATAGTCGGTTTTATTGTCGCGCGGCAGCTTGAACACCGCGACATCGCCACGCTGGGGCAGGCTGCCGAAAATCCGGCCCTCAAACAGCGGGATGCCCAGGGCCAGGGTGAACCGGCTGTAGCCGTAGGAGAACTTGGAGACAAAAAGGTAGTCACCAATCAACAGTGTCGGAATCATCGAGCCCGAAGGGATGTTAAACGGTTCGTAGCCAAAGCTTCGCACTCCGAAGGCAATGATCACGGCATAGATGAAGGTGCGGAGCGTCTCACCAAGGGCGCTTTGGGGTTTGGACCCGGCGTCGGCCTTGGTTGCGCGTTCGGCGGGACGGAATAAACTCATGTCGATAAAGCCGTAGAGTTAACTGAGGTTGCGGGAATAGCACTGATGATTACGAAGGCCTGAGCCAGCGGATAGTCGTCGGTCAAGGTCAGGTCGAGCTGTGCGATCATGCCTGCTGGCGTCATGGCATTCAACCGTTCAAGCGCGCAGCCTGTAAGTTCCATCGTCGGTTTGCCGTTAGCGCTGTTGCTGACACCAAGGTCGCGCCAGTAAATGCCGTGACGAAACCCGGTACCCAGGGCCTTGGCGCAGGCTTCCTTGGCGGCGAAGCGCTTGGCATAACTGGCGGCGCGCCCGGCCTGCCGCTCCGAGCGTCGCTGTTCCGTTTCCGTAAACAGTCGGGCAATAAAACGGTTGCCGAAACGCTCTAGCGTCTTCTCAATGCGCCGTATGTCGCATAGGTCAGCCCCGATGCCGAGAATCATCGGGCGGCGTCCATCAATTTTCGCATCTCTTTGATGGCTGCGCCAAGCCCGCTGAAAATCGCCTCCCCAATCAAAAAGTGTCCAATATTGAGTTCAACGATGGTGGGAATAGCAGCGATCGCTGAGACGGTGTCATAGGCCAAGCCGTGCCCGGCATGGCATTCAAGCCCGATTGCGGCGGCGTGAGCGGCGGCGGCGGTGATCCGTGCCAATTGGCGTTCGCGCTCAGGCCCGGCGGGGGCGTCGCAATAGGCACCAGTGTGAAGTTCCACCACCGGGGCACCCAACTCGCGCGCGGCGTCAAGCTGGCGAACGTCGGGCTCAATGAACAACGACACCCGGATACCGGCGGCGCAAAGCTGCCCAATCAAGGGCCGTAGGTGATCGCGACCGCTGATCGCGTCAAGCCCACCTTCAGTAGTCACCTCGGAGCGTTTCTCCGGGACGATACATGAGGCGTGGGGAAGATGGCGCAGGGCGATAGCCACCATTTCGGGTGTAGCCGCCATCTCCAGGTTCAAAGGCAACTTAATTTCGTGCCGAAGGTGTTCAATGTCGCGGTCGCCGATATGGCGTCGATCCTCACGCAGATGGGCGGTGATGCCGTCGGCTCCGGCTTCGGCCGCAATTCTAGCCGCTCGCAGGGGATCTGGATGCCGCCCGCCCCGCGCGTTGCGGATGGTGGCAACATGGTCGATATTAACGCCAAGACGCAGGTGGCAGGTCATAGCTCGGGGCGCCGCGAGTGGCCTAAGGGGTGAGGTTCATCCCTATGTATAGGCCTTATCCGCCTCGGCGTCACGTGTCTTGAACCCTGGTCGAGCCTCCACCAGTTGACATCGCCGACTCAAAGGGAAGACAACGGGGACGCTGGAACCAGATAAGCCGGAACTAGCGAGATGATTGGGAGCGCGCGCAGGCCATGGAACGGACACATACTTTTACGGCGCAGACACTTACGGCGCACGGCATGAAGCCTGGACGCTGGGCCAACCGTTTCGCGACCGCAGGATTGACGGCGCTGTTGCTGACCGGCTGTGCCTCGCCCGGCGACGCAAAGCCGCCCGTGAGCGAGGTCAAGGCCGAGCCGACTCCGGCGCAGACCACGCAAAGTTTTTCTGAATGGCTGGCCGGGGTTCGCACTGAAGCCATGCGCCAGGGCATCCGTAGCCGAACCGTTGATTTGGCTTTCGCTAACGCCCGCATCCTTGACCGGGTACTGGAACTTGATAACAGCCAGCCCGAGTTCTCCCGCCCGATCTGGACTTATCTTGACAGCGCGGTGTCTGAGCAGCGGGTGATCGCTGGTAGCAAGCAGCTCAAGGCCAGTGCCGGACTGCTGGCCCGCGTATCGGCTGAATATGGGGTGCCGAAAGAAATCCTGATCGCGTTCTGGGGGGTTGAGAGCGACTACGGTCAGAGCTATGGCGATTGGTCGGTGGTCAATTCCTTGGCCACCCTGGCCTATAAGAGTCGTCGCCCCGCCTATTTCCGCAGTGAATTGCTGGCGGCGCTGCGCATCCTTGATAACAAGGATATTTCGTTGGCGCAGATGCGTGGATCTTGGGCCGGAGCTATGGGCCAAACCCAGTTCATGCCCACTATTTTCCTCAAGCACGCCATCGATTATGATCGTGACGGTCGCCGTGATATCTGGAACAGCCTGCCCGACGTCTTCGCCTCCACCGCCAATTTCATTGTAACCGGCAATGGCTGGCGCCGCGACGAGTCGTGGGGCGAGGAGGTCCGAGTGTCGCGTGATTTCCCCTGGGATCAGGCCGAGTTAACCATAGTCAAGCCGGTCTCCGAGTGGGTGCAAATCGGCGTGCGGCCGGTTGGCGGCGGTGCGCTCGCCGATTACGGCTCCGCCTCGGTCCTGGCCCCCGCCGGTCACACCGGCCCAGTCTTTCTGGTTCGCGAGAACTTTCGCTCGATCATGCGCTATAATCCCTCGACCAGCTATGCTCTGGCGGTGGCCCTGCTCGCCGACCGTATGAAGGGCGGTGGTCATGTCGTCGCAGGCTGGCCGCGCGGGGAAAGCCCCCTCAGCGGCTCCGAGCGGCTAGAGTTGCAACAAAAGCTGGCCGCCAGCGGCTTTGATCCCGGTAGCACCGATTCACTGGTTGGACCCGCTACCCGCAGCGCCATTCGGGGGTTTCAGAAAACTATCGGCGAGGTTCCCGATGGCTTCGCCACCAAGCGCCTGCTGGAAAGTCTGCGCCAGCGCCAGATTATGCCCAGGATTGGGCCGGGTGCGAGTTGACTTGCAGTATCAAATGGGTACATAATGGCACACAATGATGGGGAATTCTGCCATGCCCGCCGCCGCCTTTGATACTAGAAATATTTCCCGTAGGCTTCAGAACTCGAGCTTTCCAAAGGAGCAGGCGGACTGCGTCGCCGAGGTTTTGTCCGAAGTTCTGGCTGGTATCCCCGAATGCGCTGCCAAAGAAGCTACCGGTTCCAGCCTCGCTTTGTTCGCTAACAAGATCGGTGCCATGGATCACCGGCTTGGTGCGGTTGAGCAGCGGCTTGGTGCGGTTGAGCGTCGCCTTGATGCCATGGACCATCGCCTTGATGCCATGGACCATCGGCTTGATGCCATGGACCATCGCCTTGATGCGGTTGAGCAGCGGCTTGGTGTGGTTGAGCGTCGCCTTGATGCGATTGAGCGCCGGCTTGATGCCATGGACCAGCGGCTTGATGCCATGGACCAGCGGCTTGGTGCGGTTGAGCAGCGGCTTGGTAGCATGGAGACTGTGCAGGCCCGTATTGAGGTATTGCTGACTAAGTTACTAGAGGGACAGGCCGTGCTGCATCAGAATGATATGGA
>JBAXKX010000185.1:0-5955 GCA_037135115.1 Rhodospirillaceae bacterium
CGGTCATCGCCGGAGAATACACGGCTCCGCCCGCGCATGGCCCCATGATCAGCGAAATCTGCGGCACACAGCCGGAGGCCAGAACATTGCGCAAGAACACATCGGCATAACCGCCGAGCGAGGCCACGCCCTCCTGAATGCGGGCACCTCCCGAGTCGTTGAGGCCGATCACCGGGGCACCGACCTTGATCGCCTGATCCATGATCTTACAGATTTTTTCGGCGTGGGCCTCCGAAAGCGAACCGCCGAACACGGTAAAGTCCTGGCTGAACACAAACACCGGCCGACCAGTGATGGTGCCGTGCCCTGTCACCACGCCGTCGCCGGGAATTTTATTGTCGGCCATATCAAAATCGGTGCAGCGATGCTCGACAAACATATCCCATTCTTCGAAAGAACCCTCGTCAAGCAGCAGTTCGATCCGCTCGCGGGCGATCAATTTGCCCTTTTGGTGCTGCGAATCAATACGGCGTTGCCCACCGCCCAGTCGCGCCCCCGCGCGCATCGATTCCAATCTCGACAAAATTTCCTGCATCGTCGCTCCTAGGGGAAACTGGCCTGTAGTCCCGATATGCCGCACAGCGCCAACCACGTCCGCGCGCCAATCGCGTCGGCATATATGCATATCACTTACCGTGCCCCGAGAAAAGCCCGACAACCAGCCCGACAACCAGCCCGGCCTGATGATTTCGTCCCGGACCAGAGAAAGCTGCTTGCACCTTCGTCCATCACGGTTTATAGCTTTGATGGCGCGCGGCTAAGTCCCCTTCGTCTAGAGGCCTAGGACACTGCCCTCTCACGGCGGCGACAGGGGTTCGAATCCCCTAGGGGACGCCATATTTTTCAATGGGTTGCTGGCTTACGGTTTCCCAGTGTCCCGTTTGTTTCCCGCCGACAGGAACGGATCAGCGCGGATAACCACGGATAATTCGTCACAATGTCCGGTACGGGACGCTTCGCTAATCTGTCAGTGCGGTAGATCAAGACCGAAGATTTCGGTTAGCGAAAGGCCATCGGCAAAGCGCTCGCTCCACTCGTCCAGCTGGTCGGAACTTGCGGCCCGAATTCTATCCTCAAGACCGGAGGGGAGCGTCATAAAGCGACGGTAAAGCAGACGGAGGAGCATTTCGGCCTTGCCCCTGGCTTCGCCCTCGGCCACCAATTGCTGTTTCCAAACTTGAGTACGAGTTGCCAACATATTCCTGACCTCCAACAAGCCTTCGGGGATTTTAACTTTACCATCACCACCAATGTCATATGCGGCTTGGGCCACAACCTCGGTAAATAACTGCTTTAGTGCGTCGTAGCCAGGATGGCTTCGGAACCAACGAAGTACCTCGTCAATCAATCCGACCAGATCGTCAAGGTGATAGCAGTGCTCCAATCGGAACAATAATGCCGTTAGGGTTTCCCTGCGGACCAAGTCATCTTTGGGAAACGCGCCTTCATCGAGTAGATAATACCGCACAGCCGGCTGCCAAGGCCAAAGCGGCGAGTTGGGAGAAATATCAATCAAGTCAGTGACATTGAGCGGCGCATTCCAGCGCTGGTCGCCATTATACAAGACAATTGGCAGAACGGGCGGCAACTTGTTTCCACGTTTTAGCTTATTCGTGTTAATTATCTGTTGCCATAACATTCCGGTGTATACTTGGGTCCGAACACTCATCCACTCATTGATCGAAGATTGAAATTCAATCAGAAAATACAAGTATATATCAGTGCCCATGTTCGTGGGCAGGCACCAAATTACGTCGCCATCACGGCGTTTCCCTTTCTGAGAGTGAAACTTGGCGTTAACCCGCACCATCCGAGCAAAGTCCAATCCTACCGACATTGCTTCTGGTACGAACTCGCGCACCAGTTGCTCGACCATGATCGGGTGCGAGAATAGCCGGTGGTAGAGGGAGTCAGACTCGGCCATCACCAAGTTTCCTCTGGCAGAACCATTACCTGCCGATGGCGTGGCAGAACACCGGCCGTGCCCGGCTTGTCGAGCCGGCGTTGGAAGAACGGGTCTTGGTTTTGTATCTGACTGGCACTCACGCACCTTCTCTATCATTTTTATTGATCGAGATGCATGTGGAAATTGCGAAGTTTGCCGAAATCTCCGGAAAAATTATAGCAGCCGGGCAAATAGGGATAGCTAGGCTGTACGAGTGTAGACACAGAGCATAAACTAACCTCGCTTCGAAAATTAGTTGACAACCATAATTGGGTTTGGTATTTCGTCCGCCCGATAGAATGCTGGCCGATCGCTGGCAGATTTAGATGATGGCCAGGGCGAACGGATGAGCAAGCCTCGTACGTGTTTTACGGGTTATGGTCAGTGGTTGACGTGATCACGCAACGCCCCAGATATATAACCTGGATCCTGACACTATTGTTTGGATTCGTAATGGGCACGGCATTGAATGTCGAGGCTGCGACCACCAGTCGCCTCGCTGAATTCCTGCCCAAAGTTCAGCCGGCTGAAATTATCCCCGGCGCTGATCGATTCGGCCCGATTGAGGGTGTGCCCGCCGCCGCTGGTGTCTATCAGGGCGAAAAACTGTTAGGCTACGCCTTTCTCAACGCCGATGTGGTCAACGCCACCGGCTATTCGGGTAAGCCGATCGTCATTATGGTCGGCATCGACGTCAAGGGGATCATTCGCGGCGGCAAGCTGCTTGAGCACCACGAACCTATCGTCTTGGTTGGCATTCCCGAAGCCAAAGTTCGCTCCTTCATTGATGGCTATGCCGGCATTAACGTACTTGAAATGGTGGGTAAGGCGGCGGACAGGCCGCCGGTTGACCTCATCAGCGGTGCTACCGTCAGCACAATTGTTATCGGCGAAACTATGGTTCGCTCCGCACTTAAAGTTGCGAGGTCGCGTGGTTTAGGCGGGACAACCGCCAAAATAGCTGCAACCCCTACCCGTCATATTGAAACTCAGCTTACGGCGGTTGAGGACTGGTCTTCACTGATCGCGAACGGCGCCGTCCGTAACCTGAGGCTTTCGATAAGCGATGTTAATCGCGCCTTTGAACGCTCTGGTAATGCACTTGCGGCGGCACGTCCGGAAGTTGGCAAGGACGATGAAACGTTTATCGACATGTACTTGGCCGAGGTCAGCGTGCCGGCGATCGGAAGGAGCCTACTTGGCGACGGCGAATACGCCAACCTAATCACCCGTCTTAAGCCGGGACAGACCGCCCTATTGATTGCCGCCTCTGGTCTCTATTCGTTTCGTGGTACCGGCTTTGTGCGCGGCGGCATCTTTGATCGCATCCAGCTAATTCAGGGTGAAGACAGCATTTTGTTCCATGACCACGATTACAAACGACTGGGAGGGCTGAACGCCCTTGGCGCGCCTAACTTCGACGAAATCGGGCTCTACATCGTGCCCACCGCCACCGAATTCAATTCTGTGGAGCCTTGGCGGGTACAATTGCTGGTTCAACGCCAAATCGCCGCCTTGCAAAGAGCGTTTATCACCTTTGACGCTGAATACACGGTTCCCGACCGCTATCTAAATATCACGAAAGTGGCACCCAAGCCGTTGGCCTTGGTTATTGCTCGGGGGGTTGAAGCTTCCGAAGTTGCTCTGGATTCGGGTGATGTGCCGTTGTGGCAACGACTGTGGCTGGGGCGAGCGGTCGAAATCGGCGTGCTCACCGGTATGCTGCTGATTATTACCGTACTCTACTTTCTACAGAATCTATTCGTGTTGCGACCGAAGTTGCATCGAGTGCTGCGACTAGGTTTTTTAACCTTCACCTTGTTATGGCTGGGCTGGGGCGTGACTGCCCAATTATCGGTGGTCAATGTCTTGACCCTGATCAACAGCCTGATCAGCGGTTTTTCGTGGAACACCTTTCTGCTCGACCCACTGATTTTTGTGCTGTGGTGCGGCACGGCGGCGGCACTCCTCCTGTGGGGGCGTGGGGTATTCTGCGGCTGGCTATGCCCATTCGGAGCCCTTCAAGAGCTTTTGAACCAGTTGGGTCGGCGGTTCAAGGTGCCGCAAATAAAGGTACCGTGGAGCCTGCATGAGCGGCTGTGGGCGATAAAGTATCTGGTCTTTTTGGCGCTACTTGGTCTGTCGTTAGACTCGCTGGGACTGGCCGAGCGCGCCGCCGAGGTTGAGCCGTTCAAAACCGCGATTATCCTACATTTTCAACGCGACTGGCCGTATGTCCTTTTCGCCTTGGCATTGCTGGTGGCCGGACTGTTCATCGAGCGATTTTATTGCCGCTACCTGTGCCCGCTTGGCGCAGCGTTGGCAATACCTGCCCGCTTGCGCGTGTTTGACTGGTTGCGGCGGCACAAGGAATGCGGCAGTCCATGCCAACGCTGCGCCCATGAATGCCTAGTCGGGGCCATCCATCCCGAGGGCCAGATCAACCCCAACGAGTGCATTCAGTGCATGGGCTGTCAGGTTCTGTACTGGCATGAACTTAATTGTCCGGTGATGACACAGCGACGCCTGAAACGAGAGAGAAGGCGAGACCTGGGCAACCCGGATTAAAAGAGACGACGTTTCCCGTCGTAGCTAGCCGAATAGTGGCAAGCCCAACGCAGTAAACAAGGAATGTGTGGTAATGTCGGAAAAAGTCAAGGTAAATTCTGTGGTTAGCCGGAGAGAAATGCTGGGCAGCACCGCAACCGTTGCGGCGGTGGCCGGCTTGGCCGGGGCAGGAGTGGCCGGTGGTGCCGCTATGGTCGGTGGCTCGGTTTTGGGCGGCTCTTTGCTAGGCGGCGGCACGGCTCAAGCGGCGACCACACCCAACAAGGCAGAAGTAAAGCCGGGCGATCTCGATGAATACTATACATTCCACAGTGGCGGTCAGTCTGGCGAGGTTCGGATTGTCGGCATGCCCTCGATGCGCGAGCTGATCCGGATTCCAGTTTTCAATCGTTGCAGCGCCACCGGCTGGGGCCAGACCAACGAGTCGAAGAAAATACTCACCGACGGCCTGTTGCCGGAAACCAAGGCCTATCAGGCCAAACACGGCATGTTCCTCAATGGCGACACCCACCACCCGCACATGTCGTTTACCGAGGGCAGCTATGACGGCCGCTATATTTTCGTAAACGACAAGGCCAACGCTCGTATCGCGCGAATTCGTGGCGATGTAATGCGTGTTGACAAGGTCATTGAGATTCCTAACTCACGCGATGTCCATGGTCTGCGCCTCCAGAAGTATCCCCGTACCGGCTACGTTTTCTGTTGCGGTGAACATATGGTGCCGATGCCGGTCAACGACGGTTCCATTCTTGACGAACCCAAGAAGTATCACGCAGTTTACACAGCAGTTGACGGCGACACCATGAAGGTCGCTTGGCAGGTGCTGGTCGATGGTAATCTTGACAATACCGATGCCGACTACCAGGGCAAGTACTCATTCGCAACCAGCTATAACTCCGAGGGCGGAGTTACACTAGCCGAGATGACCGCCGCCGAACAGGATTGGGCCGTAGTGTTCAACCTCAAGCGCATCGAAGAAGCGGTCAAAAGCGGCGACGTTCAAATGTGGAACGGTGTTCCGGTGGTCGACGGCCGCCACGGATCCAAGTATACTCGCTATATCCCGGTGCCCAACGGTCCTCACGGTTGCAACACGGCGCCCGATGGCATCCATGTAATGTTTGCTGGCAAGTTGTCGCCGACCGTGACCGTGATTGATGTACGCCGGCTTGACGATTTGTTCGATGACAAGATTAAGCCGCGCGATACCGTGGTTGCCGAGCCTAAGCTAGGCCTTGGCCCGCTTCATACCGCGTTTGACGGCCGGGGCAACGCCTACACCACGCTGTTCCTCGACAGCCAAGTAGTAAAGTGGAACATTGACAAGGCCATCCGCGCCTTCAAGGGCGAGGCAGTGGACCCGATCCTTCAGAAAATCGATGTCCAGTACCAGCCCGGACATAACCATGCCTCAATGAGCGAGTCCAAGGACGCCGACGGCA
>JBAXKX010000186.1:0-5919 GCA_037135115.1 Rhodospirillaceae bacterium
AATCACGACAGCTCCACGGCCGGCCAGATCGCCTGGCTGTCCGAAAATCAAAATGAAGCCGGCACTTGATTAACGCCCGATTTTTGCCCATTTTCGCGCATGACCGCCAATACTGGCGGTTTGATGGGAGTAAGTTATGTTCATTCAGACGGAAGAAACCCCAAACCCCGCGACCTTAAAATTCCTCCCCGGTCTTGCTGTGACCGGCGGGGCGCCGGTGGACTGTTGTAGTCCGGAAATGGCGGTTGGCTCGCCACTTGCCCGCAGCCTGTTCGCAGTTGATGGGGTGGTCGCCGTGTTCCTCGGCTATGATTTCATCACCGTGACAAGACGGCCAGATGCCGAATGGATGGTACTCAAGCCGATGCTAATGGGCGCGATCATGGACCACTTTATCTCTGGCCTGCCGGTGCTGGAGGCAGCAACGGCGGATGGTCATGATCTGGGCGGGGAAGGCGGAGAAGGTTATGATGGCGGGGATAGCGAAATCATCCTTGCAATCAAGGATCTGCTCGACCAGAGGGTGCGGCCGGTAGTGGCCCAGGATGGCGGCGACATAACTTTTCACAGTTTTGAGAACGGCGTCGTCTATCTCAACATGAGGGGGGCTTGTTCCGGCTGCCCGAGTTCCGTGGCAACTTTGAAAAACGGAGTTGAGAACCTGCTGCGCCACTACATCCCGGAGGTGGTAGAGGTTCGCGCCGTACGCTGACGACGATTCATGGTTCCGGAATAAATAGCTGGACGCCGAACCAGCGCCAACGGTCGTCCTCTGCGGGGAGAGTGCAGTTGACTCGGGCTCGACCGGGTGGGAAGGCATCGGCGATACGGACCTCGATTCGGTTGCTGCCGAGTTGCTCCACTGCCGTCCGGCCCTGGCCGGTAGCAAAGCAAGCGAGTCGGCCGAGGTTGCCGATGCCGTCGGGCACGGTAAAACCGAGAATCGGCGGATTGCCAACCAGCACCGGGTCGGCGGGAGTAACATCGGTTACCGGCAGCGGCAGGGCGTTGGCCGCCAGTCGAAAGCGGTCAATGCTGCCGAAGCTATCATTCATGATAAAACGGGGCAGGTTGAAAATCTCGGCGCCTGGGTAGGCAACGCCGGACTGCTGGCCGAAGGCTGCCAAAAAACCGGCCTGCTCCACAATATTGCGGACAGGCAGGCTGTTCTCGCCATGGGGATAAGCGAACAACTCTGGAACGAAGCCCAGTTCGGCCAGGAAACGTGCCTTGCCGCGTTTGATGTCGTCCCGGTTCTCCTGGGCCGATCGTTCAGCCATCGGCAACGCCGACGCAGTGAGGGCACCGATGGTGACACCGGCGCTATACAGTTCGCGAACCTGATCCCAACTCATATGGCTGCCAAGTTTGCCGTCGATGGCGTCGGTAGCAACAAAGAGGGTGAACGGGACCCCGGCGGTCCGTAGTCGCGGGTAGGCCTCCCGGTACGCAGACAAGGTAGCATCATCAATAGTGACGCTTATGGTTCGGTCGGGCAGGCGGTCCCCACCGCGAACGGCTTCAATCACACGGACAAGGGGCAACACAGTATAACCGCCGACCACAAGCTCGTCGATATGGTCGACAAATTGATCGATTCGGATGCTGGAGCCAGGATTGCGGTCGTCGCCGAACCTGTTATAAACGAACACAACGGCACCGGGGTCCAAAGCGGGAGGCGTCGCCCTGGTGGCAGGGTTGGCAAGCGCAACCGATGTCAGAGCCGTAACGGCGACCGTAACCGCAAATATTCCCCGTGATAGATTTGCCAGTATGAAATTCGGCTGACGTAACGACATTCACGCCTCTTCGTGGTCGACAATGCTAGCTGTTATACAAAAAGAGGCACACCATGAAACGATGACGAAGCATCCAGCGATACTTGGTATAAATTTTGCCTATATTTACTCCATAAAATCGCGAACGCGAAATACCCACCTCGATAAATATCGGCTTTAGTCCGACGTGCTAGTAATACATTTTCCGCCTCTCAGCGCGGCCGAGCGGCGCGGTGCTGGGGAATCGGGATCGGCCGCAGACTTGGCTCATCGCGCCGATTGGCCGACATGTCAATCTCAATACGGGCCAGCACCTTGCGCAGATTATGAACAGCATCGTTCAAAGACAGAATACTCGCTTCACCCGATGCCAGACGCCATCCGCGATAGGCAACCAAGCAGCCACGTGCAGTTTCGCGCAACCGTGCCTCGACGGCGTCAACCGGTGGAGGCTGACCCGACCGAGCACTCGGTGGATCACCCGATGTTGCTCGTGGCACCTCTGCAACCGTAACAACTGGGGCGGCGGGTACTGCTGGAACCACGGAAATTACCGGGACCGTCATGGAACAGATCGAACCCTGATCGTTACCAGAATTGCCAGACGGGGGCGACCGACGTAAGCCTAGGGACAAAGTTGAAGCAACCTGAGGCGTCGAGGTTGAAGCCGGCGCTAAAGACACAGGACCCGGAGCTGCGGATACCGGGGCGGCCAGAGCTGCGGATACCGGGGCGGCCAGAGCTACGGATACCGGGGCGGCCAGAGCTGCGGATACCGGGGCCAGCGGCGGTTCGGTCATGTCAGCCGTCTCCTCTTCAGAGCCTGCGGCAGCCGCCTCCGCCTTACGCACAATGTAAGAAATTGCGCTAGGCGTACAGTCAAACTCCCGCGCGATTGCCGACAATGTAACACCGGTTCGATGTCTTTTTAATATTTGCGGCCATGCTGACTGCGGTATACGGCCACGATGTCTTTTCGGAGAGTCCGGCGAATCCGAATCGCTGCCGGTTTCAGCATTCATGATATCGCTCGGTTGCCAAAGATTTGCCTGTGTCATGTTAGCGTTGCTTATTTGACCGGCATCGCACGCAAGAGGTTGCCGCGCGGTATAAAGCGCCGATCTGTTTGGGTGGTTAGGTTTCCAGCAAATTTTGCTGACGAACGAACGAATATCACGAGCCGAAAAAAATGCCAACTAATTGTTGAGGCATCCACCAAAAAATACGCAACTATAATTCAAGCGCGGCACCACCAGCTCCGGCGCGGTAATTTCGCCGTAAGGCCCCGAGCGTCGACCCGCGATAAAAGAGGAATTGTGCCTTAATTAAAGTATAAACAAGTATGTTATTAAAATATCATCACCGTTGTTGGCTGGTAATGCCACTAGTCATGGTTGAACAGGATAATAAAACTAGTTTTACTTATTTATATAATCAATGAAAACTTCCTTCTCAATAGCATTGTTTTTTCCCGAATCTTATCAGAAACTTTCTGTCAGCCCTGGCATTCGGTGGGCACGCCAAAGCCACGATCGGCCCCATGGAATTAAGGTTGCCCTAGAAAAGTTCCCCTTGAATAACCGCCCGCAGGGAGGATAGGGTTCCACCAATCGTCAGCCAAGGATCGCGCGACGTGCAGGAGGTGCTCCCTTGGCGAGCGAACCATGATTGCCAACTTAGTCATAATAAACACCATAGTAAACCATGACTGCGACGATTGGGATGCGGCCATCGCCCCTCTGCTGGTTGTTGCAGCCGAGCGCACCCTGACTACCTCGTTGCACACCAACGCCACCACCGTCGAACTTGGAATCACACTGGCCGACGACGACGCCTTGCGTAATCTCAACCGCGAGCATCGCGGCCAGGACAAGGTGACCAACGTGCTGTCGTTTCCATTGTGCGATGGCGGAATGGAACCAGACGCACCCGGCGCGCCGTTGCTGCTCGGCGACATCGTTCTTGGTCACGGGATAATAACCCGCGAGGCCAAGGCGCAGGGAAAGAGTTTGCCCGATCATGCCACCCATTTGATTGTGCATGGCGTGCTACATTTGCTCGGCCATGATCACAGCACCGAAGCCGAGGCCGAGGACATGGAAAGCCTGGAAATCTCCATTCTGGCCCGGCTCGGAATCACGGATCCCTATGCCGACCCGCACCTGATACCTCCCCCTGTCCCCACCCCTGAATAACCCCCACCCCAGAAAAACCCCCACTCCAGAAAAATCATGACCGACCTGTCCGGCAACCGTCCCGCCCGCGATGATGAAAGCGACGAACAAGCCAGCCTGAGCCGGCAATTCAGCGGCTGGTTGCGTGGCATCCTGCGGCATCGCGGTGACAATACCCTGCGCGACGCCATCGAGGAATTGATCGATGAACAGGGCGGTGACGAGGGCTCGCTGGGGGCCAGCGAACGACTGCTGCTGGCCAACATCCTGAAACTGCGCGATCGCACCGTGATCGACGCCATGGTACCGCGCGCCGACATTGTGGCTTTTGAAATTTCCACCAGCTTCACCGACCTAGTTTCACGCATCGCCGCCGACGGACACAGCCGAATCCCGGTCTATCGCGAAACACTCGACGACGTGATCGGGATCGTTCACATCAAGGACGTGATTGCCTGTATCGCCCAGGGCAAGCAGGTTGAGCTGATAGAAATCGTGCGCGACGTGCAGATTGCGGCTCCGAGTATGCCAGTGCTCGACCTACTACTGCAAATGCGCCAGACAAGGCAGCACATGGCCATGGTTGTGGACGAGTTCGGCGGTATCGATGGGCTGGTTACCATCGAGGATTTGGTCGAGGAGATCGTCGGCGAAATCGAGGACGAGCACGACGACGAGTCGGAACCCGAAATGATTGAAAAGCTAGATGGGACCCTGATCGCCGATGCCCGGGTCTCGATCGAGCTGTTCGAGGCCAGGGTTGGCCAGCTCCTTTCCGACGACGAGCGCCAGGACATCGACACCCTAGGCGGGCTGATAGTCTCGATGGCCGGTCGGGTGCCCGGTCGCGGCGAATTGCTGTCCCACCCGCTTGGACTAGAGTTCGAAGTTCTTGACGCCGACCCCCGCCGAGTCAAGCGCATCCGAGTCCGTAACCCGCCGACCCGGACCGAGGAACAGTCCTATGAATGAAACATGCGCCACCTTGCCCACCCGCCTCGCCCGCAGCAGCGGCTGGCGGCGATGGGGCTGGGCTGCGCTGTTCGGGGCGGTCGCAACGCTAGCCCTACCGCCGGTCTGTGGTGTGCCGTTGCTGTTAATCGCGGTGCCGGGGCTGCTGTGGCTGCTGGATGGAGTCGGCGAACCCCGCTCCGCCTTCGCGCTTGGCTGGTGGTTCGGCTTTGCTTATTTCGGATTCGGACTTTATTGGATTTCATTCGCCCTTCTCACCGACATCGCGCAGTTTTGGTGGCTGATGCCGGTAGCCATCGCTGGACTTCCCGCACTGATGGCCATATTCACCGGTCTCGTTACTATGACTGTATGGTCTCTTGGCGGACGGGGACTGGTCCGAGTCGTGACATTTGCGACGGTGTGGGTTATCGCTGAATGGCTGCGCGGCCATCTTTTCACCGGCTTTCCCTGGCAACTTGTCGGCTATTGCTGGGTTGACTATTCTGAGGTGCTTCAGACGGCGGCGGTGACCGGAGTCTATGGCCTCAGCCTGCT
Source organism: Rhodospirillaceae bacterium (assembly GCA_037135115.1). Classification (GTDB taxonomy): domain Bacteria; phylum Pseudomonadota; class Alphaproteobacteria; order Azospirillales; family Azospirillaceae; genus BOG-933. The sequence continues at coordinate 5,462 of JBAXKX010000186.1, forward strand.
TACCATGCTGGTTGCCGGCCTGCCGGCGCTATTGGCCGACCCGTCGGTGCCCCGTCGCCGAGCGCTGATGGCGCTTGCTTGCGGGCTGACGTTGTTCGCGAGCCTTGCTGTGGCCGGAACGTGGCGCCTTGCCAGTGCGGAGGTCGAGACGGTGGCCGGTGTCCGCCTCCGTTTGGTCCAGGCCAACATCGACCAGGGGAGGAAATGGGCCGACAGCGAACGCGAAGGTAATTTCCAGCGTCACCTTGAGATGAGCGTGGCACCTTCTGCCCTGGGTAAAGGTTGGCAGCCGACGGTAGTGATCTGGCCAGAGACGGCGATAGCCTATTTTCTCGCCCAGGACGTAAGGCACCGGGCGGCTGTGGCAGCGGCGGTACCACCGGGCGGCTTGATTTTGACCGGAGCGCCGCGCGCGACCCTTGAACCAAAAGTTGCGCCGCGCGCGACCCTTGAACCAA
>JBAXKX010000187.1:0-5913 GCA_037135115.1 Rhodospirillaceae bacterium
CGCACCGTGCGCGCAACCGGCCCCAAGCTCATGCCCTGGAACCGAGCCAGCCCTGCGGTGGTACGGGCCGAGGGCTGTGCCTCGGTAAAAAAACGCAAGGCCATCCACTGCGCCGGATACAGACCCTCGGCATAACCAATGGAGTGGACCAGCCGCGACGCTCGCTCAATCAAAGCGGCAATTCCCACTGTCGAAATCTGTGCTTGCATAGCAATATCTCACTTGAGCCGAGTCGCATCTTGTCGACAGACGATGAACGGATGTCCACCTTTTCACAAGTCGTACATAAAATCAAGGCCTACCCGGACAGGATACCCAGGCTGTGGCCATTAAATATTTCCCTCAACCCAACTGTAAAGCTGACTCCTAGCGAGGGCACCGATCTTGGTGGCCGCGACGTTGCCATCCTTGAACATGAGCAGTGTCGGGATACCGCGAACACCGAATCGGGAGGGAATGATCGGGTTTTCATCGATGTTGACCTTGACCACGGTGAGCCTGCCCTCATAGTCTTTGGCAAGTTCGTCGAGTGTCGGGGCGATCTGTCTGCAAGGACCACACCACTCGGCCCAGAAATCGACCAGCACCGGCCCCGCTGCATCGATAACATCGCTTTGGAAACTTTCATCGGTGACCTTAACGGTTTTGCTCATGTATCCTCGCGCTCGATAGGTCAAGGGCCGCCGGAGCCTTGCTTCGGCCACCTCATATGTAGTAGTAGCCGGCACCTCAGGTCAAGTCAGTGGCAGCGTAATCCGGCGAATCAACCAAGGGCCATCGGCTCAACCAAGGGCCATCGGCAAGGAAAGCATCATGATAAACTATTCGCTACGCTGCGATTGCGGTCACGAATTTGACCAATGGTTTGATAACATGGCAGATTACGACGCCCGCAAGGTTGACGACGCCCTCGTCTGCCCCAGCTGCGGCGGCCGGCAAGTCGTCAAAGCCATTATGGCACCACGTGTGGGAAAATCCCAGCCCACCGCACCGACGCCTTGCGGCGCGGCTTCATGCGGCAACGGCATGTGTCCAATGATGAGCTAGTAGGCCTAATTCACCGACAAAGGTGGCGCCGGCATGAAACTTCTGTATTTCGCATGGTTACGGACCACCATCGGAGTCGCAGGCGAGGAGGTGACGATACCGCCAGGTATGCGCGACGTCGCTGACCTGCTGACTTGGCTTGCGACTCGAGGCCCGACCTACGCGGCAGCCTTGGCCGATCGGGCGGTAGTTCGGGTTGCGGTCAACCAGTGCCATGCCCGACCCAGCCACCCGGTCGAAGACGGAGACGAGGTTGCCCTGTTCCCGCCGGTGACGGGCGGCTAACCGCCTGACTAGGCGTCTAGCATGATTTCCGGCTGGGTGGTTATTAGCTAGGTCGTTTTGGGGGTTATTGGTAGTAAAGAGAGTAAAGTTGGCGCGCGCTGCGATGCTGGGCGGCGCGGATGCTCATTTTTTTGCTAAGCGGCGTGCGGGCCTGCGTCCGGACCGGGGCCTGCGTCCAGGCCGGGGCCTGCGTCCATTTTACGTGATTACGCCTGTCCCAACGCCCGAGGCAACCGGAAGCGAGCCCGTAAATTCGACTGGCAACGGAGGGCCGTTCGCCTTGACCATTTTTCCCGGAGTCGTTAGCCGGAGTGGCTTGGGCGCACCGGTCAAGGGCGGCAAGGAAGTGCTTCCAGAATTGGGAACCAGCGACTCTTATTTCACGGCGAGTGGGATCAATGGTATTACTCAGGATTAGCTCTGGTCCCTGCTTGATTACCCGCGCCAGCCAATTGCCGGACGAGGTGCCGCCTCGACTATTGTCATCATCACTAATCTTGAAGACTTTCTCGTCCCAGTGCTGACGTAAAAACAAGTCGGACAGCCCACTGCGACAATGCACAAGCTCTAAGGCCTCCTCGGTGCCGACCAGCGTGGAGAGCTGCTCAAACGCCGTCAATACAGCCTTTTCAGTCCTCATTGTCATCTAACCCCCTTACAACGCACTTTGCTTGCGACAGATTGCCGCACCAGTTAATGCGATGTTTAATTCATCCTTAGCTGCAATGCGATACGCTATGAATTCTTAAGTTCATGTACGTAAGGTTGCTAAATTAGGTATCCGGGCCGATCCCTGGAAATTTGTGCCCGACGGGCGTATAAGCCTTACGCCATCACGCTATCGCCGGTTCCCGTATCGTCGGATTATTGCCGCACAGCAGGCAATCGGGGTCGCTTGGGACCGTGATCTTTCGAACACAGGTGGCAAGTCCATCGTACAACAGAAGATAACCTGACAGGCTTTCACCGATGCCAAGCACCTCCTTCAGGACCTCAACCGCCTGCAACGAGCCGACCGCGCCGGCCACGGCACCAAAAACCCCACCTGTGGCGCAGGTCTGGACCACAGCGCGAGCGGACGGCTCGGGGAACAGGCATCGGTAACATGGGTTGCCGGGACCGCAATGAGGTTTGAAGGTGGCCAGCTGGCCATCAAAGCGCATAATCGCCGCCGAGACCAAGGTTCGGCCGGCAAAAAAGCAGGCATCATTGATCAAATAGCGCGTCGGGAAATTGTCGGTACCATCGGCAACCACGTCGTAGCCCGCCACCAGTTCGACGGCGTTGGCCACAGTTAATCTTGTCTGATGGAGTTCGACTCGGACCTCTGGATTGAGGGCTTTGATGCGAACGGCTGCACTCTCCACCTTGGGCCTGCCAAGTGCCGCCTCGTCATGGACGATCTGACGCTGGAGATTGGAAAGGTCGACGCGGTCGCAATCCACCACGCCCAACGTCCCCACACCCGCCGCCGCCAGATAGAGCAGCAGCGGTGAGCCCAACCCTCCCGCTCCGACCACCAGCACCCGCGCCGCCAGCAAACGCGCCTGACCAACCCCGCCCACCTCGGGCAGGATAATGTGGCGAGCATAGCGTTCAAGTTGGCGGTCGCTGAAGTTCATGAGCCAGACAATAGGCCGCTTGGCCCCCCATTTCCAAGGCCAAGGCGAGGCCCCAACGAGTTATCCGCAATTTTACCTATTACGGCGCAGGGACGGCAAAATTCAAAAAAATCAGCATCCGTTAACGCTGGACAACTGCCACGGAGTTCCATATAAACCTCTCAAGTTGCTCGGCGCAATACTAGATGTCTTGCCCGGTGCCCAGGTAGCTCAGTTGGTAGAGCAGGGGACTGAAAATCCCCGTGTCGGCGGTTCAATTCCGTCCCTGGGCACCATTTTCCCATTCCAAATCGCGCCCAAACTTACTACATCTTGCGCCGGAAGTGTATCTGCGCCCAGATATAGCGCTCTCCAGCAATAACCCAGCACACAACTGGGACAGACACAGTGCAAACACAAGCCCACTGAACACATTGCCAATGTGCTCGCTTGTGCTCTCAATGCGCCATCCTGTTCCCGAGTCGCGGAGGGCAAGATGGCAGACGAGGTAAAACTGAGGAGCGGTGCTGTTGTGCTTTACAGGCGGAGCACGGTTCAAAAGCCCGTCTGGCACGTTCGTATTAAGTTTGCGAATCAGCTCCCAGTGCGAAAAAGCACAGGCCTAACGGAAATCAAAGAAGCAGAAGAGTTCGCATTGGAACTCTACCAGGAGTTGAACTACAAAGTTAAAGCTGGTCATTGCGTCAACGCTCCGCCATTTGCGAAAGTATGCGATGAGTATCTCGCGTGGTTAGAGAAGGAAGCAGATGCTGGCCGAGTCGTGCCAAGCAAGCTTCTGGACCAACGCCGTGCTATTACAAACTTCATCAAGCCATACTTTGAAAAAAAGCTTGTTGACAGCATCCAGGACAGAGATATTGCCGCTTACCTACAATGGCGGCGTGATTACTGGATCACCGGCCCCGGCTCCAAAGAAGAGCAAATCACCTATCAGCGTGATGGGAAGGAAGTCGTCTCAAAGCGGCCAGTTCGTCGCGGGACTTCAGAGCGGCGCCTGAATATCGGCAACACGATATTGCGCCAGATATTTGAGTTTGCCCGCGAAAAGGGCTACCTCAAGAAGCATCACATCCCCACCATCAAAAACAAATTCCACAAATCAGTTCAAAGGCCAGACTTCTCGCAAGAGGAGTTTGGGTCTTTGTTCGCGACATACATTTCAGAAAAGATACTTTATGACGCGGGATTTACTGATGGACGGCAAAGGGGGATGATGGACGCTTGGGAGTTGACGGACCTTTACATACACTTGATGTCATATACTGGTATGCGTCCAGGAGAAGCGCACTCACTGCGCTGGTGCGACATCAAAGACTTTCAAATGGACGATGGCACGATGAACGTTCTGCTTAACGTTCGTGGCAAGGTTGGAGCGCGTGAGTTTGTTCCGCTTCCACACGCCAGAACTACCCTCAAACAGATCAGAGAACGGCGCGAAGCTTGGGCGAAGAAGAACGGGCAAACGATAGACCCAAAGGAACTGGTGCTCTCAAAGCCGGACGGCACGCCCATAAAGTCATTTCATAAGAGCTTCAATGCGCTTCTGAAGAAAGCCGGGCTTGAAAGAGACAACGACGGCAACAAGCGTTCTGAATACTCCCTGCGACATACCTACGCGACCAACCGTTTGCTGTATGGGGGCGTTCCCATCCATACGCTAGCCACCAATATGGGAACATCAGTCGCAATGATTGAAAAGCATTATAGCCATCTCAAGCCGCAGCTTGCCGCAATGGAACTCACCAAAATGGGCAAGCAAATCATTTGATGGTTTATGTGTGCGATTTTGGCATTTAGCCTTGGTCATTTGCGGGGTGTTTTGAGGCTCGTTTCGTCTGCCAAATATGGACGACCAGAGACAGAACGAGCCTTTGTGAGCAGGTTCGCGTATTTTGATGAGCTTAGGTGCATCGTTTTTGATGGACTTCCCACTACCGCTTCCCGAATGTTGTAGGGGTTTACGGAAGCAGTAGCGGGAAGTCTGTGGCTCAGGTGCCGCTCAACCCGTTGGCAGCTGGTAGCCCGGTGACCAGCCAGCCCTGTTCCTCGGCACATTCGCGAGCCAGTGGGCGGATTTGACGGGATGCATGCTCATCGCCGCCTCTTAGCCGCGCCCTTGGTGTCCGTCCCTGAGGTTAAGGCGCAGGCATCAAAGAACAGGGCCTCGTCAATCTGTCGGGCCTCACGCTCGGCTGCGGCGGTGAGGAGTTCGTCTGCCATGATCATGAGGGCGCGCAGATTGCCCTGGGCATGATCGGCCAGAGCGGCAATCACCTCTGGGGTCATGAGCGTCGGCGCTCCGGCCTGGTGGAGGGCGTGACGTAGACAACCCTGAAGTGTCTCTGGCGAGGCCCGCTCCATGGTCAAGCGGACGCGCATGCGGCTGTTGAGCGGGAGAAACTCATCAGACCGCAGCCGATCGACGAAACGTCCGTCGCCTGCCAAGACGACCGTGAGCAAAGTGTGTGAATCGAGCCGAGTGGACGACAGCAAGCGCAGCTCAGCAAGAACGGCGGAGGCCATCTCCTGAGCTTCGTCGATAATAAGCACCGGCGTCATCAGCGCGCTGTCGATATGCGTTTGCCAGCGTTGGCGCAGCACCTTTGCGCCGCCCCATCGGTTGTGAGGGCGAAGCTCGATGCCGAAGAGGTCGCCCATCTCACGATAGAAGTCGGCGAGGCCCGCTTGCGGTCGGCTGATTACGGCGACCTTAAAGTCCTGTTGCGCCGCCAGTTGGTTGGCCAGGATACGCAAGGCGACCGATTTGCCGGTACCGGGAGCGCCGGTGATGCAGGCAAAACCGCCGTCGGAGGTTAGTAATCGAACCCGGCTGCAGAACGAATCTATTCTTGGCGTGACGTGGAGCGCCTCGGCCGGCACTCCGGGAGTAAAGGGGTTCCACTTCAGTCCATACAGGGCGAGCAGCTTCTTGTTCATCGGTCGCAGCCTTCGTCCTTAG
>JBAXKX010000188.1:0-5869 GCA_037135115.1 Rhodospirillaceae bacterium
TCGGCCTGGCCCTTTTCCAGTGATGACAGCTTGGCGCTGTGGTCGGCCAGGCCAATCTTCAGTTCGGCCTGGCCCTTTTCCAGTGATGACAGCTTGGCGCTGTGGTCGGCCAGGCCAATCTTCAGTTCGGTTTGGCCTGTCCGTAGTTCGGCAAGGCCGGCCTTCAGTTCGGTCTGGCCATTCTCTAGGGCCAACAGCCGCTTGTCAACGGCGCGCCCAAGCGTCGCAATGGCGTGGTTGATAGCACCTTTGGTCGCGGGCACCGGGCGCTCGGCCAGCACATCAGCCAGCACTTCGGCCTGCGGCTCTGGCATTCCGGCTGCGGTAATCCGTTTTATGAAGGTGTGGGTGTCGAATGCGATCATGTTCATGGTTGGCATCCATCTATCTGGCCGAGTATAACACACCACTAAGGTCGCCGCTAGCTCATGAATTTCTCGCCACGCTTTTTGAGCAACTGCAATGACGGCCCGTCACTGACCGGACCCGCTATCATTCCAATCAGATAGGGGGCGAAAAGCTGAGCTTGGGCGAGTTTAGCCGGGGCCAAGCTAGCCGCAAGAACGAGAACCAGGGTCAGAAATATCCGCAGCAAGGGTGTCGCTTTGACTGGAGAGGTGGGGGCCGTAGAATTGGGGACTGCACAGCGCCAGTTCTCCTAGGCTTGCCCGCAACTCGGGTATGCCCTGGCCGGATTCGGCGCTGGTGACGTGGGGGGTGGGAAAAGCGGCGGGATGTTTCTTGACGGCGGCGGCGGCACCGGCGATCATGGTTTCAAGTGCGCGCGGCCCCATCTTGTCGGCCTTGGTCAGGACCACCTGGAACGGCACGGCGGCACCGTCGAGCATTTTCATCATCGATAGGTCGCTGGCCTTTGGGCCGTGGCGGCTGTCGATCAGCAGGCAGACCCGGCGCAACGGCGCTCGACCTTTAAGGTAGCGCCGCACCAATTCGCTCCAGGCATCGACTTTGGTTCGCGATTCCTGTGCATAGCCGTAACCTGGCAGATCGACCAGCATTAATCGCCCACCGAGATTGAAGAAATTAAGTTGCTGTGTCCGGCCCGGTGTATCGGAGGTGCGAGCCAACGTCTTGCGACCGGTCAGAGCATTGATCAAGCTGGACTTGCCAACGTTGGAGCGGCCCGAGAAAGTCACTTCCGGCAGTGACGCCTCGGGCAACTGGTCAAGTGTCGCTGCCCCCCACACAAAGCCGCACTCGGCAGCAAACAGCAGCCGCCCAGCCTCCATATCTTCGGGAACTAGGGTCACGCCATCATCCGTTCATAGTCACCAAGGGTGTTCAAGAGGAAACCTTTACGCCCATCTGGCGCATGATGAGCCATTGCTGGAGGATCGACAGCGAGTTGTTCCAGGCCCAGTAAATCACCAGTCCAGCCGGGAAGCTGGCAAGCATATAAGTGAACATGAAGGGCAGGAAGGCAAATATCTTTTGCTGCATCGGATCGGGCGGAGTCGGGTTAAGCTTCTGTTGAAACCACATTGTCAGGCCCATGACCAGTGGCCACACCCCGATCATCATCACCTGCGGCGGATCCCATGGGATCATCCCAAACAGGTTGAATATCGAAGTCGGGTCGGGGGCCGAAAGGTCGCGGATCCAACCGAAGAACGGTGCGTGCCGCATCTCGATGGAGACAAACAACACTTTGTAGAGGGCGAAAAAGACGGGAATCTGGATCAGGATCGGCAGGCAGCCGCTCAGAGGATTAGCCTTCTCCCGCTTGTACAGCTCCATTATTTCCCTGTTAGTGCGATCCTTGTCCTCTCCGCAACGCTCGCGTATGATCGTGATCTGCGGTTGGAGCATCTTCATCTTGGTCATCGAGCGGTATGATTGGTTGGCCAGCGGGTAGAAGGCTGCTTTAACAATAATCGTAAAAAGCAGGATGGCGAAGCCAAAGTTTCCAATGATGCCGTGGAGAAAGTCAAGGCAATAGAAGAACGGTTTGGTCAGAAAATAGAACCAACCGAAATCAACCGCCAAATCAAATTTGTGGACATCCAGCTTGTTCGCATAGTCATCGAGTAGTTTTACTTCCTTCGCTCCGGCAAAAAGTCGGCGTTTGACTTCAATGCTTTCACCTGGCTTGGCGGTCATCGCATCGCCCAAAATATCTACCTGATAGCGATCCTCTCCCTTGATATTGGTGTGGACGAATCGCGCGGCTACCGGTGTCCGCTGGTCGGGTACCAGTGACACTAGCCAGTACTTGTCGGTGATGCCGATCCAGCCGCCGGTTGTGGTTTTCTGCACCGAGCCCTTGTCCGCTAGGTCCTTATATTTGAGTTCGGTGAGGGTGCCTTCGAGGACACCAACCGGACCCTCATGCAGGATATAGAAGCCCTGGGTCGCGGGTGTGCCTTGACGTGAAACCAAGCCATAGGGCAATAGCGTCGCAGCCTGGCTGCTGTTGTTGGTCACGCGGTCGCTGACGCGGAACATGAAGTTCTCGTCGACGGCCACGGTTTTTTGGAAAACCAGTCCCTGGCCGTTGTCCCAGGTCAGAATTAGCGGTTTTTCGGGCGTTAGCGTTTCCGCCGAGGCGGTCCACTCCGTGCTGGCATCGGGCACGACCATCCCGGCGCCGGAGGGCACCCAGCCGAATTCGGCGTAATAGGGGTGTTCGCTGCCGGCCGGAGCCAACATCACCATTTTGGGGCTTTTGGGGTCGGTGCTCTCCCGGTAATCGACCAGCGACAGGTCGTCAAGTCGGGCTCCGGTGCGGGCGATGCTGCCGTTGACTCGCGCCGTAACAATACGGATGCGTAATCCGCTTGCCGCCTGCTCGGCCACCATGGCGGCGCGGTCGCGTGGCCGCAACGCAGTTTGACCCGCCACCGGCGCACTGGAAAGCCCCGTTCCCGTTCCTGGTAGCGTCCCCGTTCCTGGTAGCGTTGACGCAGCCTGTGGCTGCTGGGCCTCCTGTTGTGCCTGAATCTGGGCTTGCTGCTCGGCCAGTCTGTGCCTGGGCGCCTCATAGAACATTTGAAAGCCAAGCAGGATCGCAATCGACGCGGCAATCGCGATAATAAGATTTTGCTGTTCGTTCATGGCTCCTCGGGAGTGCCTGGCACGGTCACGGTGTGGGCTGCGTTAATCAGGGTAGGAACGAAATCATGTGCGGTGAGGTGAGGTGAGGTGAGGTACCGGGTCATGGCCCGACTCTCCCCAGGGGTGGCAGCGGCCGAGTCGGCACAGCACTAGCCAGCCGCCGCGTCTCGCACCGTGGCGGGACAAAGCCTGTAGTGCGTATTCGGAACATGTCGGCAGGAAACGGCAGCGTGGACCAAGCATGAGGCCCAGAGTCCAGCGATAGACTAGCACCAGCGCGCCAAGTAAGCGAGCCGCGACACTCATGATGCCGTCACCTTGTTCACAATGCCGTTGCGCCATGCGCCAAGCCGCCGCAGACCGGCGGTTAAATCGGCCTTGATGTCGGCAAAGTCCCGGGTCAGTGTGCCGGATCGTGCGATCAGCACAAGATCGTGGCCGGGTGCCGCGTGGTCGGCCAAGATTTCGCGCGCAGCCGCCCGCAATCGCCGGCGCGCCCGGTTGCGGGCAACGGCGTTGCCGACTTTTTTGCTGGCGGTCAGGCCAAGCCGCAACGAAGGCCCGCCGTGGGGCGGATGTTGACGCTCATCATGGGGTCGCGCCTGGAGGATCAGACCCGGTCCCACCCATTTCCGACGCGCCCCAGCGACTGCCAGGAATTCCGCCCGGCGCAGCAGCCGGCCTATCATGGCCGTGCCCGAGGCCGGCATTCCGATACCTAGTTTGTCGGTCATCGGTCGCCTCGTCAATCGTCCGGAGGCCGCACTTGTGAAAGCCCGGCAACCGTTAGGCCGACAGCCGCTTGCGGCCCTTGGCGCGACGATTGGAAAGAACCCGGCGACCACCGACGGTGGCCATCCTGGCCCGGAAGCCGTGACGCCGCGCGCGCACTATCTTACTTGGTTGAAATGTCCGCTTCACAATCCTACTCCAGTCCAAACGTCACAAACCAGTTGACAAGGTCCGTCCCTATAGTGGTTCCGGCCGCCCAAGTCAATGAGACTCCTGCTCCTCTCGCTCTTCTCGCTCCGCTGGCAGCATCAGCGCGGCTAGGAACGCGATCAGGGCTAAGGCCGCCAGCGTCTGAAACAATCCGTTGAGGTTGCCGCTCCAGTGATAGGAGTATGCCACCAATTGCACCGCCAACGGTCCCACTCCGAAGGTCAAAACAAACTTGGCACCATAGGCCAGCCCCCGGTACTTGCTGGGAGTAAAGCGGGCCAGCAGCAGATTTTCAATCGGTATCTGAATATTCTGACACGACACCATCATCACCGCCAGCATCACTGTTAGCAGTAATACCGGGACCAGCGGCGACGTCGGGGCAACAGCCGGGAAAGAAGCCAGCAGCATGACCGGCACCTGGAGCAACAGGCAGGCGGCATAGATGACCTTTGGTTGCAACCGATCAGCCAGCCGGCCGCCCCAAATTTGGGGCAGCGCGCCAGCAAGGTAGATTACCGTGACCAGCCCGCCGATACCTAGCATGTTGTCGCCAACCAGCGTGCCGAGCCGGTCGTCGAGCCATTTCGGCATGGCCACCATCAACGAGTTCCACATCATACCGCCTGCCGCCATGGTCAGCGAGAGAACTAGAAAAGCTCTAATGACGTCGCTGCGACTGGGTTGGAGCGGGGGCTTTTCGTCGATGCGGATGTGGCGGTCGCGGACCAGCCCTGTCGCGATGCACCCGGCCAGCGCCGCACCGGTGGCGACGCAAATGGCCCCGGGAACGATGAAAGCGGCACGCCAGTTGATAAGTTCGGTCAAGGTTCCGGCGATCAGCGCGGCGCAGGCGACGCCGAGGCTGCCGTACAGGCCCTGCAAACCAAGCGCCGCCCCGGTGTCTGCGGCGTTCTTCACCAGCCACGACATGCCGACCGGATGATAAATCGAGGCACCTAGGCCTAACACCGCCAACGCCACCGTCAGCGAAGTCGGTTCATTGACGCAGCCAGCAGCAATCGCGCCAAGGCCGGTGATCGCAAAGAATAATGCCATCATGCGGGCATCGCTCCATTGGTCACCAAGCCAGCCGGCCAATGGTGCTCCCAGCCCGATCATCAGCGATCCTAGCGTCCAGGCCTTGAGCAATTCATCGTAGCCCAGGTGCCAAGCCGGCACCAGGACTAGGATAACGGTCAGGTACAAGGCCGAAAGCACATGCATTAGGGTATGGCCGATCAACGAGAACCCGATCGATAGGCGGGCGGAGCAGTCAGTCATGGCCCGCTCCCCGAGTCGGCGCGTGTAAGGTCGTTGCTTCCCGAGTCGCGCGGTGGCTCGGGTGCCGTCTCGGCGGTTAGCCAGGCGAGATAATCAGCGTCGATTCGAGCGAGAGGAAGCTCGATGATGCAGGGCGTGGCGTAGCTGTGCAGCTCCCGAACCCGTCGGGTCAGCGCCTCAAACAGCTCGGGGCGGGTCTTGGCGATCATCACGGTCTCGGTGGCAGTTTCAATAACTCCCTGCCAGCGATAGATTGAGGACATGCCATCGAACAGGTTGACGCAGGCCGCCAGACGCTCCTCAACCAGGGTCCGGCCGATGCGCCGGGCTTCTTCGGGCGATCCGGCGGTCAGATAGGCAAAGCACACGCTCATCGGCGACTAGACTCCTTCGCAATAATGTTTTACCGGGGGATGGGATGCCTTATACTCAAAAGTCAGCCTCAAGTTTGGCCCGTCTCCAGCCCGGTGTCGCAATGGTCGCGTTGTTCCGTCCTCAGTTTCCCGTCAAGTCGTCTGGTACCAAACAGTCTGGTACCAAACAGTCTGGTACCAAACAGTCTGGTACC
>JBAXKX010000189.1:0-5869 GCA_037135115.1 Rhodospirillaceae bacterium
TCATGGACAAGGTTTTGCCCGAGGATTCACCAGCCAGGGAATATATGGCTAACGCGCTCCGGTCAAGTCTTTGCGGTGCGGACCTGACCCGCCATCTTTTGGCTTTTAGTCGACAACAACCGCTGCAACCGGAGCTTGTGGACGTTAATCGCCTTTTGCGTGGCACGACCAAGCTCCTGAACCGCACGCTGGGCGAGGCGATTGAAATCAATGTTGTCGAGGACAATGTTAACTGGCTGGCCTTGGTCGACCCCTCTCAACTTGAAGCGGCAATACTCAACCTTGCCGTCAATGCCCGCGATGCCATGCCCGATGGCGGCACACTGACGCTTTCGATTTCCTGGCGGAGCCTACCGGCTGGTTTTACCGACGATGGGGTGAAATTTGTGGCTGGCGATTATGTAGTCGTCGAAGTCATCGATACCGGCACCGGCATGACTCCGGAAGTCAAGAGCCATGCATTTGAACCGTTCTACACTACCAAGCCCGTGAACAAGGGCTCTGGTCTCGGCCTTGCCATGGTTTACGGCTTTCTCAAGCAGTCGGGCGGTCATGTTGTCATCTCTAGCGAGGTTGGGCATGGCACCTCCGTCCGTCTCTACCTGCCGCGCGCCACCGAGAGCTGCCTAAACGCTCACTCGCCGCAGCTGCCGGCCGTTGTCCGATTAGACAAGTCGGGCGGAGAAACCATTCTGGTGGTGGAAGACAATGAGCCAATCCGTAAGCTTATGCAGCATCAGTTAAAAGATATCGGCTATAAAGTTCTTGTCGCCGAGAATGCCTTGATGGCGCTTGAGATCATGGTTGCCAACCCAAAGCTAGACCTGCTGCTTACGGACATAGTCATGCCTGGGGGCATGACCGGCATAGACTTAGCCCGGATCTTCAAAGATCGCTGGCCTGAGGTTAAAATAGTACTTTGTACCGGGAGTATCGATGAATCACAGCTTCGTGAAAGTAGTGCGCTTGGCTTGATCACTTTGAACAAGCCCTATCGCCCGGCTGACTTAAATCGGAAACTGCGCTTGGCACTGGACAATTGAGGCAGATGATGGACCGCAATAGACTAATCGTCATTGATGATAATCCGGAAATTGGTGACTTCATAGTTGCCGTTGCGCGAATCTCCGGTTATGAGGCTAAATACGTTGGTTCTGCTAGCGAGTTTGGGCTGCTTTTTGCGACCTGGAGCCCGACGCTGATCATGCTTGATCTCAAAATGCCGGAAATCGACGGCGTTGAACTTTTGCATTATCTGGCCGATCAGCAATGCAAGGTTCCCATCGTGATAATGAGTGGCCATGATCAAAAGGTAATTGAGACTGCGCGATATCTTGGTACCGAGTATGGCCTGAACATCATCGATATGCTGCAAAAACCGTTCCGCTCCGAGCGGTTGCAGGAAATATTCGTTTGTCAAGGTGGGTGCCGGGGCGGAGGGCAGGATGTGGAGGCTGGCATCATTGATGAGGCTGCGATCAGGACCGCGATTGATGAGCGCCAATTTCGCCTAGTGTTCCAGCCAAAGGTCGCCCTGAACGCTAAACCGGAAGGATTTTGCCAATGGAGGACCATTGGTTTTGAGGCGCTGCTTCGCTGGCACCACCCGCAATTGGGCATTCTGGCACCCGCGAAATTTCTGCCGCAGGCCGAGGCCCTACCCTTAATGGATGATTTGACCGCACTGGTTATCGCCGAAGCGGTGGTTCAGCTCGCGCGATGGCGCCAGGATGGGCTGGTGACGACGCTCGCGCTTAACGTCTCGGGGGCCAATCTCGAGTCCGGCCGTTTTGCTGATTGTCTTGTAGCCGCGTGCCGGGACGAATGTGTTCCCCCCGAAACGATCATCATTGAATTGACCGAAACTGCCGCCATGGCTGACCCGGTGCGGGCCATGAATATCTTGGCACGGTTGCGTCTGAAGGGGTTCAGTTTATCAATCGATGATTTTGGTACCGGGTATTCGTCGCTGGTCCAATTGCAGCGTCTGCCCTTCACGGAACTCAAGATCGACCGCGCCCTGATCGCCGACTGCGATATTTCTCAACAATCTAGGGTAATCGTTAAATCGGCGATCGATCTCGCCCATAATTTAGGCCTGACTTCTTGCGCTGAGGGTATTGAGACCGCTTCAATTCTGGAAGTGGTCCGCCAATTTGGTTGTGACTTCGCCCAGGGCTACCATATCGCTCGCCCAATGAACGGTGAGCAAGCCGGGGCGTGGTTGCGCCAGGGCTCCGGAAATACAATAGTTCAGGGTGAATAGTGGCAACTATCATCGTGGTTGATGACCATCCTGCAATACTGCGAATGATGCGCCAGATTCTTCGCAGTCATGGTCTCACGTTCATTGGACTAGATAGCGGTGATGCATGTCTGGCGACATTAAAGACATTAAAGCCAGAGCTTATATTCTTGGACATTGCTATGCCGACTGGAATGAACGGTTATGATATATGTCGTAACATTAGACAATGTTATCCAGCCTTGGCAAAGGTTCCAATCATTTTCCTCACTTCTCACAATACCCAGAAAAGTTTGCACCACGCAATGCAGGTGGGAGGAAATGATTATATGATCAAGCCATTTCAGCCGGAAGCCGTGTTGCGGCGTGTCAAGCGCTGGCTTCCGCGTCATTCCCATTATTAGGGCTGTCGCTCCCCCACTCCGCCTACCCCCTTCAAGTTGACGGGTGGGTTGACGGGGAAGGCGTCGAATCGTAGGGTGCATTCGAGATCGTCCCCGACACGAAGAAAACGGGACGTGAGAATAATTATCAGGAGTAAGTCCCAGTGGCCGAGTTAACCGACCTTGGCGTTTGCGAAATTCGCGATGGCCTCAAAGCTCGTAGCTTTTCCGCTGTTGATGTGGCCCAGGCCTTTCTTGACCGTATGGCAGCGACTCGGGGCTTGAACGCCTTCATCACCGAGACGCCGGAGCGGGCCTTGGCTGATGCGGGCCGATCCGATCAGCGCTTGGCTTGTGGCGAGGGCCGGGCGCTAGAGGGCGTGCCGCTGGCGGTTAAGGACAATTATTGTACCGCAGGTGTGCGCACAACTGCGGCTAGTCGCATCCTGGTCGATTTCGTGCCGTCCTATGAGGCGACCGTATCGCGGAAAATGTGGGATGCCGGGGCGGTTCTGCTCGGCAAGACCAATATGGACGAGTTCGCCATGGGCTCGTCCACTGCGTCAAGTTACTTCGGCCCGACCATCAACCCGCTGAAGGCAGCCGGTGATGGACGTGACCGCGTGCCCGGAGGTTCGTCGGGCGGTTCGGCCGCTGTGGTGGCGGCGCGTTCGGCTCCGGCGGCATTGGGAAGCGACACCGGTGGATCGGTGCGCCAGCCCGCCAGTTTCTGCGGCGTGGTCGGATTGAAGCCCACCTACGGCCGTTGCTCACGCCGTGGGCTCATCGCCTATGCCTCGTCGCTGGACCAAGCGGGGCCGATCACCCGTGACGTGACCGACGCGGCGATTCTGTTGAATGCCATGGCCGGCTATGATGCCGGGGATTCCACGTCGTTGATCGATCCGGTTCCCGATTTCGAGGCGGCGGTTGGCCGTTCGGTCAAGGGGCTGCGGATCGGCGTTCCCAAGGAATACCGGTTAGAGGCCTTGCGCGCCGATGTCGTGCGGGCTTGGGACGACGGCATTGACCGGATGCGCCAAGCTGGCTGTGAAATCGTGGAGGTTTCCCTGCCGTTGTCGCGCTACGCCTTGCCCGCCTATTACATTATCGCCATGGCCGAGGCTTCGAGCAATCTGGCACGGTACGACGGCGTGCGCTTCGGCCTGCGGGTGGACGGTGGCTCGCTGCTGGAGATGTACGAGAATACTCGCTCGGCCGGATTTGGTGCCGAGGTCAAGCGCCGCATTCTGCTGGGTACCTACACCCTGTCGGCAGGATATTATGACGCTTATTACAAAAAGGCGCAGCAAGTCCGTGCCTTGATCAAGCGCGACTTTGATCGGGCGTTCGAGAGTGCCGATGTATTGCTCTATCCGACTTCACCAATTCCCGCCTTTGCCTTGGGCGATAAGAACTACGCCGCCGACCCGGTTGCGATGTACTTGATCGACGTGTTCACCGTCACGGTCAATCTTGCCGGTCTGCCGGCGATTTCGGTTCCCTCTCAGGTAAAGTCCGACGAGGGGTTGCCACTTGGATTGCAGTTGGTCGGGCGGGCGTTGGGGGAGGAAGTGTTGCTGGGGCTGGCCCATTGTTTGCTATCCTAACCAAGTTCAAACATTCTACCTATTGGATCATAGGCCAGTTGTTGTCTTGATGGCCTGACGCGATAGTTATGTGATTAACTGACAGGAGCTATCATCTGATGGTTGATGCCTTGGTCTCCGACTTTATCACCAGGCATTCATCTATCCTTGCACTGCTTTACAGCTATGTTGGGCTGGAGATGTGCTGGGAAAAAGTAATGAGTATCATTTATGCCAATGTACCCGGCTGTGTTGGTGGGTTTGTTGGTGTTATAGACCAGAAAACTGCTAAGGTGAGTACATTGCTATCCGGTGTTGCTGATGCTCATCGATGGCTTGGCTGGCGGATTCCAAATGAACTTGTTGGCAGCTTTCAGAGACAGGCTGTGGCATATAATCATTTCATTAACATCTCTTCTGACGTTCGCATGTATTTATTTGTTGCGTCGCTTGTCGGTGACAGATTCCATGATGTAATTATAGTTTTGTCGCTGGATCGTCCATTTTCGGATGATGTTCATAGATTTCTTGACTTTGTGCTTCCGCACTTGCGTAACCTCTTTGCAATACACGTAAGGGTTACGGGGCTTTCGATAAGAATGACGGACCTTCGTAGTGTAATTGACGTTATTGACAGTGCTATAGTGCTTGCTCGCCGTTCTGGTGATTATTTTCTGGCGAACAAAGCGGGAGAGGAATTGTTGCGCCGTAATGATGGGTTGATGATTAGTCGCGGGCAGTTGAGGGCGCTCAATCAGGTGGAGTCTAGTTGCCTCCGCGAGGCTATGGCTGGGGTCGGGCGTGAGGTTTGTGCTCGCTCACTACTTATTACTAGGCTTGGGGGTGAGATGAAATACTTGGTTCATGTCATCGCCCTGCCGCCGCCCATCGAGTCGAAGGCGGTCATCGGTGCCGAGGTAGCTGTCGTGCTGACTGCGGCAAACGGAACGCGAATTCCCACGAAGGATGCACTTGTTGCGCTGGGCTTGACGCCGGCAGAGGTGCGACTTTCGCTGTCGCTGGCGTCGGGCGAGCGGCTTGGCGAGTTTGCCGAGAAGCACGCCGTTTCAAAGGACACTGCCCGTAGTCAGCTTTTGAGTCTATTTCGCAAAACCGGCACATCAAGGCAGGCCGATGTCATCAGCTTCCTCCAGGGATTGGCGTCGATTTCGCTAAAACTGAAAAATTAGCCGCTGCCTCAGCCGTTTGGTGGATGCGCCCCCTGCTATGGTTTTATATCGTCCTCTCGTTCAACCTTTACCCGTTGGGTAATACTGAAGGGGATGTGCAAATGGCTAAGCAGGAACCCGGTAAGGCTTTGGGAAAAGAGATAAATATAGAGGATCTTGAGCGTCTGTCTGGTGGCGCAGTAGACCCGGCGCTTACGCCGCCGGAGGAGCCGCATGATGTCGCGGCTGGCGGTCTTCCACCAGCCCCCCCGGCTCCGCCGACCGAACCGCACGCTGGACCGGTGCCCCCCGTAGACCCACATATTGGACCAGCCCCCGGTGCTATAGTTATCGCTCCCGGTCCGCTTCTTGTGCATGTTCCCGGACCCGAGCTGCTCCCCGGTCCTTTACCTAGCCCGCTCCCCGGACCCGGTCCGCTTCCAGGTCCATTCCCTGGCCCGATAGTCGGCGAACCCGGCCCGA
>JBAXKX010000190.1:0-5850 GCA_037135115.1 Rhodospirillaceae bacterium
TGATCGTGCGCGGTGCGCCGCTAATCGGGGCAACGGCGGCCTATGGGGTGGCGCTGGGACTGTATCGAGACGCCAGCGATGAAACACTGAGCGAAATTTGCCGGGTGCTGCTAGCGACGCGCCCCACCGCCGTTAATCTGCGCTGGGCACTGGAACGCATGGAAACATGGTTGCGACAGCTGCCAACCGGCGTGCGCAGTGGTGCCGCCTATGCCGAAGCCGCAGCCATCGCCAACGAGGATGTGGCAATGTGCCGCGCCATTGGCGAGCACGGCGTCAGGCTGATCGAGCAAGCGGCAGCACGACGCGCGAGCGGCAGCGGGCCGGTCAATATCCTGACCCACTGCAACGCCGGCTGGCTCGCTACCGTCGATTGGGGGACGGCATTAGCGCCGGTCTATGTCGCCCATGAAAGAAAAATTCCAGTTCATGTCTGGGTCGATGAGACCAGACCGCGCAACCAAGGCGCCAGCCTTACCGCATGGGAACTCAAACAGCACGGCGTGCCTCACACCGTGATAGCCGACAATGCCGGCGGCCATCTGATGCAACACGGAATGGTTGACCTATGCATCGTCGGCACCGACCGCACCACCGCCACCGGCGACGTTTGCAACAAGATCGGAACCTATCTCAAGGCGCTGGCCGCCTACGACAACGGCGTGCCATTCTACGTTGCTGCCCCTTCGCCCTCCATTGATTTTCGCCTACGTGACGGCATCCGCGAGATTCCTATTGAAGAGCGCGACGGCAGCGAGTTGTCGGAGGTCACAGGACGCACCGCCGACCGCAAAATAGTTACCGTCACAGTGACACCCGACGGCAGCCCAATCTGCAACTACGCCTTTGACGTGACCCCGGCTCGTCTGGTGACAGGGATAATCACCGAACGCGGCATATGCAAGGCAAGCGAAAACGGCCTGAAAGCACTATTTCCCGATCGACGCTAAAGCCTATTCCTGCGCCAGCACCTATTCCTGCGCCAGCACCGCCGCCAATCCCGACCGGTAGTCCGGGTGGCGCAACACCAACCCAAGCTCCCGTTTGATCCGGTCATTGCGGACCCGGCGGTTATCGCGCCAGAAGCTGGCGGCCATCGGCGACAATCCCGCCTCGGCGAGGGGGACCAAAGGCGGCACCGGCAACCGCAACAAGGCGCAAGCATAGGCAACCACGGCCTCGGGCGGGGCGGGGCAATCATCACAAACATTATAAACTGTGCCGGGGGCGGGGGCGGGATGTACCATCGAGGCGAGCAACACATCGGCGATGTCATCGACATGGACACGACCAAAGTCGTGACCTGGCTTATCTATACGCTTGGCCGTGCCGGCTCGAACCTGATCAAGAACGCTGCGGCCAGGACCATAGATACCGGCGAGACGGAAAATATGCAGCGGCAGTCCCGACTCCGCAGCCAGGGCCAGCCACTCCCGCTCGGCAACGACCCGACGCCGCTGTCGCTCGCCGGTCGGCAACAGGGGCGACGCTTCATCAACCCAGGCACCTCCGGTATCGCCATAGACGCCGGTGGTGGAGAGATAGCCGGCCCAAGCCAGCCCGGTGGCAAGCCGGGCCAAATCATCGCGATGGCAATCAAGCACCGGATCTCCCGCCGCACCGGGGGGCACGCCGGCAAGCAGGTGGGTAGTGCCGGCCAGGACTCTTGCCGCGTCGGTAAGCGCTCGCTTACCGGTAAACAACACCGGCTCCACCCCAAGTTCGGCAAGGTTGGCCATGTCGGCAGCGCTTCGGCAACTCCCCGCCACCAGCCAGCCAGCGGCCAGCAACCGGCGCGCCACTACCTTAGCAGTGTAGCCCAAACCAAAACAAAACAGCCGTCCGGGTGGGTTTACGGGGGGCGGGTTTACGGGGGGCATATTACCGGGGGGCATAAGGGCCGCCTTTGCGCAATCTCCACAGGTCGTAAATCATAGGTGTTGCCATGAATCGATTCAAGCCTGCCCCCATGCTGGCACTGACCCCGGTGTTGCTAGTAATTGCGGTACTGACGCAGCTGGCGTGCGCTGCCCACGCAGCGACCGAAGGGGTCGTTGATCTTGCCGGTTGCCAGCGACTGGCCGAATCAGCGCCAGCCTTGGCAATCGTGCAAGCCAAAGCCTGGATCGAACGCGGCGGTGGTGAAGATGCCCGATTGTGCCAAGCGGCGGCCCAGTTCCATGCTGGCGACTTCGTCAAGGCGGGCGAGAGCTTTGAGGCACTGGCCAGCGGCACCGTCGGACGCAACGCGCGTCAGGTGGCCAATCTGTACAACCGTGCCGCTTGGGCTTGGCTGCGGGCTGGCAACGCCGCGCGGGCCGAGCGACTTTATTCAACCGCCATCGAAAAGCAACCCGATGACGGCGAATTACGCATCGACCGTGGCATCGCCCGCATCGAGGCCAAACATTTCAGTGGGGCGGCGGAGGATTTTAGCTCGGTGCTCCGGCGTCAGCCACAGCGGGCCGAAGCCTATTTCTACCGGGCCACCGCTTATAAGGAATTAGGCAAGAATCGCGAGGCACTGGCCGACATAGAACAAGCGCTAAAGCTCAAGCCAGGCGACCCCGATGCACAACTGTTGCGCGGTAAGGTGCGGTCACAGCTAAGCGATGTCCCCAGCGACCGTCTCGGCAATCCCGAGCATGGCGGGAAGCCTTAATCAGACTCATATCTAAAGACTCCCTCAGACGGCGGGCGCCCGCGTCTCGCGGGCTTGCCTTCGCGCCACAAGGCGCGCGACGGCAGCCGCCGCCGAACACCAACGCCACAAGGCTTCGTCTAGAACCGTTGGTATAACCTGCTTTTTCATTGCGGCAAAAGAGCGCGCAAGGTTAGTCTTAACACCTATCTAGTTGGCGCTCACTCCGGTGCAAGATTTTAACGAGGGACAGCTGAGCATGATTGCCTCGAACCCGGCTCAACCGGCTGAACCGGACGCCCCTGCCCCGCCTCCCCAACCACTTGCCGCCATCCTCAAGGAGTTGGTGGATACAGTCGGGATGAATGACAAGCTGCGCCCGGCCGTGCTGGCGGCTCTGCGGCAATCACTCAGCGATGGCCGAGCCGAGATCCGGCACCAATTCGAGAGCGGAGCCTGTGGCGGTGAGGGTTGCGTGCGTCGCAACAGCGATTTAATGGACAGGATACTGAGCACGCTAGCCGACTTTGCCCGTTTATACATCTATCCCAGTGCCGGCCCAAGCACCGGCGAGGTGTACGATATAGCAGCGACCGGAGGCTATGGACGTGCCGAGATGTGTCCGCAGTCAGACATCGACCTACTGTTCCTGCTGCCCCACAAACGGACGGCGCGGGTCGAGCAGATCGTCGAATACATGCTTTACATATTGTGGGACCTCGGCCTAAAGGTCGGCCATGCCGTCCGCTCGATAGATGAATGCCTGCGCCAGGCGAAGGGCGACGTCACCATCCGGACCAACCTGCTGGAGATGCGCCGGCTATGGGGCGAGGGGACACTGCTTCAAGACCTGCAAAAGCGTATGGCCCGCGATGTCATTGCTCCGGGCGGCGAGGCCTTCGTGGTGGCCAAGTTGGCCGAGCGCGACAGCCGTCATCATCGGATGGGCGACAGTCGCTATGTCCTGGAGCCTAACGTCAAGGAGAGCAAGGGCGGCCTGCGTGATCTTCAGACCTTAATCTGGATTGCCAAGCACCTCTATCAAGTCACCACCCTTGGCGATCTTGTGACCTGCGGCGTGCTGCTGAAAGAAGAAGCGTCGCGCTTCACCAAGGCCCAGAACTTCCTATGGACCGTGCGCTGCCACCTGCACTACCTTACCGGACGTCCCGAGGACCGCCTGACCTTCGACGTTCAAACCGAGATCGGCCGGCGCATGGGCTATACCGATCATGCCAGCGCCGTCAGCGTCGAGCGCTTCATGAAACATTACTTCCTGATTGCCAAGGACGTGGGTGACCTTACCCGCATATTTTGCGCCGCCCTGGAATCGGACAGCAAGCGACCGCCGCGTTTCAATCTGTGGCGCCTGAGCCTGAACCGCGCAAAGGAGGTGGAAGGGTTCCGCATCGATGGCGAGCGCCTCAACCTGCGCCATGACCGCCAGTTCCGCGAGGAACCGATTGACATGGTACGCCTGTTCCAAGTCTCACAAAACCACGGGCTAGACGTCCACCCACACGCCCTACGCACCCTGACCAGGGCGCTAGGCGGCGTCGCCAAGCTGCGCCATGACCCCACCACCAATCGGCTGTTCATGGAAATACTCACCGGCCGCAAGGATCCCGAGCCCGCGCTGCGGCGGATGAACGAGGCCGGTGTACTCGGCCGCTTCATGCCCGACTTCGGCCGGGTGGTGGCCCAGATGCAATTTGACATGTACCACGCCTACACCGTAGACGAGCACACGCTGCAGGCTGTCGGCATCCTGCACCGTATCGACAGCGGCGAGAAAAAAGAGGAGCTGCCGCTAGCCTGCCATGTCGTCCACAAACTAACTTCGCGCCGCGCCCTGTACATCGCCACGCTGTTGCACGACATTGCAAAGGGCCGTGGCGGCGATCATTCGATGGTCGGGGCTAAAATTGCCGAAAAGCTGTGCCCGCGGCTAGGCCTATCCGCCGAAGAAACAGAAACTGTGACATGGCTGGTACGCCATCACCTCAGCATGTCATTAATCGCCTTCAAGCGAGATTTCGAGGACGAGCGCACGATCAAGGATTTTGTCCAACTGGTGCAGTCACCTGAACGGCTGCGATTACTGCTGGTGTTAACTACCGCAGACATATGTGCCGTTGGGGTCGGCCGCTGGAACGCTTGGAAATCGACGCTGCTTGCCGAGCTTTATCACCGCGCCGAAGAAATGATGGCGGGCAGCGTCACCTCCGAGGGCCGCGAGCACCGCGTTCGTCAGGTCCAGTTGGAATTGCGCGCCAATCTTCCCGATTGGACCGACGAGCAATTCGAACGCCACATAATGATCGGCTCGCCAGATTACTGGCTGTCGCTGGACGTGGGCAGCCAAGCCCGCCATGCCCTGCTGATCAGCGAAGCCGAACGCACGGGCAAGCCACTGACTATCGACACCCGCATCGATCCCACCCGCGAGGTCACTGAGGTAACCATCTATACCGGCGATCATCCCGGACTTTTCTCCCAACTGGCGGGGGCGCTGGCCTTGTCCGGTGCCAACATTGTGGACGCCAAGATTTTCACCCTGCGCAACGGCCAAGCCCTCGACATTTTCTCGGTCCATGACGCTCACTCCGGCCGCGCGTTTGAATCCCCAGATAAACTAGCGCGGCTGGAAACGATGATCGAGCAAACGCTGTCCGGACAGGTTCGGACGCTCCAGGAGCTGGCCAAGCGAAAGCCCGTTGGACCCGCCCGGACCCGAATGTTCAAGGTGCCACCGCGAGTGATGATCGACAACACCGCAGGCACCGCCCACACCGTGATCGAAGTAAATGGCAAGGACCGACCCGGCCTGCTCCACGAAGTGACCCGTACGCTTACCGAACTCGGCCTGCAGATCTCATCGGCCAAAATTTCAACCTACGGCGAAAAAGCTATCGACGTGTTCTATGTCCGGGATGTTTATGGCCTCAAAGTTACCCATGAGACCAAGCTTGAGCGTATTCGCGAACGTCTGTTACTTGCACTGGCCGGCAGCACCAATACTCCAGGCAGTGCAGCCCCTCCAACAAGCACGCAAACCACCAGCGAACCCAGCGGCGGCAAACCCAGCGGCCACGAACGGCACCGCGCCCGTCGCAAAACCACGACGCTAGGAAATCGCCGTAATTCCTGATGCGCCTCATGGCGCGAAGGCAAGCCCGCGAGACGCGGGCGCCCGCCGTCTGAGGGGG
>JBAXKX010000191.1:0-5829 GCA_037135115.1 Rhodospirillaceae bacterium
GGGGCGTAACAAACTGTTCCAAAACACTTTTGTAGAGCCAAATGTCAAACATGGGCTAAGAATTTCCGGATTCTGAGGTGAACGGAGTATATATCACAATAAATCGTGCAGCTTATTGCCTGAGACTGCGCTCGTGCCAGTGTCCGACAGTCTGATGCAAAAAGCGGATGAGCCAGGCAAAATCATAAACCATTGTTTTACACCCCAATTGTAATGCTTCTTTTGCGCGTCTATCACCCAATAGACATCGGATCAGATAGCCAACCGTCCAGGCTAACCAGCGACGTCTCATGCCTATATTATTACGATCTTTTCGATTATCACAATATGTCTGATGTGCTACGTGATAATTGGCCCTGGCTAACACCATTCCAACACTCGACCCAGCAAAAGTCAGTGATCCAGAATGACTATAGTATCGATAAACCACTTGAGGCAAAACATGATTATTTATTTTGGCAATAATAACACGCAATAGAAATTCTCTATCCGCTGCCAAAGGAAAACGTAGATCATAAAAGCCAACCCGGTCATACACCGTACGATGGAAAAAACGCGCATTAATAATAGGCACACCACTGATTACATCACGCTCGCGCAAGCTCTTAGTTAAGAAAGAATTGTGACGCGCGATCACTCTTTCCCCACCGTTAACAGAATGTTCAATAACCTCGGCACCACCGCTAACCATTTCAAGCTGAACATTTTCAGTGAATAGCGTCATAGCTAAACTAAAAGCGCCGGGCAAAAAAATATCATCGGAGTTAAGATGACAGACGACATCGCCTTGGGCAGCCATTATTCCTTTATTAATTGCATCATATAAGTTAATGTCTGGCTCGCTAATTACCCGAACATCCTGGTACTCATCTAAAATGGCAAGTGTGCCATCAGTTGAGCACCCATCAACCACTATATGCTCAACATATTTATAATCCTGCTTCCTAACGCTTTCAATTGCTCTGCGTATGGTTTGGTGTCTGTTAAGACATGGCGTTATCACTGTCAACATTGCGATATTTCCTGCATCTTATGCGGCAAAAATATTTATCCACACGAATGATCGCAACCGTAGCCTAACTCGATACTCTGAACGATTACCACCAAGGTGATCTTCCGCAGTGTCACGAACCAGCGGCAAGCAGGCAATATTGACCGTGCTCGAAATCGAGGTCGCCCACTTGAGGGCATCCTTGACCCACAACAGCAGCCCATAGCGCGCCGCTTGCCGGAGCCGGGATAGCAATAGCAGGCAGCGGATAAGCAGATGCCGGTGCCACGCCCGGAAGCGGAAGGCGGCGCCCGACAAGATCAATGCCCTGTCACTGGCTGCCGCTTCGCCAGCAACGACCGTTCCCAGTTCAAGGCCGAGGCGATGATCAGATCGAGATCGTCAAGGCGGGGATGCCAGTCGAGCACTTGGCGAATGCGGTCCGAAGCGGCCACCAAAATAGCAGCATCGCCGGGCCGGCGCGGTAATTCGGCCTGAGGCAACGGGCGGCCGAGGGCGCGTTCTACACCAGCGATCACCTCCCGGACTGAGGCGCCGCAGCCATAGCCGCAATTGAGGGTGATGCTAGCGCCGCCCGACATCAGGTAGCATAGCGCCTTGACATGGGCTGCAGCTAGGTCGGTGACATGAATATAATCACGCGCGCACGCCCCGATCAGGGTCAGGCTGTTGGCGGTGTTGTTGCGGTAATAACCGATCGGATCGGTTATCGAGTCAGGCACAACGATACTGCCGGCGAAATGCATGACCGCGCTCACGCCATATCCAGGCAAAACTCTGTCGAGCAATGCACAATCGCCGACGTCCCCGCAGACCAGCGTCACCTCAGGGGGCAGCAGCCACGACTGTCCGGTCGACAAATCATCGATCACCACCACCGTAAAGCCAGAGGCGCGCAAAGCCAAAACGACGTTGCTCCCTATATATCCGGCTCCACCAGTCACTAGGACGGTGGTCGTGCTTTCCATCATGGTTACTCCGCGTACGGGCCTCTCCGCATCACAAAACTTCAAAAATTCAAAAGAAGCTACCGCGATGATGGGATTCAGTCATGACGGCTAGCTCGGTCCGGTTCCCGGCGGACAATGGACAAATCGGCGGCCACCATCTCACGAACCAGTTCTGGTAAGCTGATTTGATGCGTCCACCCCAGCTTCTCACGGGCTTTTGTCGGATCTCCAATCAACAGTTCGACTTCAGTCGGCCGGAAATAGCGTTTGTCGACCTCGACCCGCACCTCGCCGGTTTTTTCCTCAATGCCCTTTTCATCGACGCCGTGCCCCCGCCAGACGATCGTGCGACCCACTTCGGCGAAGGCGAGTTCGACGAACCGGCGCACGCTGTGGGTCTCTCCGGTCGCCAGAACATAATCGTCCGGGACCGGCTGTTGCAGGATACGCCACATACCTTCGACAAAGTCGCGTGCATGACCCCAGTCCCGCTGGGCGTCAAGATTGCCAAGATATACTTTATTCTGCATGCCCAACTCAATCGCCGCCACCGCTCGGGTGATCTTACGGGTGACAAAAGTTTCACCGCGAATGGGACTTTCGTGATTGAACAGGATGCCGTTGCTGGCATGCATGCCATAGGCTTCCCGATAATTAACCGTGATCCAGTAAGCGTAGAGCTTGGCCACTGCATAGGGGCTGCGGGGATAGAACGGCGTGGTTTCACGCTGAGGGATTTCCTGAACCTTACCGTACAACTCCGAGGTCGACGCCTGATAGAAGCGAGTGGTGTTCTCAAGCCTCAGAATCCGGATGGCCTCCAGAAGCCGCAACGTCCCGACCGCGTCGGCATTCGCGGTGTATTCGGGCGTCTCGAAGCTGACCTGCACATGGCTCTGGGCGGCTAAGTTGTAGATCTCGTGCGGCTGGGTTTCCTGCACCAAACGGATCAAATTAGTGCTGTCAGTCAAGTCGCCGTAAAGCAAACGAAACCTGGGGTTGGTATCATGGGGGTCTTGATAGAGATGGTCAACTCGCGCCGAATTAAAGGACGATGAGCGCCGTTTTACGCCGAACACCAAGTAACCTTTGGCAAGCAGCAGCTCAGCAAGATAAGCCCCATCCTGGCCGGTGACTCCGGTAATCAGTGCGATTTTCTCAGTCACGTACGACTCTCCCGAGGGCTTTAATGGTCATGTCCAGGGCAACAAGCCACACAACATCTCCACAAGTGCAACCTAACAGCTGACTTCTCTACCTTGCTCCAAGAATGAATGGTAGTAACTCCGCAAACCATCCGCAAGCTTTATATTCGCCATCCATCCCATCGCGGCCATCCTAGTCACATCCAGCCGCTTGCGGGGCATTCCGTCAGGCTTGGTGGTATCAAACACCAAACGGCCGGTATAACCGACTGCGTCCCGCACCATACCGGCAAAGTCGGCGATCGATATCTCGCAGCCGGTGCCGACATTGATGTGACCATCCTCAGAGTAGCGTTTCATCAGGAAGACACAGGCGTCAGCGAGGTCGTCTACATGGAGGAACTCTCGCAACGACCCACCCGAGCCCCAGACCGTCGCGGTAGGTTCGTTAGCAAGCTTGGCCTCGTGGAAACGGCGCAGGAGGGCTGCAGGCACGTGACCGTTCACAGGATGGAAGTTGTCACCCGGCCCATAGAGGTTCGTAGGCATGGCGGAAATGAAGTCGGCGCCGTACTGACGGCGATAGGCCTGACAGAGCTTGATGCCCGAGATCTTGGCGATGGCGTACCACTCGTTGGTCGGCTCCAGCGAGCCGGTGAGCAACGCCGCTTCGGTAATCGGCTGTGAAGCCTCACGCGGATAGATGCAGCTCGAGCCGAGAAACAAGAGCTTTTCGACCCGCGCCTTCCAGGCGCCGTGAATGATGTTGGACTCGATGGCAAGATTCTCGTACAGGAATTCGGCTGGATAGGTGCTGTTGGCGTGGATGCCGCCAACCTTGGCTGCGGCCAGGAATACCGCATCGGGTCGGGCGCTGGCAATCCAGGCTTCGGTCTCGCTCTGGCGGGTGAGGTCGACATCCCGGCGGGCGACGGTAAGAATCTCGCAGCCTTCGCCAGCGAGACGGCGGATAATCGCCGATCCAACCATGCCGCGATGCCCGGCAACCCATACACGCTTGCCCTCAAGAGAATAATTCATCATTGCGATATCCCGCTAAGTTAGCTGCCTTCAAAAGCCGGCAATAATATCACTTCGAAGCGGTCAAGCAAGAATCTAATCGACTTGTAATGCAGTTCGTCGATTAAGTCCCAAGCCTTCCAACACATCCGGGAAATGGATATCTTAATGCTGCACTTGGCGGCGCAGTTTACTTTAAACATACGGGAGATTAAGTCATCCATATGGCAGCAGAGCCGGGCAATTCGAGCGAACGCGCCTTTGTCCAAGTCAAACACGTTGTCCTCAGAATGGCCGGTTACGAATGTCCGTATCCCCGGATCGAGTGCGACAAACCGTTCTTGGTTTTCAGACGGCACTATAGCAGGCAACGGTGGCTCCAATTGCAACACGTAGCCAAGCGTCAACATCGAACTGTCGTTGGCTAGGTGGGCTGCGAATTGAAGGGGTTGTGCCATCGTCTGTGTATTTCCGTAGGGTGTTAGGGTGGAGGCCAAGCCAGTGAACGACCTTGCATAGTGGTAGGTATAACATCTGGGCTTGATCGTCAGCTAACGTTGGAGACTGTTAGATTGTTAGTATCTGCTTGTCAACCACCGACACCGCCATGACCCTGGAGTAGGGTTAGTCACATGCAAACAGCGCCAGTGCCGACCCTTCTCTTCACGACGAGGCGGTGGCAAATCCGCAACAAAGACGACAATGCACGGCTAGGATTTCCTACAATACTAGCGATAATGGCGCAGGAAAAACCAGCCCAATGACGCTGTACGAGACGCGCTACGGCCAGTTCGAATGCCAGTGCCGCTTTAAAGCACCGGGCTGCTCTAGGTCCGAAGCTAGCCCGAACGGCCTCGACATATCGCCTCATATGCGCTACCCCGTCCTCGACCAGTCGGCCTGACCGTCGCCTTCCCTCTTGCTTTTCGACGAAAACTTGGGGAGACGTTTCAAACCGCTGGCCCAACAACAGACACCGTAAATGCCAGTCCCAGTCCTCGAAGCAGCGCAAGCCCTCATCAAAAAGTCCAATTGTTTCAAACGCCGAACGCCGAACAAGCCCTGTAGATCCGATGGTTGTCATACATGCATCGAAGAGTGAATCCTGCATAGCGAGGGACGACGGCAAGATGCGATCCGTTGCTATTCCAGTTGGCCAGACTTGGCGGAAGCTCACACAGTGCCCAATAACTCTTTCATCGTCGATAGAATCCAGCACATTAATTTGGTGCGCAAGCTTTCCTGGAAGCCAAAGATCGTCGGCGTCGAGGAAAGCACAGTATCGAGCACGGCTGGACCTTATTCCAGTGTTTCTGGCTGCTGAAGGACCTTGGTTGGTTTGGGATATCAGGGTAATTCTGGGGTGATTAAACGCAGCGACTCTGGCTGCGCTATCATCTGTCGATCCGTCATTAACAACGATGATCCAGAGTCCATCGATGTCTTGAGTTAATACCGACTGGATTGCAGCTACCACTGTGCCAGCATTGTTGTAACATGGAATTATACAATCAACCTTTATCACTTCATCCTGAGATAAGGAAAGTCGCAAAATATTTATGTTATTTCCCATCGATCATCCTGCGTCCCGGGGGGATCAAGTGTTATTCTAGCTTTTCGACACCGACAGATTATTCTGTTTCATGATAGCGTGTTGCATGGGTGGTGCTGTAGTTGGCGAGCCCCCTCCCTGGTTGGCATT
>JBAXKX010000192.1:0-5771 GCA_037135115.1 Rhodospirillaceae bacterium
GGAATGGCGTTGACCAAATCGCGCAGAGTAAGCCCCGGCCGCAATGTGCCCTTAAACCGCACCAGCACGCTTTCCGGCATGTCGAGCGGCATTACGCCGGTAGCGGCGGCGAAGGCAACCAAACCGGAGCCGGCCGGAAACGAAATGCCGATCGGAAACCGTGTATGCGAGTCGCCGCCGGTGCCGACGGTGTCGGGCATCAGCAACCGGTTGAGCCAGGAATGAATAACGCCATCGCCCGGCCGCAGCGACACACCGCCACGGGTGGATATGAAGGCCGGCAGCTCCTTGTGGGTCAGCACATCCACCGGCTTGGGATAGGCGGCGGTGTGGCAGAACGACTGCATCACCAAATCAGCTGAAAAACCGAGACAGGCTAAGTCTTTTAACTCATCGCGGGTCATCGGGCCGGTCGTGTCCTGCGATCCGACCGTAGTCATACTCGGTTCACAATAGGTACCGGGTCGAACACCTTGGCCTTTAGGCAGTCCGCAAGCGCGGCCAACCATTTTCTGGGCGTGTGTGAAGCCTTTGGCACTGTTGGCCGGGATGGCCGGCAAACGGAACAGGGTCGAAGCCGGCAGGCCCAACGCCTCACGGGCTCGCGCGGTCAGTCCGCGACCGATAATCAAAGGTATACGGCCGCCGGCCCGAACCTCATCAAAGATCACCTCTGACTTGAGGGCGAATTCAGCGATTATCCGCCCGTCCTTGAGCGCCTTGCCCTCATAGGGACGCAACTCGACCACATCGCCCATGTCCATCATTGACACGTCGAGTTCAATCGGCAGGGCGCCCGCATCCTCCATAGTATTGTAGAAAATCGGGGCGATCTTAGTGCCCAGACACACGCCGCCAAAGCGTTTGTTGGGGACAAACGGAATATCTTCGCCAGTGAACCACAACACCGAGTTGGTCGCTGACTTGCGTGACGAGCCGGTGCCGACCACATCGCCGACATAGGCTATCAAATTCCCCTTGATCTTCAGCGCATTCAGCTGCTTGACCGGTCCCCGATTACCAGGTTCGTCCGGATTGATGCCGGGGCGGGCATTTTTTAGCATGGCAAGGGCGTGCAGCGGGATGTCGGGCCGGCTCCAGGCATCGGGCGCAGGCGACAGATCGTCGGTGTTGGTCTCACCTGAAACCTTAAATACGGTCACGGTCAGGCTGTCCGGCACCTCGGGGCGCGAGGTAAACCACTCGGCATCGGCCCAAGACTGAAGCACACCCTTGGCATTGGCGTTGCCTTTATCAGCCAGTTCCTTAACGTCATGGAAGTAATCGAACACCAATAGCGTGGTCTTGAGACCCGCAGCGGCGGGTTTCCCGCATTCCGGGCAGTCCAACAAATCGATCAGCGGCTTGATGTTGAAACCACCGAGCATGGTTCCAAGAAGCGAGGTCGCTGTGACTTTAGATATCAGCGGCGAGGACTCCAGACCCTTCGACACCGCAGCCAGAAAACCAGCTTTAACTCGGGCGGCATCATCAACGCCCGCAGGAACACAGTAGGTTATCAGGTCAACCAGAAACTGCTCTTCACCGGCAGGAGGCGCTTTTAGCAGCCCGACCAACGCCTCGGTCTGGGTTGCGGTCAAGGGAAGGGGTGGAATTCCGAGCGCGGCACGCTCAGCGACATGCAGGCGGTAGTCTTCAAGCACTGCTGAACCTCATGTGTTTAGGATTTACTGGATCGTGGGGGTTAAATGGTACGCAGGGTTTAGGCCGGCATCATCACCCGTCGCACCGAAAATTGAAAGAATTTACCATGCCGCATCAGGCGACAAGCCGATTTTCTGTGGCGGCGATATTGACTGATTTTTGCAGCTTTTCAAACGCCCGCGTCTCGATCTGGCGCACCCGCTCACGGCTGATACCGTAAAAGTGGGAAAGGTCTTCCAATGTCGCCGGGTTATCGCGTAGCCGACGCTCAATCAGAATATCGCGCTCGCGCTCATTAAGAATGGCCATGGACTGGCACAAAAGTTTATGACGCCGGCTCTCCTCCTCATGTTCACTAAGCAAGACTTCTTGGTTGTCGGTCTCATCCACCAGCCAGTCCTGCCACTCGCCTTCACCATCCACGCGCATAGGAGCGTTCAGCGAGTGGTCGGGGCTGGCCAGCCGACGGTTCATGTTGACGACATCGACCTCGGGCACACCGAGCTTCTCGGCAATTGAGCGAACATGCTCGGGCGGCAAGTCGCCATCATCAATGGCTTGCAGCTGCCCTTTAAGCTTTCGCAACTTGAAAAAAAGCTTTTTTTGCGCAGCGGTCGTCCCGATCTTGACCAGAGACCATGAATGAAGAATGTACTCCTGGATGGCGGCGCGCACCCACCACATAGCATAGGTGGCGAGCCGGAACCCGCGCTCCGGGTCAAAGCGCTTGACCGCCTGCATCATACCGACATTGCCCTCGGAGATCAGTTCGGCCAGCGGCAGACCATAACCGCGATAGCCCATGGCAATCTTGGCAACCAAGCGCAGATGGCTGGTAACAAGACGGTGGGCGGCGACGCCGTCGGCATGTTCGCGCCAAGCCTTGGCCAACATATACTCCTCGCCAGGTTCCAGCATTGGAAACTTCCGGATATCCTGGAGGTAACGCGCGAGATTACTCTCAACACTGATGACTGGGCTGATGACTGGAACGCTGGACATTGCCACCATTTTAATCACCCTCAGTTGATTTGCCGTTTAAATGCCAGTGATAGTGGCCTATATATTCGTAGATGGAGCCGGTTGGTCCCTGTTAGTGCTAACTTGCCCTGTGTTAGGGACAGTACGACGATCCCTAAACAATACCGCAGAATGGCCGTCGGAGATACCATTAAATTACGTCAAGGCGGGAGATCAGGTTGGCGATATCGTCGGGAAGTACCGAGTCGAAGCTCATCGGTGCCCCGGATGTTGGGTGTGTGAACACGAGCCGGTGGGCGTGCAGGGCTTGGCGTGGAAAGCTTAGCAGCCATGCGTGCAATGACTCCGGCAGTCGGCGAGGGCGGCCGGAGGTGCGGTTCCGGCCATAGACCGGGTCTCCGATCAGGGGGTGCCGCACTGAGGCGAGATGCACGCGAATCTGATGGGTCCGGCCAGTTTCCAGCCGACATTCGATTTGTGACGCTGCGGCGCCGAAGTCACGTATTACCCGGTAGCTTGTGGCTGCCGTTTTTCCGCCGTGCGTCACCACCGCCATCTTCTTACGGTCTGCGCTTGAGCGGCCGATATTGCCTTTAATCACACCCTCGGGCGGCGTGGGCAGTCCCCAGACCACAGCGGTGTAAGTGCGCCTAATCGTCCGATCCTCGAACTGGGAGGCTAGTCCTGCGTGGGCGCGGTCAGACTTGGCGACCACCATCAAGCCACTGGTGTCCTTGTCCAGGCGGTGGACTATGCCGGGGCGGCGCACGCCACCGATGCCTGAAAGCAGGTCGCCGCAATGAGCCAGCAAGGCATTGACCAGCGTCTTGTCCGGGCTGCCCGGAGCCGGATGGACTACCATCCCCGCCGCCTTATCAACCACCAGCACCTCCTCGTCCTCATAGACGATCGTGAGCGCAATTGCCTGAGGCTCCGGCTCGGCAGGCGCAGGGTCAGGCAGAAAAACAATAAAGGTTTGACCAGCTTTGACCAAAGTCGCAGGATCGGTTATAGTCACGTCGGATCGCCTGACATGCCCCTGATCCAGCAGTGCCCGCAGGCGGGAACGCGACAGGTCGACAAGAGCCACAGCCAAAGCCTTATCAACACGCTCTCCGGCGGCATTGGCCGGCACCGTCCAAGTCCGCAAAGTTCCGCCACCACCGGTTTCACCAGTTATGATATCGCCGGTTTCACCGGTTATCATTAAATTACTCCTCATCACGAGAATGGATTTCCCGCGTGAAACTGCTCAAATACTCCCTGGTCGCGATGGGCGTGCTGATTATAATCGGCTTCGGCTTTATCATCCTTGTCACCTATCAAAGGATAAGCGGCGTCGGATATTTCGCCAAGTCGCCTCATGAACCATCGCCGACCAGCCCGGCGGCATCACCTTCCATCACCGCCCTCGGCCTGCCCAACGACGCCAGGGTGGAAGCGATACATGATATCGGCAACCGCGTCCTATTGTTGATTCGCCACCCCGGATTCGGCGACCGACTCTACCTCATGGACCCCCACAGCGGCGCTGTTGGCGCGATGATCGCCATCGGTCAAATTCCGCCAGTCCTCAATACGCCAATGGTCAATACGCCACCACAGCCTAATCCTGAAAAATAAAATACACGGCACCAAGCATACAGACGAACGATGCCAGCATGCTCCAGCGCAACCGCTCGCCCAGTACCACAACGGCAAACACGGCAAACACCAGCAGAGTCACAACTTCCTGAATGATTTTGAGCTGCCCGCCCGTGAAGCCATCCTCAAAATACCCGATTCGGTTGGCCGGCACAGCCAAGCAATACTCAAAGAAGGCGATTCCCCAACTCACAAATATAACCAAGATCAACGCTCGATCCGGGAACTTGAGGTGGGCATACCAGGCTATCGTCATCAAAACATTTGAACCGAACAACAACATAATGGTTTTCACCACTTTTCTCCTAATCCTCACAAACCCGGCCCTCACAAACCAGGCCCTTACGAACCCGGCACCCAGTCCGGTGGGGCCATCTCAAAGCCGGCAAAATCAAACGCAGGGGCAACAGTACAACCTGTAAGTGTCCAAGCCCCTAGCGACTCAGCCGCCTGCCACGCCCCCACAGGAACAACAACCTGTGGTTGTTGACCAGCAAAAATGTCGTTACCAAGGGTAACGCCGCGCAGTCCACAGCCATCCACCGACAGCGCCAGCAACAACGGTGCCCCGGCGTACCAGTGCCATATTTCAACTGCATCAATACGGTGCCAGTGGGATCGCTCGCCAGCACGCAGCAGGAAATAGATCGCTGTGCAAACACCCCTTCCGCACCCTTCGTTCACATCTCGATAAGTTTCGACATAGTGGCCCCCCTCAGGATGCTTCTTCATGCTGAAATGGGCGATAATATCGTTAGCGGTAGGGGAACTTCCAGAAACCGCCCGGACGGTCACGACTTCGGCACCCGAGTTGCCTGGTAACTGGGAAGCGCGCTTGCCAACTCGAACCAGGCCGCAAGCTTCGGCCGACCAGCGCGCCAGTCATCCTCGGCAAAGCGCAGATCAAGGTAGCTGAGCGCCGCCAAAATAGCTAGCGTGGCGATCGTTACGGCACCGGACAAATCATCAACCCAGGTTTCCAGCACATCACAGGAGCGCAACATCGCCATCCGCTGCCGCTCGATCCAGACCGGCGAGCGCTGCTGTTCCGGCCGCAGGCCCTCGACCCGCCGCAGCACTGCAGCATCGCACAGACCATCTCCAAGCGCTTGAAGCCGCAGCGCCGACCAGCGCGCCGGTCCGGCTGGAGGAAACAGGGAACCACCGCCCAGACAGTCAAGATACTCGCAAATAACTGGACTATCGAACAGCGGCGAGCCGTCATCGCAGACCAGAGTCGGAACCTTGCACAACGGGTTGTCCTGGGGCAAGCCAGTCGTCGCGGTCCATGCGTCTGTCATTACCAATTCGATACGTTCGCTTAAACCCACCAAGGCGGCAGCCATCCGGACCTTTTGGGCATAGGGCGAGGCCAAGCTAAAATAGAGTTTCATTACGGTATCCAAACCTTCTCTGATAAAACATTCATGTTTCAATCCACGCATCGGCGCATTTCAGCGCCTCCGCGACCGCAGCTCCCA
>JBAXKX010000193.1:0-5754 GCA_037135115.1 Rhodospirillaceae bacterium
GTCGCCTTGGTGCCGAGGATGTGACGATCCATATTCGTACCACCGAGGAATACATCCCGGTCACTCACGAGGAAATCTTCGAGGCCAAAAAAGAAGGCGTCAAGATCAAGGGACTGCGCACACCCGTAACCTTGGTCACCGACAGCAACGGTCGGCTCACCGGGATCGAGTTTGTGCAAAACCGGTTGGGGGGCTTTCGTGCCGGTGGTCGGCGACAGGCCATCGCTATCGATGGCTCAGAGTTTGTCGAACCCTGTGACACGCTGATCGTGGCCATCGGCCAGAACACGGTACACGATTTCCTTGATGTAAAGCTGGAAACCGATCGCTACGGTAATGCCAGACTGGCCGAAAACGGCATGACCTCCGTACCCGGTTTGTTCGCGGCAGGCGACTTTGTGAGTGGTGCCTCCACGGCTATCGCATCCATAGGCCATGGCCGGGAAATCGCCGCCAAGATCGATACTTGGCTCATAGGCCACCAACGCCGACGTCAGCGAGTCCAGATTGAACCTGTGGCCGGGCCATTGCGCGAACGGGCCTGGGATTTCACTGGGCGCCAGCCAGTGCCCACAATTCCTCTGCCCGAGCGAATGAATAATTTGGGACACGAGGTCGAATGCGGCCTGCAACAGGAGAGTGGTCACGAGGAAAGCAAGCGTTGCTATCTTTGCAACCTGAGATATGAAATCGACGTCGATCGTTGTATCTATTGCCGCGCCTGCATCGAAGTCGCTCCACGCAGTTGCATCAAGATGATCAAAGATGTCGATATCTGCGAGGACGGCACATTTGGTGCGCTTAAAGAAACACGCCAGTGGAACGAGGTTGCGGCGATCTGGATCGACAACAACGAGTGTATCCGCTGTGGCGCATGCTATGTTGTCTGTCCTGTGAAGTGCATTTCCATTACCCGCAATCGCCTCGTCACAGTGGATGACTGAGCCATGACCTTGTCCCAGACTGCGCCCCGGCATCATGTAATAATTGGCACCGGTATTGCTGGCAGCTCCGCCGCCGAGGAGTTGCGAGATCGTGATCCCGACAGCCGCATCACCATCATTACCCTTTCGCGCCTGCCATTCTATCACCGGCATCTTTTGCCGCAGGTATTCCGCGATGTCGATGACTGGCGGACGTTCCAGGCCTACCCGCCGGCCCATTACCGGGATCGACGTATTACCTTGCGCCGCGACACCCGAGTCGCTCGGGTAGACGCGCCCAACCGGCTGATACACTTGGCGCACAAGGAAACGGTGCGCTATGACATGCTGGTAGTGGCCACCGGCGGACGTAGCTATTTGCCCGAAGGCTTGGTTGAATTTTTCCCATTGCTCCACTCCTTTGGCTCGTTCAAGGAGGCGCTGGCTACGCGCCAGGCCCTGCCGGATGGTGGCCGGGTGGTCATGCTGGGCGGCGACATGATCGGTTTGAACCTCGCCCGGACATTGGTTGACACCGGGCATCAAGTAACACTGGTTAGCGGCGAACATACTTTCTGGCCTCATCAGGTGAGCGAAGAACAGCGCCCGCTGCTGCTGGCTGCTCTTGCCGATTTGGGTATTGAGGTCATCGACGGCGAGAAACGGGGTGGTATCGCTGGAATCGAGCTGGGTGCTTCTGGCCTGCCGGCGCGGCGAGTCGTCTTCGGTGACGGCAGCAGCCAGCATGGCGACGTGGTTATGCCCTTCTTCGGCTTAGTCTCGTCGGTGGATTTCATGGCCGGTGCCGGACCCGACATTGAGCGCGGTCTTTTGGTCAAAACCAACCTGCGTACCACCGATGAGCACATCTTCGCCGCTGGCAACGTCTGTCAAGTCTGGACCGATGCCGATCGTTGCTACCGATTCTATTACGGCAGCCGCAATGTCAGCAACATGGGCACGCTCGCTGCACGTAACATGACCGGTGACAGCGAACAGTTCGAGGCCAGCGCCGAGGACGAGCAGTTGATTTTGGATGCAGAAGGACGCATCCACTCGCCATTCTGGGAATGAGGACTGTTACGTCCGTTTTTGCCAGCACCCTTCATCCCAGAACCCTTCACTACGGAGGCTCTATGTCCGCCACCGATATTCAGATTGCCATCTGCGGCTCCGCCGGTGACGGCACCATCGCGGCCGGGAATATTTTGCGCAACGCCGTAGCCGAGGCCGGCTACCGCGTGATTAGTTTCGACGTCTACCCACCTGAAATACGCGGCTTTGGAAAATGTATTTCACGCTTGCGGGTAACGACGGAGCAGGTTTACTCGCTTAAGGAATGCTCTGACGTTTTTTTATCGCTTGACGACAGCCACGCCATCCCTCACGTCGGGGAAGTCCGCGACTATGGTGCGGTTATCTTCGACAGCAAACCCGTGGTTGTGAATGAAGAAGGCGCCCACATCTCTGCCCATGTCCGCCCCGGGCAGATCCCCTACGGCTTTCCCTTCCGCGAGATATCGGAAATAGCTACCGGCGCCAACCGCTCCCGCAATATCGCGGCGCTGGCGGTTATTGCGGGTCTCTATCGCCTACCCCAAGCCGCATTTCGCCGCACCATAGAAACTACCTTCGGCAAGAAAGCTAAGGCAGTTATCGCGGCAAATTTGGCCGCGTTCGACGCTGGCTACGCCGCAGGCTCCGACACCTTCAAGCTTGATGACGCCACGTTCGGTTCGTCTGGCGGAAAGGCCAGCGGTGCCGGCACCGTGGTAATCCTCAATGGCAACGCAGCGGTCGCCCGCGGCCTGATCGATGCGGGCATCGACACTTTCTTCGGCTACCCGATAACACCCGCGACCACGATCATGGAGCGGTTAGCGATAGAAATGCCCAAACGCGGCAAGCGACTCGTCCAGACTGAGGATGAGATATCCGCTATCGCCGCCTGCGTTGGGGCCGGCTACACTGGTTCACGCTCGGCAACCTCCACCAGCGGCCCGGGATTGGCCCTGATGATGGAGGTACTGGGGTTGAGTACCATTGCCGAGGTGCCATGTGTGGTGGTGGTGTCCCAACGTGGCGGCCCGTCTACCGGGATGCCGACCAAGACTGAACAGTCCGATCTCAACGCCGCACTTTACGGCAGCCATGGCGACTCGAAGCGAATAGTCATAGCCCCGACCAATGTCGAGGGCTGCTACCGCTGTGCCGGTAAAGCGTTCGAGATGGCCGAGCGCTATCAGACGCCGGTTATAGTCCTACTTGACCTTTACCTATCCAACCGTTACGAGACCGTGATTCTGGCTCGCGAAGCGCCATTTGATCGCGACTGCACCAAGCGTTGGCGAAAAACTGATCACGACGAGGTATATAAAAGGTTTGCCCAAAGCAAGGACGACGTCAGCCCAAGGGCGATTCCGGGTGACGCGGAGGGTATGCACGTCATTACCGGGCTTGAGCACAACGAGCTGAGCAGGCCTAATGATCAGCCGGAAATGCACACCGAGATGAGTCGCAAGCGCCATGACAAGCTTGATGCCGCTTTAACTCATCCCGACTTTACCGTGAGCAAGCGCTTCGGCGACGACGGGCGGGTGGATGTCGGCTTGCTGGCCTGGGGGTCGACCTTTGGTGAAACCCTGGAGGCAATGATCAAGGCGCAGGCCGAAGGCATCCGCTGCGCTGCGATGAAGGTGGTAATGCTCTCACCGTTCCCGGCAGCGGCGGTATCCGGGTTCATGGATGATTGCCGCCACGTTCTGGTACCGGAGCTTAACTATGAGGGACAATTCGCCAGGCTGGTTCAGGCCGAACTGGCCCGGCCGGTGGTATCTCTGGCGCGGGTACCGGGCGGACCGATGCGAGTCGAGGAGATCCTAGCTGAGATCCGCCGCCTTGCCGGCCGGACATCGGTAGGTGCCACCCCTGCCACCAATTAAGAGGTGGAAAATGTATTGGCTAACCTTAAGGCCTGAACCGCCACTTTTCCCGTTTTCCCTGCCACTCCTTCATAGGGCAGCCTAATGACCCACATCGCCAAACCTGTCCATCTCGACGATAAGCTGGAAGAGGTCCGCAGCAGCGGCCGTCTGGAGTACCGCTCCAAGGCTCTGCCCACTTGGTGCCCGGGGTGCGGCTATTTCGCCATCGTCGATGGCGTGGCTACCGTGCTCAAAGACATGGGCATACAACTCAAGGATGCCGTGGTTGTATCCGGTATCGGCTGCGCCTCAAGGTTCCCTTTTTTCCTCTCAACATATGGTATCCATTCCCTGCATGGGCGGGTGCTGCCGGTTGCTACTGGAGTTAAAATAGCCAACGAACGGCTGACGGTGATAGCGGTTGGCGGCGATGGAGATGGTTTTGCCATCGGTGGCTGCCATGTGCCCCACGCAGCGCGTCGCAATATCGATATAACTTACTTGCTGTTTGACAATGGCATCTATGGCCTGACAAAGGGCCAAGTCTCGCCAACTTCTGCCCTGGGCTTTAAGACCCCGACCAGCCCGTACGAGAACATGGACCAACCCCTAAATCCTCTCTTGATGGTACTGTCCCATGGTGCCAGTTGGGTGGGGCAGGCCTATGCCGGACATCCGGAGCACCTGCGCAAGATGATCGCCATGGCTGCCGCCCATCGCGGTTTTTCCTTTCTCAACATCCTCAGTCCCTGCGTTACATTTGACCGGACCAACCGGACTTACAGCAACCTGGGCATGGCGGTATGCGACCTGCCGGCGGACCACAATCCAACCGACCGCTTGGCTGCGATGGCGATAGCACAAAAGACTGATCGCCCCGCTCTCGGCCTTTACTACCACACGATACGTCCAACCCTTGGTGACAATCTTGATGCGCTCATAGTCAAGGCGGGCGGCACGCCTTCCCCAAGCTGTGGGGCGGGACGCTGATCGCCCAAAGTGTAACAATGTGATTACCGTTTAGCACGGCTTGGCTGGTCGCTGAGCTTGGGGGAAAGTTTGAGGATGGTCTCCTGTTCCCATCCTCAACCAGCTCCATCCTCAACCAGCTCCATCCTCAACCAGCCCCATTCTCAACCAGCCCCATCCTCAACCAGCTCCATCCTCAACCAGCTCCAGTAAACTGCGCCACGACCCAATATGCAGGGTCGGGTAGAGTTATTCCTAGCCAGTAATAGAGCTTATCGTTCCACATAACGGCGGCCATCTCGTACGCGATCATTAGGGTAGTTAGATATCGCGACATAAACCGAATATCATCCATAAGAGACCTCCTAAAAAGGGTATCAGCGAACTGTGTGCATCTGAGATATACTTTATGTCGACCTGGACAAGCGGTCAGTGACGGGAGCCACATTTTAGCGAAAGAACTCAAAATAACTTCAAGACGCAGCTATGCGACGAGCGAACGCCATCCGCAGCTGGGCTGTGAATAAACGGGACCGCCGAGCCAATTGAGGTTGACCCATAAAAGGCCATTGGCACAAATTGGATAACGGAGTGAGCCCATGGCCTGCGACAGTGACCCGGAAATCACCTATCCCTGGCTCAACCATTATCCGGCCGGAGTCGATTGGAACTCGGTACTGCCAGCCCTGCCGTTAATAAACTTATTTGAAGAGGCGGTAACGCGCTTTTCCGGTCGACCTTTCATCGACTTCATGGACAAGCGTTATACTTATCGCGAAGCTGGGCGTCAGGTTGATTATTTGGCCGAGGGGCTACAAAGGTTGGGCATAGGCAAGGGTGATCACGTCGGCTTATTCCTGCCAAACACCCCATATTTTATTTTTGCATATTTTGCGATACTTAAAACAGGCGCAACCGTTGTTACCTTTAACCCGCTT
>JBAXKX010000194.1:0-5749 GCA_037135115.1 Rhodospirillaceae bacterium
GCCATCTTCGGGCAAGCGTAAACGAGGTCGTCCCCACAAAGGTGAGGAGCGACCAAAGGAGACGCGCAGAATCGAACGTCAGTTAGGGATGACCATTCATGAAATGTTAGATGACCTGCCCACGACATGCGATGTCGGGACAAAGAAAAACGCCAAGGGATACAAAGTATCATGGAATGGCTATAAGCTTCATGCTGACGTGGCAGATGGCTGTATTCCAATCAGTTGTTTTCTGACTTCGGCTTCCTTACATGACAGCCAAGTGGCAATACCTCTTGCAACTATGACAGCTGCCCGTGTTACCAGCCTCTACGACCTCATGGACGCTGCTTACGATTGTACCGAGATCAAGGACCACAGCCGGTCGCTCGGTCACGTCCCGATTATAGATATCAATCCACGTACGAAGGAACGGAAAGAAGAGTTGGTACTTGAGAATAAGGCACTCAAAAACGTCGGACACCAACTTTCTGAAGATGTGCGGTATAATGAGCGCACAACCGCTGAACGGTTTAATGGCTGCCTGAAAGAGGAGTTTGGCGGTAATACAGTAAATGTTCGAGGGAATGCAAAGGTAATGTGCCACTTGATGTTTGGTGTGCTAACTCTGACTGTCCATCAACTCATTAGATTTGTCACTTAGTTTTCATAACTTAGCACCTCGGTTCTAATATATAACCTTGGCCGAGCACTGGGCCGAGGAGGAGGAGCTTGAGTTGTTAGCACCGGGCTTTCCCAGTCATGGATGGCTCTAATCGCCTTCGTGGTGGCTATGTTGGCTTTGGGAACTGGAAACGGGGCAATCTTCCAGTTAGTGCCTCAGCGTTTCCGCAAGGAAATTGGCGTGATGACCGGTCTGGTGGGGATGACCGGGGGCGTTGGCGGCTTTTACCTCGCCTCCAGCTTGGGCTTTTCGAAACAGTTGACGGGCAACTACCAGATTGGCTTCATCATCTTCGCTGGCCTAGCCATGCTGGCCCTGGTCGGTCTGACCGGCGTGAAAAAGCGCTGGCGGACAACGTGGGGCGCCTCTTTGGTTGGCGTGCGCATCTGATATAGAGCGTGACGTGACGGGCGGGGGGACGGTATAAGCCCCCCCCTCACACTATCACGCCGCTATTTTGCGATATTCGTTAGGATCGCTGCCATCAATGCGAATATCTTGCACCTGCGTACTCCCTACGCAACGGCTCGCCAGCTCCCTTGTTGACAGACCTATGTCTATTTTCAGATTTTCCGCTGCCAGGATTCGCACCATGAACTCAGTTTGACTGTCCATTGGGTTTTCTTCTCGCTCCCAACGACTCACTGACACCCGAGTCGCATGAAGAAGCGCGGCCAGTTCTTCTTGAGTTATCCCCATTTCAGTACGGATGAAGCGAAGCTCCCTTCCTGACATCCCATGTTTCTGCGTAATAACCGCATGGGCTATCATTCGATGGAGTTCGTTTACATTGGGAATGGTGTATGTTTCTTCCCCGGAATCATCAGCCTCGATAAGCATTCCTTCGAGGATCACATTATCCAAGCCGCATTCTGTGTATCTGTATCCCATTTCTCTCTCCATGCGCGAATTAGCCATTAACAAATGGTTCATCCACCCACATTGCCGAAACTACTTTAGAAGCGGGTGACTCGGCTGGTATTACAACCACACGAACCTTGCGTCTGTTCGAGTTTGGTGTGGTTGATTCCATTAAATACTTGTAATATCCAGCCTGCGTTGACATTTGAGCTGGCTCATAAACGAAACCATATTTCAGCACATGCAGCACATCGCCTATAACAAGGTCACGTGCCTTCATCTGGTCTTTTGCGTGCCGCAGTAATGATATACTAAACTTTTTGCAAAATGCGTTCAATCGGATTCTTTCCGTAGCTTTGGCCGGAATAAGCGGGAGTGGACATATGATTTCACAAATTCCTTACCTTGTATCACCGTGATACATGAATCCTTATATGGGTACGTTTTACCCTTTGTCAACACTAAATGTACTGCTGGCGGTAACCTGTTTCGGTAGGTAGCGATGGAGCGTTTGTCATCGCCCGAACAACTCGACCGGCTGGTTTCGATCACCTCGCCAACGGCTTGGTTGGCGATGGTCATGCTGTGGCTGTTCCTTGGTGCCGCAGCAGCTTGGTCGGTGTGGGGTAACCTACCGACCAGGATTGATGGCAGTGGCATTTTATTTTCGAGTGGTGGCCGAGTATTCGACGCCATGGCGCCAGCAGCTGGTACGGTTGCTTCGGTGCTGGCGGTGGGATCCGAGGTAACCAAGGGGCAGTCCGTCGCCAGTTTGGAACAGATAGCAGGAGAGCAAGACATGCGCCACAGTGGCGACATCGCCGCCGAGAAGGAAGGTGATCATCGGCAACTCATGGCTGCTTATGACCGGGAACTCCAGATCAAACGCGATAACTTTGTCAAACAGCGGGCGGCGCTAGACAAGGTAGTCGCCGCAGCCATCCTTGCTGAAATTTCACTGCGATCAGGGCAGCATGATTGCTGGGTCAGCGAGGGCGGCGGTAATTTCAGCGGTGGTCAGCGCCAGCGGATGGAAATAGCCCGAGCCTTGATCGGTGACCCGGTGTTGTTGGTGTTAGTTGAAGCGACGGCGGCGCTAGACCCCTTGACCGAGCATTTGATCGACGATCATTTGCGAAGGAGAGGCTGTAGCTGTGTAATCATTGCTCATCGGCTGAGTACGGTCCGCGACGCCGACGAAATTATCGTCCTCA
Source organism: Rhodospirillaceae bacterium (assembly GCA_037135115.1). Taxonomy (GTDB): domain Bacteria; phylum Pseudomonadota; class Alphaproteobacteria; order Azospirillales; family Azospirillaceae; genus BOG-933. Next base: position 2,740 of record JBAXKX010000194.1, read on the forward strand.
ACCGAGGCAGGGTAGTTGAACGGGGCCGCCAAGAAGCACTGGTTGCCGCTGGCGGAACTTATGCCCGCCTCATAGAAGCGGAGTGAATAAAGATTTTACATGAACACCGACATTCCGCCCACATCATCCCAAGTTATTCTTGACGGTGCCAAGTCGCTGGCGATCGGTGATCCTGGCTTAGGCTGGTTGGTTACCTGCGGCCACGTCGATCTGTTCTTGGTAAAGCTATGTGATAGCCGTCCTATCGGCCCCCGTCGCCACATAGCGCGTATTGATAATGGTGGGCTGTTCTTTGGCATGGTTCCGGTTAACGTCCTTGATGCACAGGGTAGCCAGGGGAGCGCCTTCACCACCGGTGTGATTGCAGTCGGCTCGCTTGATACCGAGGTGGCCACGGTATCCCTAGCCGACTTGATCGAAAAATTCGACGCAGCCGTATTGATTGATGGCTGGATCGAGCTTGTGTCAGTAGCGATGATGCCGACATCACAATGGCCGGAGCGGATTGGCGAGCCCGGTCAGTCCGTAGCCCTGCCCGATCAAGGCAGGCTTGCTGGCCCGGCCCGACAGATTACCTGGATCGAGATGATGGATGGTGTTGTCCAGTGGCTGGATCGTGACGATGCTATGTGCCGCCCCGGTGAACCGCCACTGCCGCTAGGGCCGACCGGTTGGGTTCGAGCCTCAGGTAAGTCCACAGTCCGGTGCGGTTCCACCCTTGACGTACTTGCGCGTCATGATGCAGTGGCTGCGCTTGATCGCTTTCACGTTATCGCCATGGCGGTTTTCTCCGACATCATCGCTAGGGAGGAGGCTGTTGCCCTGGCTGGCATGGTCCATCGGGCGCGAGCCGATGAACTTGTGTTTGAAGCCGCACTCGGCCGGTTGTCGGAGATCGTCCGTCCTGGCCGGGCCCAAGCCGATGACGCCGCCCCATCGAGTGATGCTATGGTTTGCGCGTGCCGACAGGTTGCCGCAGCACAAGGCTTAACCCTGACCGTCGTCTCTTGCCCAACTGCGCTCAAGCCATTTGAACGATTGGATCTTTTGGCGCGAGCAAACCGAGTTAGGATCCGCCGAGTATTGTTGCGTGAACGCTGGTGGGTACAGGATAACGGACCGCTGATCGGGTTCATGGCTGACACTCATGCGCCGGTAGCCTTGTTGCCGGCCGATGGTGCCGGTGGCGGTTATATTATGGCCGATGCAAAGACCAACACGGCCGTGCCGGTGACAGAAGAGGTGGCGCAGTTCCTTGGGGCCGAGGCTGTTGTGCTTTACCGTCCCCTGCCGGCACGGAGCCTGAACGGCTTGGACCTTATGCGGTTCGGTTCTCGTGGAATTGGGAAGGATGTGGCGGCGCTGGTTGCGATGGGCGTGGCAGGAGGATTGATAGCGACTATCGTGCCGATGGCCAGCGGTTTAATCTTTGACACCATCATTCCCCATGCCGAGCTGGATCAGCTGGGGCAGGTAATTGGTGGTCTGATCATGGTCGCGCTAGGCACCGCCACCTTCGATTTGACCAAGTCTGTGGCCATGCTGAGAATTGAGGGACGGCTGGATCTGGTACTTCAGGCTGCAATGTTTGATCGGATGCTGGCTTTGCCCTTGCCTTCCCATAAGAATTTGAAAAATTTCGATTGTCGCATTTCTCCAATCCATAGCTTCCTCCCAATAAGAATCCGCATGAATGGGAACTTTCATGCCGACACGTAAGAGTCTAATGCTATGAGCTACAAATGTCTACAAAAAATTTAGCGCATTCCGACTTCGTCCTTAAACAACTCTCCCGCATAATAGGTTTCCTAGGTGTGGAAGAAAACGAGATCGGCATCATACTGATTACCAATACGCTTCGTGCAACATGACTTGGTTCTGATACCCGTATACGCTGCGATCCAACAAACAGTCTCTCGCCTAAGCATTGTTACTCGCCAACATGTAATCGACTGCCGACGACAGGCAGAAGTTTATTGCGTCGGCGGCGTCGATACTGATTTTTATTACCCGCCGCGTCTCGTCATTGGCAGTCCGAACAGTCGGTTACCGGCAGCCTGCGGGCCAGCCAGCCAGGGCCATAGCTGCTACCTGACATCCCTTCCTTGATGTTGAACACGGCGGTGAAGCCGTTCGCCACCAGAACATCCCGGGCTTTGGTCGAGCGGTTTCCCGAGCGGCAGATCAGGGCAACCGGCAAGGTCAGCTCGGAATGCACCACATTCGTCACCGTGGCGACAAAGCCCATGACCAGGGCCGGGGTGCTGAAATCGGCAGTCTTTGCCCCCTCGGGAATGCCGGTCGCGCGCCATTCCGCCGGTGTCCGGACATCGATGATCACGATTTCACCGCGCTGGGCTGCGACCAAAGCTTCATCGGCACGCAATATTCCATCGTCCGCGAGCGCAGCAAGGCTGATCAGGCCCACGAGCAGCCCGATTAGCCGGAAAGGAAGCTTCATAGCAGGGCTCGTGTACAATGGCGTGTTGATATCAGCCGCAATGGTCTTTGCCCGAGCAGCCGCAGCGGATGCCGCAGGTACTGAGGCCGAGCAGGGTGTAGGCGGGACAGAACGACACCACTGCCGTCAGCAGCGGCATCAAGCCGATCAACCCGAAGAAGCGGGCATTGCCCTCGAGGATATACAGCAGGGACAGTATGCCCAGGCCAACGATTACTCTCGCTATGCGGTCCATATTGCCAATATTCTTTGTCATCACACGATCTCCAGAAGCCTCATCGATTCCATTCGGTCATGGTGCCAGCGCGCTCCTCACGACCCGCTTGACAGCATATTATGAAACTTCGTAGGATCGCAAGCATGAACATTGCTGATCTCGATCGCGCCACCACCGCCGCTTCCGATCTGCTCAAGGCCTTGGCCAGTCCGAGCCGTTTGCGCATTCTGTGCCAGCTGTGCGACGGTGAAAAATCGGTGGGCCAGATCGCGGCTGCGGTCGGGCTGCGGGAGACTTCTGGCCCCCGTGATTTTTCTCCTTGCCGTTGGCGC
>JBAXKX010000195.1:0-5729 GCA_037135115.1 Rhodospirillaceae bacterium
GCGGCCTGGTCATTGACATTGGTTGCCATTTCACTGACAATTACAGCATGGCCTATCGTGTTGCGGCAAATAGGTGGCGCAAATATATTCAAGCGGAAGTTGCGTAAGGCAAGATGTATTCCCGGAAATCAAGAGGGGCAGATTAGATCATTAGATATATAGTCACCTGCGAAGTCTTACCACTACAGCTTTGGCTAGTACCTTTTGAAGAACATGGGCGTACACAATGTCAATGACGACGTCACACTCCGTCCCTTTTTTTAATTTTCAGATGGTTTTTCGACGGCATCAGGAGGAATATACACGATCAATTATTAATACAGTTGAAGGTGGTGGGTTTATACTTCAGGATGCTGTTTCAGAATTTGAATCGTCATTAGCGCGCTTCCTGGGTTGCCGATATGCGGTAGGCCTTGCAGATTGTACGAATGCCATGGTCATTGGGCTTCGCGCTCTCGGCATTGGTCACGGAGATGAGGTCATTATTTGCTCTCATACATTTTTAGCCACCGCTCAATCCGTTTATCACACAGGAGCGGTTCCTGTTCCGGTTGAAATGCGCGCCGACCGAACCATCGATCCTGGCGCGATCGGTCCTGCGGTTACGTCACGCACAAAGGCCATTCTACTTACTCAGTTGAATGGCCGATGTTGCAATATGGATGAAGTATCTGCTGTGGCTTCGGCGTACGATCTAATCATCGCTGAAGACTCGGCTCAGGCACTGGGTGCTCGTTTTGGGGGGCGACACGCGGGGACGTTTGGACGTTTTGGTGCTTTTAGTTTTTATCCCAGTAAATTACTGCCTTGCTTCGGTGATGGTGGCGCTTTAGTGACTGACGACGAAGGCTTGGCGGCGAATGTTCGCAGTTTGCGCAACCATGGGGCCAACGCGCATAAGGTTCTTGATGCGGGGTGTGATGTTTGGGGAACAAACTGTCGGCTGGACAATCTTCAGGCGGCCATCTTGAATGTTGGCTTTCCCCACCTTCCGGCAGCATTGGCGCGTAGGCGCCAAATCGCGCGCACGTACCATGCCGCGTTTGGGGAATTGAATGAGTTATGTCTCCCACCAGGCCCAGATGACTCGGGCCGGTACTTCGACGTCTATCAAAATTATGAAATTGATTTGGTTGAACGAGACGCGCTAAGGGATTTTTTGCATGCTAATGGCGTCGGCACAATACTTCAATGGGCGGGCGTGCCGGTCCACCAGTTTCGCAATCTGGGATTTCGACAAGATCTGCCTGTTACCGATGCATTTTTTTCACGCTGTTTACTTCTTCCAATGAACCCCTACTTGACCGATGAAGACGTGCTTTATGTTTGCTGTATGGTCCGGGCTTATTGGGGACGACCTCCGTGGACCACCATCGTCCCCACGCTGGCCGCCGACTTCGTTGCTTTGACACCTTGAGGCTTGCGTGATGTCGAACTTGGCTTGCTTCTTGGTAAATCCCGCGAGCTGGCTGCGAGTGCTGGTTGTGCTGGCGCCGTTGCCGCTTGGTAGCAACCGAGACTGGGCATGGGCACCCCTCGCCATGTGCGCCGGAATACTAGCTATGGTCCATGCTGTTTCAATTTGGCGGCAGCCTAGCATAAGCTTTGTGGAACCGCGCCGTATTGCTTGGTCTATTGCAGGAATGGCCGTCGTTATGGCGTGGATCGTAATACAAACGGTACCGTGGTTGCCATCAACTATGCAGAATCCCCTTTATCCCCTGGCCGCTGAGGCGCTTGGCTACCCCATAGCCGGACGTATCGCGATTGACGCGGAATTGGCCCTGACGGCGCTGTTGCGACTGCTGACCTACTGTGCTGTTTTCTGGATTGCTTTTCAAAGTGGCCGAGAGACAGAGAATGCGCGCAAACTTTATTATTGGATCGTTTGTGGTGCAAGTTTTTACGCACTTTATGGCCTATTCTCTGAGACAATAAGCGGATCTTGCGATGTTCTGGGGCTACGAAAGCTACCAATTGGAAGGACAGACTGTCTACTATCGTCAACATTTGTTAATTCCAATTCATATGCAACCTACGCTGGCCTGTGCATTCTGGTAGGTTTGTCTATACTTATCTCTGCTTTTCACCACGAGAATCAGGAGCGCTACGGTAACAGCGCTACATTTCGAACACTGCTTAAAATATGCGGAACCCGACATGGACTGGTTTTGGTTGTCATTGCGCTGGTCTTGACGACCCTACTTATCAGCGGCTCGCGTGGCGGTATTGCTTCAACACTTATTGGGGTATTTATTCTATTTCACCTCATGGTTGCCAGAAAACTTAAATATCCATCAGGATTTTTTGGCGTATATTCAGGAGTTTTCATTGTCATGATCTCAATGGCCGCTCTTTTTGGACGCCACATTTTCGACAAAACCACTGGAATGGAGCATCAAATCAATGATCGGGTTGGATTGCTTGAAATAGCTATAAAAGCGATTGCGTCTGAGCCATGGCTAGGCTGGGGATTCGGCAGCTTTGAGTGGCAATTTGCTGTCTTTCAGGAACCGTGGCAGATGGTTTACCAGAACAAGGCTCACTGCACGATTCTTGAGATGGTCGCTGACTTGGGTATTCCCGTGGCGACAATTCTATTCCTCGCGGTCGCTCTGGTGATCAGGCGCACTTTCATCGGTGCAACGACACGTCAGCGCGATAGCTGTTATTCGGCAGTCGCCGCCGCCGCTAGTGTTCTTGTCCTCCTCCACGGATTTGTCGACTTTAGTCTTCAAATACCTGGGGTGGCGGTACTTTATGCGGCCTTACTCGGCACCGGCTGCGCCCAATCATGGAGCAGCCGTAACAAACCACCGGGTGCGGCCGTCAACGTTCCTCTTCCAGCATTGCTTTGAACTCAGCGGTTCCTCCGGGATCATCGGCCATAGCATTCCAGATCATGGCTTCCGCGCTATGCGCCCGAACCCCGCGCATCCACGCGCGGCGATAGGTCTCGTCTCGCCAAGCACTGGCGAGATAATGATCGATGGTGGCCGATTCCAGTTGCGAGAGATAAGCGTGATTGCGCATGGCCAGCCCCAACGCGGCCACTCTTAACCGTCGCTCGCCCGGCGAAGTCCGCACAGCCATGACTGTGGCTGCGGCGACCGTGCGGCTTGGGCCATCCAGTGCTTCGCAAACGAGAGCCAAGCGAACCCAGGCGAAGCCGTTAGCTGGATTGCCGGCCAACCCTTGGCGCAACATCCCCTCAGCCTCCCTCAACCTCTGGTGCCGAAGGGGCATGTCGGCAACCGCCTGGTTAGCGCTGCCAATAAGAAGCAATGCGATGTCCGTACGAAGCCTGGCCGCGTCACTCCATGACATAGCATTACTTAAAGCTGTAACTGCACCAGAAATATCGCTATTATCGAGTATCCGCTCGTCACCTAGCGCCACAATCATTGGACGCGCTGGCAACGCCACGAAGGCGACGATTGTTCGAGGAATTGCCAAACCAAGCAGCCCTAACCCAATTACAAACGACACCATCCCGGCAAGAAACCTCCCCTTCAAGCTTGGGTCACCGGCCATGATCTGTAAAACCCTTTGAAATACTAATGTCTGTCCATATTGGCAGTCCTCGCCCTTGTACCACCGTCAGCAGCCCCCGGCAACCACCTCTCAAGACAAGGCTTGTAAGGTATCCGCTTGCGTAGGCACCAGTATCTATATTGATTCGGTTGCTTAAAACCTCAGGAACTTCACAAATTGTATGGCCATGAACAATGATTTTATCCTCAAAGTTTCCCTTAAAGGATAAAAATGGCTCACGAATTGTCAGCAGGTCCTTTTCTTTTTGCCTGGAGAGCGCGACTCCGGGGCGAACACCCGCATGGACAAAAAAATAGTTTCCTAAATTGAAAGAAGTATAGCATGATCGAAGAAAATTGAGGTGGTCAGTGGGGATTTCTTTTAGTAAAATATCTCTAACCCACTCGCCCCCCTCTAAGATGTTCGCGGAACGCGGTACAGACAATCGATAGGAAAGGATTGTTTCTAGCCCTCCAAACTGAAGCCAACCACGTCCATCATAATTGGCGTCAAGAAACCCAAGCAGCGCATCCTCGTGGTTGCCAATTAAATGGACGGCCTCGAACCCGGCCGGTGGACCAGCGATCAAGCAGTCAAGAACTTGTCGGCTTTCCGGCCCTCGATCAATAAAGTCTCCTAAAAAGACAATAACGCGCATTCTATCTTGCTGAAATTTTTTTGAATCAGTGACCACAGCATCAAGCAATTTAGTGAGTAAATCAGCTCGCCCATGAATATCACCAACAGCATAGAGAGCTACGCCCGCAGGAACTGCAGGTTCACTCCCCGACCGCCAAAGTTTATGATACCGTCCGATCACCATTGGCCCCCACAAAGTAGTGCGACGTTATGAATTATAATACTTATTGTATTTAGAGTAATAGTGCCCAACATCACCATAGCCATATTGAGAATGTCGCTTAACATTGACCTGGGAAAGGACGCCCCCGATGTTCTTGTGAATCCCTCGGAGTATCTTTAGGGAATTAAGAACAAGTTCACGAGGGGTTCCCTGCCACTGGACAAGATAAATGATGTAATCAGCAAGCCGACCGACAATGAGGGGGTCAGCAACCGCCATAACAGGTGGGGTATCAAGAATAACGATATCAAAATTAGCAACAAGCATCTCCACAAAAGTCTTCATGGCCCTAGAGCTGAGTATGTCCGCCGCATTGGGGGTATTTCTTCGAGCACATACGTAATAGACGCCACCGGCACTAATTCTAATCACGTCCTTTAGCTCAGCCTCTCCGCTAAGATACTGGTCAAGAGTATGTCCGTCCCCATGTCCGCCCAACAAGTTACCAACTGATGGATGCCTCAGGTCACAATCGACTACGATAACTCTCTTCTCCGAACTTGACTTGGTTAGAAGCATAGCGAGTGAGGCGGAAAAAGTCGACTTTCCCTCACTTGGCACAGACGACGTGATCATAAATACTTTAGGCGGAGCATCGAGATTGGAAAGCATCGTCGATGTATAAATTGATCTCAGTGCCTCGCCATAGGATGATGTAGCTTGCTCATCAAGATATTGTATTGGCGAGCGCTGACCGAGGACTGCTCCCGTCAGCAAGGGAACCATACCCAAGGCGCTCAATCCAGTGTCATCCTCAAATTGGCCTGACGCTCGAAACCCGCTATCCATCCTTTCGACGGCCAGGACCACGAGAGCGGCAATGCCAAGCCCCCCAATAAATGAAACTGCCAAAATAAATACGTAGTGTGGCGAGCTTGGGCTAGAAGGGGCAGATGCCTGAGAAAGAACCCGGGCATCAGGAACCATTAAATCCTGTTGTTCACGCAGCTCTTTAGAGCGATCGAGAAATGTCTGATATATATGTTTATTAGATTCAGCCTCACCCATTAGGCGACTTAGTTCGGCCGCTGATTGTCCTTGCCCACCCGACTGATTGGTAAATTTATCCAACTGTGACTGAAGCGACATTTCCTTGGCCTTGGATGCGATAACCTCTAACGAAAGACCTCGATGAACCTTGGAAATCTCTCCACCAATCTTACTACGTATAGTCTTTAACTGGGCTCTTGCTTCAAGAAGCCGAGGGTGCTTTTCACCGAGTATTTCTGCGCGCTTTGCCTCATTCCGTGCAATTTCTGATTCTTGAGTGCGCAATGCCGATATGACAGTGCTGCCCAGAACCTCAGATATTGACATAGCCGCATCGGAGTTT
>JBAXKX010000196.1:0-5725 GCA_037135115.1 Rhodospirillaceae bacterium
GGGGGGGGGGGGGGGGGGGGGCGGGGGGGGGGGCGAGGTTGGCGCGGTAGGCGACTGTCGCTGGAGTGACTTTACCGCCTTTTCCTTCCACCCGGTCAAGACCGTGGCCATGGGCGAGGGCGGGGCGGTCACCACCAATGATCTCGAAGCTGCCTTGCGCATGGCCCGCCTACGTAGCCACGGCATAGTGCGCGAAGCTGCCGCTTTCACCCTGTCGGCCCAAGCGAGCGCTGCCGATGGCTCGGCCCATCCTTGGTATTACGAGATGGCGGAATTGGGGTTCAACTACCGGGTTTGCGATATACAGTGCGCGCTCGGGCTTAGCCAGTTGGGCAAGCTGGAGCGCTTCGCCGCCCGCCGCCGTCATCTTGCCGGTCTTTATGACGCCATGTTGCCGCATTCGGTCCGCCCCATCGCGCGGACCCAGGGGGTGAGCGCCGCTTGGCATCTCTACGCCGTACTCATTGAGTTTGCTGAACTTGGTGTCAGTCGCGACATCATCATGGCCCGGCTGCGCGATGCTGGCATTGGCAGTCAGGTTCACTATGTTCCGGTGCCATGGCAGCCCTATTATCGTCAGCGCTATTCTTTGCCGCCCCTGCCGGGGGCCGAGCGCTATTACACCCGGACCCTGTCATTGCCGCTTTATCCCAAGATGGAAGATGATGATGTCGAGCGGGTGGTGGAGGCCTTGGTCCGTGCTATCGGGTAGGAAGCAATTCAAGATGACGCCAAAGGTCGGAAGTTAGGGAAGACGTTGATCATTGAGGTCATCAGGGCCGAAAAATAGGGCAGGGACTGCACCATCAACAGTCCCGACCACAAGAAAGCGTCGCGGTTCTCGTGGCCAAAGACCAAGACGATGGCAAGTGCTCCGATCCAAAGCCCCGTCATCAGCATCACCTCTTCCGATGCCATTATCAGACCTTGGATCAGCAGCGGCTGGTTTTCGCATTTGGGAGTGCGCACGAATGGTCGGCCAGAGGTAAAAATACCCTGCCAGACGGCTCGGCCGACGGTGTGGGTCAGTGCCATGCCGGCGATTGCCGCCCCGACCTTGTCCCACAGGCCGCAACGCACCCGTGCTTGATAGAGCCACAGGCTGGCCGCGACCTTGAAGCAAAACACCGCCAGCGTCGGCACCAGGAACACGGTGGGCGGGAACTCGAAATATTTGGGCATGGTCAATAGCCCTACTGACCAAACTATGCTAGCGACGCCGAAGAACAAGTGCGCCGCATCAGCGATCCAGGGCAGCCAGCCGGTAACAAAGCAATATTTTTGTCCACTGGTTAGTTTTTTGGAACCGGGCATGAACTCCCGCCAGTGCCGTTTTATGATTTGCAGCGCGCCATAGGCCCAACGAAAGCGCTGGGTCTTGTAGCCGGAGAAGCTGTCGGGGACTAGGCCCTTGCCGAAGCTGTGCGACATGTAAACCGACTCATAGCCTTGCTCGAACAAGCGGAGGCCCAAATCGGCGTCTTCGGTAATGCACCACTCGCCCCAGCGTCCGACCTCCTCCAGCGCGGTCTTGCGGATGATAGTCATGGTGCCGTGCTGAATAATGGCGTTGCGTTCATTGCGCTGGACCATGCCGATGTGGAAGAAACCTGCGTACTCCCAGTTGATCATCCGCTTAAAGACTTCGCCGCTCCATTCGCGATAGTCCTGGGGCGACTGGACAAATCCGACCTTGGGACTTTGGAAGTATGGAATGGTTCCGGATAGCCAGTCAGGGTTTACCTGATAGTCGCTGTCGATCACTGCAATGAATTCAGCCTCAGCGCTGGTCTGGTCGAGGCCGAAATTCAGGGCACCTGCCTTAAAGCCCGGCCATTTCGGCAAATGGAAAAAACGAAAGCGGAGGCCGAGTTGGGCGCAATAATCCTCCAGCGGCTTCCATACCGCTTCGTCCTTGGTATTGTTGTCGATCACCAGTACTTCAAAGTTGGGATATTCAAGGCTGGCCAGTGCGTCGAGGGTCCGCATTACCATGTGCGGTGGCTCGTTATAACACGGCACATGAATCGAGACCTTGGGCGAATTGGCATCGGCCGGGCTCTGTACCGGTTCAAAGCTGCGTTCGAGGCGACGGAGGAACAATACCTCAGTCAGCTCCAACCCGTCGATCAGCATAATCATCAGCAGCAGTAACTGGGCAAAGATGAGTATGCCCCAGGCGATTTCCGTACTGGTGGCTAGACCCGAGGTCATCGCCTCCGTTGCGGTCCAAACCAGAATGGAGGCTACCAACTGGATCATAGCTGCATAGAACACTTGGCCGCGGCGGCGGAGATCACTCCGCGACAGGACAAATAATAACATTGGAATAAAGGCTAGTCCCGACGAAATCGCGCATAAAACCGGCCATCCAGGTATTTCAAGAATATCGCCAGCCATCGGGAACTTGATGTGGCGGTAGGCATCCCAGATGCCCCAGGAGGTGCCGGCGCTGCCCTCAAGCGTTCGCTTCCATGGCTGATCAAACGCCTCCATAATATAGTAGTCGAGGTGGTATTTTCCAGCAATGTTAAGGAAATTTCGAATAAATTTAGCTTGATTTACGACAGAAGCTTCGGCACCGCGCCGCCATGGGCCGTCGCTGGGCCAGCCAATTTCCGAAATCAAAATATGCTTGTTAGGGTACTTGTCGTGCAATTCATTGTACCTGAGTAACGAATAATCGATGGCCTCATCGATCGGTATTCCTTCCCAGTAGGGCAGGATATGCACGGCGATGAAGTCCACTGCATTCACCAGTTCTGGGTGGGCGAGCCAGACGTGCCAGGGCTCAGCTGTGGAAACCGGGATGTTGACCTGATGCTTGATCCGCTGGATGTATTCAATTGCTTGCGGAACGGTAACATCTGTTCGAAGAATCGCCTCGTTACCGATGATGGCGCGGCGAACATAGGTGTTGCCGCGAATTAAGCGAATGAGGTTCGCGATTTCCGGCTCGTCGATTTCCGGCTTGCCTTGGATCCAGGCGCCAGCCGTCACCGTCAATCCATATTTGTGTGCGATGCCAGGAACCAGATCGGCGTTGTTGATCGAGCTATAGGTGCGGACGCTCTTGACACTGCCCTGTAGCAACTTGATGTCGCGCTCAATGTCCCGTGCCTGCGGGCGGTCTCCCTTGGTCGGGTCCTGCTCTGCTTGATAAGGACTGAGGCCGACGCCGGAGATCACTCCGGCCCACGGGCGCTCGCTGACCGGACGGTTGGCCATTGCCCAAGCGACGACATTTCCTAACATGACGACCAGGAGCACCGCGATTGTTGATTTGCGCATGGAGGGCCTTTTTTATCCGCCGGCGGCGTGTGATGGAGTATTTGTTAGATTAGCATCAAAGGCCACTGGTATTAGTTGTGGTGCGCCGCTGCCGCCAGCAGCGCGTCTACATCCAGGTGGCGTTCGAGATGCCCGGCCAAGGCATCAAGGGCGGCGTCGATGCCTGCGTCGAATGAGAGGGATGATGCCGTCCCACCCAGGCAGTTGATGAGGTTCGTTCGGAACGGGTCCGAACGGAACAGGCCGTGCAGATAGCAGCCGCGGACCCGCCCGCAGTCTGACACTGTGCCTCCTTCTACCCCCTCGCCTCCTTCTAGTCCCCTCATACGCAGCATCGGCCGGGCGCGACCGCGACCTTCGGTTCGGCCCATGTGCATTTCATAGCCATAAACCGGAGTGCCGCTGGCGATATCGATGCCGGTAGTTTCGCGTAGCACCTTGGCTCTCGTCAGTATGGTACTCACATTGAGCAGACCGAGTCCGTTGGCACCGCCGGGCGGGCCTTCGACTCCATCGGGGTCTTCGACGCGGTTGCCCAGCATTTGGTAGCCGCCGCAGATGCCCAAGACTTGGCCGCCCTGTCGGCAATGGGCGCGAATGTCGATGTCCCAGCCTTGGGCGCGCATAAAGGCGAGGTCTGCCAGTGTCGCCTTGGTTCCTGGCAGCACTATAAGGTTAGTTGCGGCGGGAATCGGCTGTCCCGGCCTTATCATTGTCAGCAATACCCCCGGTTCCTGGAGCAAAGGGTCAAAATCGTCAAAATTTGCGATGCGTGAGAGTTGCGGCACCGCGATCCGCAGTCGGCCGGATTCGTCCTGTGCAGGGGCCATCGCTAGCGGCCGGGCCAGGGCCATGGCGTCTTCGGCGGGCAGCCGGGCGGCATCGGGCAGCCATGGCACGACTCCGAAGCTGCGCCAGCCGGTACGCTCGGTTATCGTGCTCAACCCATTTGCGAAAAGCGAAACGTCACCGCGAAACTTGTTGATGATAAAGCCGCATATCTGGGCCTGTTCGGCTGCGGCGATTACCGTGTAGGTTCCGACCAAGCTGGCGATGACGCCGCCGCGATCGATGTCGCCGATCAGCACTACCGGCACCTTGGCGGCCAGGGCAAAGCCCATGTTGGCGATGTCCCCGGCTCGAAGGTTGATTTCGGCCGGGCTGCCCGCTCCCTCCACCAGCACGATATCGGCCTCGCTGCGTAACCGCTCAAAGCTTTCCAGCACCACTGGCAGCAGGGTCGGCTTTAGTGACTGGTAGGCTCGAGCCGCCATCGTTCCTTGTACCCGGCCCAGCACCACCAGTTGCGCGCCGGTTTCGGATTGAGGCTTTAGCAGCACTGGGTTCATGGCGATGGCGGGGGGCACGCCGCAGGCTAGGGCTTGGAGCGCCTGGGCGCGGCCAATTTCGCCGCCGTCGGCCGTCACTGCGGCATTGTTAGACATGTTCTGAGGCTTGAACGGCCGTACGCGCAAGCCGCGCCGGGTCAGTGCACGGCACAAACCGGCGACCATGAGCGATTTGCCGACATCAGAGCCGGTGCCCTGGAACATCAGTGCCCGCGCGCCGTTCATACCGGTGCTCTATTGACCAGCGCCATATTATTAGACAAAGCAATTTCGAGTCGCTGCCATGCTGCTTCATCGGGCGGCAAACCGAAGCGCAGCCAGCGGGGATAATCGGTAAAGCCGCGAATGAGAATGCCGGCGGCGGCAAGGCGGTGCTCAATCGCCTGAGCCTCAGCGGTTTCAACTAGTCGGAACAGCGATGTACCCCCAAGCACGCTAAGCCCGTGCGTCTCAAGCAAAAGATCAAGCCGGGCCGCCGCCAGCTCCAGCCGGATGCGAGTAGCGGCGATCCAGGTTTTATCGGCAAGCGCCACGGTGGCGATGGCGGCGGCTGGACCGCTGACCGCCCATGGCCCAAGCGCCGCCCGGATGCGTGCCGCCAGTACGGGTTCGGCCAGGGCGAAACCCAGGCGGAGTCCGGCCAGTCCAAAAAACTTGCCGAACGAACGCAGCACGATCAGCCCCGGCGTGTCGGCATTAGCCGCGACGCTTATTTCGGGGGCAACGTCGGCGAAGGCTTCGTCGACCACCAGCCAGCCGCCACGTGATCCTTGTTCGCGGGCCAGATCAATTAGTTTACTGGGATCGGTGCGGCGGCCATCGGGATTGTTGGGGTTGATGAATATGGCGACATCTGGGAACGGCGAGTGATCAAAGACCATCCGGTGCCCTGCTGCCTGCCAGCAAGCGGCGTGCTCGGCATAGGTTGGTCCCGCCACTGCGACGAGGCCGGGAGGGCGCAGCCGCGGCAATAACTGGATCAGGGCTTGCGAACCGGAAGCTGGCGCAACCATGCCAGCGTCGGGCAGGCCATAGGCACCAGCGGCGGCGGCGGCAAGGCATTCCATAGTGGCATAGTCGGGCAG
>JBAXKX010000197.1:0-5689 GCA_037135115.1 Rhodospirillaceae bacterium
AAGCGCGCGGCCTTGCGATGATCAACCAGCCAAGCCGAGCAGTTGGGACATTGCAAACGAAAACCACAATTTCGGCACAGGGTAAGCGGTGCATAACCGCGACGATTGAGAAACACCATCGCCTGTTCGCCGGCGTCCAAGGTCTCGGCCAGCGCAAGACGCAACGGCGGGGCCAGCCAGCGCCGAGGCTCGGGTTTGTGCAGGCGCAGATCGATCACCTTGACCACCGGCATGGTAGCGCCACCGTGGCGGGCAGGAAGGCGCAGCAGGGCATAGCGGCCGCCTTCGACATTGACCATGGATTCAAGCGAAGGGGTGGCCGAAGCCAGTACAATCGGTATGCCACCAAGCCACGCCCGCACCACCGCCATGTCGCGCGCCTGGTAAACGACCCCCTCCTCCTGCTTGAAGGCCTGCTCATGTTCCTCGTCGACGACGATCAGGCCAAGGTCGCAATAAGGCAGAAACAAAGCCGAACGGGCTCCAACCACGATTCGCAGTGCTCCGTTTGCCACAGCCCGCCAAGTCCGCCGGCGTTGGGCAGGCGTCAATTCCGAGTGCCACAACCCAGGGCAACCGGCAAAACGCTGAGTAAAACGGTCAAGCCACTGGGGGCTTAGCGATATTTCTGGCAGCAAGACCACCACCTGCCGCCCCGCAGCCAAGCAGGCCGCTACCGCCTCAAAATAGACTTCGGTTTTGCCGGAACCGGTAACTCCATCGAGCAAAGTCACCGCATACTTGCTGGCAACCACCCTGTCGCGCAACGCCACAGCCGCCTCCTCCTGCGCGCAAGACAGCACCGGCCCAGGACGGTTGAAATCTAGTGTGGATAAGTTTGGCCCAGGTAAACCACTCGACTCGGACGCCTCTGCCGGCCGTAGCACTTCAAGCAAGCCGGCATCCAGCAGACCACGCACCACCGTAGGACCGCAACCAGCAGCGGCGGCCAAGTCCGCCACCCCCCGCGCTGGTCCAACGGTCGCCTGCTCCAAAACCACCAACCGAGCCGGCGTCATCTTGAATCCGGCAGGCAGCCCGGCCCTGGTAGGCCGACAAATGGTTGGTTGACGTGGCATCTCCAGCGCCGCTGGCACACTAATGGCCATCCGCAACACTTGGCCGGGCGGCGTTATGGTATAATTGGCAACCCAATCGATAAAGCGACGGGAAACCTCGCTCATTGGAGGCAAATCAAAGCGCCGCACTACCGACTTTAGTCGGGCGAAGTCCAAATCTCCCGCCCCCACGCTCCAGACCACACCGGGAAGCCGGCGCGGCCCCAGCGGTACCTCAACGTAGTCGCCCAACCGCAGCTCAAGCGAACTAGGCACGCGGTAATCATAGGGACCAAGCAGCGGTAACGGCAGCAGCACCCCAACCCGTCGATCAGGACTTGTTGCTGGGGGGCAAGAGAGGGGGGAACTGGCGTCGCTGCCAACCATGAGCTAGAGTGTCCTATGTTTACTGCGCGGGGCCGCAACACCCGCAACCACATTTTTGACAGGAATCGAACGGCCATGAAATTTTTCGTAGACACTGCCGACCTTAGCGATATTCGCGACCTTGCCGCCACTGGGCTGTTGGACGGCGTCACCACAAATCCATCGCTGATCGCTAAGTCGGGCCGCAACTTCCTGGAGTTGATCGCCGAAATCTGCGAAATCGTCGCCGGGCCGGTCAGCGCCGAGGTTGCAGCCACCGACTTTGCGACAATGCTAGCCGAGGGTCGCAAGTTAGCGAAAATCTCGCAGCATATCGCGGTCAAAGTCCCGTTGACGCCGGACGGGCTCAAGACGTGCAAGGCGCTGTCATCCGATGGCATCATGGTCAATGTTACTCTGTGCTTCTCGGCGGCCCAAGCGATTCTGGCGGCGAAGGCTGGCGCAGCTTTCATCTCGCCCTTCGTCGGCCGGCTCGATGATGTCGGCACCGACGGTATGGGCCTGATTAAGGATATCTGCCAGATTTACAGTCAATATCCGGCCTTCACCACCGAGGTTCTGGTCGCCTCGATTCGCCATCCGATCCACGTGGTTGAAGCGGCAAAGCTCGGGGCGCATGTGGCAACAATGCCACCAAGCGTGATCCGTTTGCTGTTCAACCATCCGCTGACCGACAAGGGGCTGGCGCAATTCGTTGCCGACTGGCAGAAGACAGGTCAGACAATATTGGGTTGAGGATCATTGGGTTGCGGCCTGACGTTAATGCTATGTGGGATCGACGGCCAGCTCCCCATCCTTCATGAATTCCTCAACACATTTCGGTTGGTTTTGGCTCGGGATGACGCACAAGGGAAGGCATGGCGGATATGGGGCGCGAACACGGTCACAGCCATCAAATAACCAGCGGGGTCCAAGAGGAGGATGTCGCGGCCTATCTGCGCGAGCATCCCGATTTTCTGATCCGCCGCGCCGATTTAGTCCAACACCTAGCCCCGCCAATGGTTCGGCGGGGGAGCAACATAGTTGACCTTCAGTACTACATGGTCGACCGCCTGCAAAACGAAGTCAAGCGGTTGCACGGTGAACAACGCGAGCTTTTGACAACCAGCCGGGCAAACCTCAATAATCAGAACCGGGCCCATGCCGCTATATTGTCCCTGCTCGACGCCCAAAGCTTTGAACAGCTAATCCAGACTATCACCACCGACCTAGCGGTGCTACTCGACCTCGACATTGCCTGTTTGATTGTCGAATCCGGCGGACGCGACCTGCCGCGACACGATACCGCTGGCGTCCAAGTGGTAAAACCCGGCCAAATCGAGCGCTGGCTCGGCCGACGCGAGATGCTTCTATCGGCCAACGTCTATGGAGATCCTGCGATATTCGGTGGCGGCGCCGGACTGGTACGTTCGCAGGCACTAATTTGCCTGCACCTCAGCGGCGAAGTCCCGCCCGGTATGCTGGCTATCGGCAGCCGCGATCCGGGTATGTTCCAGCCATGTCAGGGCACCGAACTCCTGGGTTTCCTCGCCCGCGTAGTCGAGCGCTGCATACGCTCCTGGCTGGACCTGCCGGCCTGAGCGGTAAGATAGGCGGCGACTGCCGCCACGCGCCACATGGCGCGAAGGCAAGCCCGCAGGATGCGGGTGCCCGCCGCCTGAGGGGGCCTTTGATGGGTCGTCATCAAAGGCCATTGGAATTATCTCTGCTGCGCAAAACGATCTAGAATGCACTGCACAAAAACGTGCTGGTAATTTCCAAAATTTCTGATATTGATGCAGATGTTGGGTGGAGAGCGCGGTGCTGAACGGCCCCGCGTTTCTTTTTGGGTCGAGATGAGACCCGCACCGACCCGAACTCCTATCCAAAGGAAACCTTTTGTCCGACCAAATCGCTTCGACCTTTTCCGATCTCGGCTTGATCCCGGCCTTATTGAAGGCCATCGAAAGCTGCGGCTATGAGAACCCCACCCCGATCCAGATTCAGGCTATACCTCCGGCGTTGTCCGGCCGTGACCTGATCGCCTCGGCCAATACAGGCACCGGCAAGACTGCAGCTTTTGTGCTGCCGGCCTTGCAACGATTGGCGCTTAACCGCCGGACTGAGGGCCGCTTCGGCCCACGTGTATTGATCCTTTCACCGACTCGCGAGCTGGCAGCGCAAAGCCTGGAAGCGGTGCGACGCTATTCCAAATTCTCCCGAGTTAACACCGGCGTCATCGTCGGTGGCGTGCCCTATCGCGAGCAGCGCAAACTACTGGAGCGTCGCGCCGACGTGATTGTGGCGACGCCGGGACGGTTGATCGACCACCTCGACCGCTCCTGGCTCGACCTTTCCGGCATTGAGTTCCTGGTTCTGGACGAAGCCGACCGTATGCTGGATCTCGGCTTCCTGGAGCCAGTTGAAAAGATCGCGGCAGCCTGCCCGGCCGGGCACCAAACCATGATGTTCACCGCCACCGTTGACTCCGCCATGGTCAGGCTGGCCCACCGGCTCTTGATTGACCCGGTACGCATCGACATTGCCGGCAAACAAGTCTCCCTTGATGCTATCGAACAGCGACTGCTCCGCGCCGACGATCTTTCGCACAAACACCGCCTGCTCACTCATCTCGCCGCCAGCGAGGATGTCAGCAAGGCCATTGTTTTCGCCGCAACCAAGCGTGACGCCGACCGCCTCGCCGAGGATCTTAGCAACCAGGGCCACTCCGTCGCGGCCCTCCACGGTGACATGAGCCAGCCCCAGCGCACCCGTACCCTTGACGCGCTCCGGCGCGGACGCATCCGGCTGTTGATCGCAACCGACGTTGCGGCACGAGGGCTCGATGTCGCCGACGTCTCTCACGTTATTAACTTTGATCTGCCTCGCGTCGCCGAAGACTACATCCACCGCATCGGCCGCACTGGGCGCGCTGGGGCGTCTGGCATCGCCTATTCGTTCTACACTGGCAAGGAGCTAGGCCAGGTCCGGGCGATTGAGCGTTATCTTGGCAAACCCCTGCCCGCCCACACCATCCCCGGCCTGGAGCCCCGCCCCGCCCCGAGACGTGCGGCGGCGTTAACCCCTCCGGTCAGAAGCCGGACCCACACGGCCACCCGCACCGGCGAAGCCCCGCTCCGGAAAAAGTGGCAGGCATAACTTATAATCTAAGTATTTGCCAATGCCGGGGGTCTGGGTTTCAATATCCCAGACCCCTTTTCTTTTGACCGATCTGCGTCTTAACCTGTTAGCGAAAGATGCCGCTACTTCTCGGTCAGCGAGTCAACCATGCGCTTGACAGCTGCCATTTGTTTGCCAGTCTGACGGTAGTATTCACCGGGACTATCGTAGCCAAACCAATCCCAACAGCCTGCGGGATTGATTGGGCCAAATGGTGATGTCGGGGTTACTGTTGTGGAGATTGCATCGGGGTAGAGAATTACAATTCTATTTGCTTCCGCCCAGGCATTATATCCAGCATCTTTGGTAAATGCGCAGCCGACACGAGCGCTTGACTGTAGGCAACCGTGAAAAGCCACGTGCAAGCGACACGGCACGCCAGTCGCATCCTTACATGCCGACGGAATATAGATATGCCCTTCCTTGGCTATGCTGTGCCACGCTGGGTCCTTGATATAGGCCCCCTGGTCGAAGGCGATTAGGTTGTCCTGAACCGTGGGGACGGATACAGTTGACGGATCGATCAGCGGCACGGTCGCTCCGTAAATGTGGGACAGCAAAGCGCCTGCACTGTCGTAACCACAGTTATTAACGTAGCTGCATTGATTATTCGGTTTACATTCAACCGCATTATCTTTGCATTCTCCCATAGGCGTACAATCCTGGTCGCATTTCTGCGAGTGTGGATTGTTGGTGACCATGGAATGAGGGGCGACTATGGTCTTGACATATTTGATCTTGGTAGGATCCTTGATGAAGTAGCTATAGTACTTGAAGGTTGCATCTACCACGGATGGAACAACCATTTCATCTTTGGTGCCGCTGAAGATATACACCCTTTGTTTATCTATGAACCCGATCGGGTCGATGATGCCGTAACGAGCAAGAAACTCGGTATCGGTGATCAGAAACTTGAGCTGTGGCCCGCCCATCTTGCCCATCATGCAGCGGACATACTTCCCGTTCATACCAATCGTATCATACTTCGCACAAAGGTATGGCCCCCCCGCGATCACACCGACGCCCATCACCGACTCAGAAAAGGCGACACCGAACTGCTCGGCCATATAGGCACCGGACGAAAC
>JBAXKX010000198.1:0-5605 GCA_037135115.1 Rhodospirillaceae bacterium
CACCGATTTGCAATTTAACCTTACCGCAATCGCTGCGCTCTTGACCATTATGGGCTATTCGATCAACGACAAGGTTGTGGTCTATGATCGGGTGCGCGAAAACCTTCGCATCTACAAGAAAATGCCGTTGCGCTCGCTGATTGACCGATCGATCAACGAAACCCTCAACCGGACTCTTGGAACATCAATGACGGTGTTCTTGGCCTGCCTGCCGCTGGCTTTGTTTGGTGGTGAGGCGCTGGAGGAATTTGCCTGGGTTCTGTTGTTCGGCATCATAGTCGGGACGTCTTCGTCGATCTTCATTGCCGCGCCAATCCTGCTGTTCTTGGGTGAAGGGCGACTGCGGCGCGGCTATGATTCAGAGCCGACCGAACAGATCATAGATATAACTGAGGAAGACGGCGCCAGTAACGCGCCACCAGCGTGACCTTGCGCGGTGCTTGCCACCTGTATGGGACGGCGGATAAGGCGGCGGCCTATGAGGCGTCCCTGTTGGGCAAGGCGATAACTTGACGGCCGGGGACCGCAAGGCAACCACCAATTTGCGGGTGGATGTCATGGTCGACCTCGAGCTTGGGCCGTGTTCCGGCGGCCATGTCAAGTGCTGGGAACGCATAGCCGAAGCGGCGACCCGACTTGACGACGGCACCGAACTGACCGTCCATTTCTCTGGGCGAGAGCGACAGCTCATCACGTTAAGCGAACATGTCCGCTACATTGTTCACCGGCCGGTATTCAGCACGTCCAGGCTGTCGTTCCTATCGCACATCCCCGATCACACAGATTTGGCTCCCTATCACCCGCAACTAGCCAGGGCTTTGCGGGAGAGTAACGTCATCCATACGACCGACGCCTATTTTGCCTTTGCCAAAACCGCCCTGGTAATGGCACGGCGCAAACGGATTCCGCTGGTAAATTCGGTCCATACCGATACTCCGCGTTATGCCCGGCTGTTCACCGGCGAAACGATTCGCCACTTAACCGGAAGCGGGTGGCTTTCACGGCTGCTACTCGACCGGATGCGGATAGACGCTTGGCCCGAACGCGGCATGATCGCCAAATTGACCGCCCACCAGCGGCTCTCCGATTTTTGTTTGGTGTCGCGGCCCGATGAACTTGAACCACTGGCCGCGCTGGTTGGACCGGAGCGCGTTGGCCTATTGCGCCGCGGCATCGACCGCCAACACTTCAACCCCGCCCGACGAGACCGCGCATGGCTCAATTCCCAGTTCGGCATCGCTGAGGATTTTGTCGTTGTGCTGTTCGTCGGCCGCATCAATGCCGGCAAGAACGTCATGACTTTGGCCGCTGCCTTGCGTGATCTGGTTAACCAGGGGTTGCCGGTACAACTGCTCTGTGCCGGTGTCGGCGAACAAATCTCGGAAGTTCTGGCCATGCTCGGACCAAGGGCGACATGTCCCGGCGCGCTGACGCTTGACACCCTGGCCCGGGTCTATGCCTGCGCCGACATATTCGCCTCGCCGTCCCGAATCGAAATTTTCGCCAACGTGGTGATGGAGGCGCTGGCTTCCGGCGTGCCAGCTCTAGTTGCGACCGAAAGCGGCATGGGTCGAGTGCTGCACGAGGGACGGACAGGCTGTTCGATTGCGGGCAATGATCATACTACCTGGAGCGCCACCATCAAGGAGCTGGTGCGGAACCCGGTTCAGCGCCAGGCAATGGCGGTTGCTGCACGAGAATCAGCGCTACAAGAACTGCCGTCTTGGGATGATGTGTTGCGCCAGGACTTATTGCCGGTCTGGCGAAGGGTTGCCAGTTCACTGAAGTAGTTTGCCGAAGTAATGTACGGGTCCCGAAGTCTTATCCTTTCACCGCACCCTGATGATGAAGTGGTAGGCGCAGCGGCGATGATCAAGCGCGCCGGTGCCGCTGGTGCTACGTCCTTCGTCCTTTATCTCACCACAGGAGTTCCACCCCAGGATGCGCTGTGGTGGTGGCGACGGCGTGACCATGGCCACCTCGTCGCAATACGGCGAGCTGAGGCGACCGTTGTCGCCACCGCCTTGAACGCCGAGATCGCCGGTTTTTGTCAAAGGCCCAGTCGCAGCCTCCAATATGATTTGCCGGAGGCGCGGGTAGAGGTTGAGAAGGCAATCGCGCGGTTGGGGATTGATCGGCTTTTGGTTCCCGCGTACGAAGGTGGACACTCTGACCATGATGCCGCCAACGGCCTTGCCTCGACCTTTTGTAACCAGGTTGCGGTTTGGGAGTTTGCCGAGTATAATTATTGCGGTGGCACCATCAATCCCAACGCCTTTCCCGAACGACACGGCTCCGAATGTGATCTGTTATTGACGGTTGAGGAGATGGCCCACAAGAGTGAATTGCTTCGACTTTATGCGTCACAGCGATGTAATCTCGACTATGTCGGGGTGGCGACGGAGTCCTTTCGGCCAATTTTTGCTTATGATTACTCACAGCCGGCTCATGCCGGGACGGTCTTTTATCAGCGGTTTCATTGGGTGCGGTTTCGGCATCCCAGAGTTGATTTTACCAAGCCGGAGGAGGTTTGCCGGGCAGTGACCGCGCTGCGTGCGGAATATACGGGAGGCGACACCCCCGGCCAAAGGCCAGGAACCAAATTGTAATGGCGGGCAAACCAAGCACCATATCGCGCATCCGCTTGACCAGACTTACCGAAAGGGCGAGATCGGGAGGTAGGCCAACAAGCGAACCGGCAACAATCATGCCGCCTTCCTGGACGCCCAGCGCTCCTGGAACAGCAAAACCTGCATTGCGGAAGGCTTGGCTAACGGCTTCGAATATAATAGCCTGACGCAAACCGATGCTATGTCCGAGCAACACGACCGCCAGCCACATTTCCATCGCTCCGGCAACCCAGGCGAGCAAACGCCAGACACTGCTGCGCGCCAGTACCCAAGGTTGAGCATAGAGCGCAGCCAGTTCATAACCGAGTGTTGCGGTACCACCGGACAGTTGCGCCCAAGCCCCGCCGCCAACCTGGCGTTCCATAAACCAAGCCAGACGAAGCAGTATATCCGAACGCTGAACCCAGTAAAAGCCAGCAATCATCAGACTAAACAGCGCGGTCCCGACCAGCACGCCTTCAAGCGGGGCCGCACGGTCGCCGCCGATAGTAAGAACCAGACCACCAAGAATAAACACCACCAGCGTGACTAAGCCGAGGGTTAGGTCGACAATTATCGCTGCCGCAGCCAACGCGCCAGACTGGCCCTGCCCGATCATTAGCCGGCCGCGAACCACCTCGCCCCCAACCTGAGCCACCGGCAACAGGGCATTGATCGCATCTGAAAGCCAGCGATACCAGCCGAGCCGCCACAAAGGCTGCGAATGCCCTTGTGACAGCAGAAGACTGCGCCAACCGAGGGTGGTGGCCGCAATCGGCAGTATATGAAAAACTGGGACCAAAAGCAGCGCCCAGCCGCCCGCCTCCAGCAAGCCCCAGATCTGAGCCACCCCGTTCCAGGCAACCAGACCAGCAATTCCAGCCACGCCTGCAAGGACAAGCGCAGTCGCACCAGTTAGCACGCTCGCTCGGCAAAGAACGCGCCTGCCGCCGCAAGTGATCGGAAGCGGAGGCAAGCCTGTCTT
The DNA here is from genome assembly GCA_037135115.1 of Rhodospirillaceae bacterium. GTDB lineage: Bacteria > Pseudomonadota > Alphaproteobacteria > Azospirillales > Azospirillaceae > BOG-933. The sequence continues at coordinate 3,595 of JBAXKX010000198.1, forward strand.
CACATCCTCGTGATCATGAACCAATCAGGCAGCGGCCAAACGGGCGGCAACACCTTCCCAATCGACCAGCGACTCGAAGAAAACCTTGAGGTAGTCGGCGCGACGATTCTGGAAGTCAACATAGTAGGCATGTTCCCAGACGTCTGCGACCAGCAATGGCGTCTTACCGTGGGCAAGCGGAGTGTCGGCGTTGCCAGTCTTGGTCACAGCCAGCTTGCCGCCATCAAGAACCAACCAAGCCCATCCACTGCCGAACTGGGTAAGGCCGGCTTGAATGAAAGCCTCCTTGAATTTTTCGAAGCTGCCGAAATCCTCGACAATCTTGTTTTCCAGGGCAGCGGGGAGGGCACCACCGCCACACCTTTTCATGCACCGCCAAAAAAAGTTGTGATTATAAACCTGTCCCGCGTTATTAAAGATTCCCTGTTGCTCTGGCTTGCCCGCAGTCGCCTTCACCAAATCTTCAAGTGAAATCGTCGCCTGCGGCGTGTCCCTGGTCAGGTTGTTCAGGTTGGTTACATAGGTCTGATGGTGTTTACCATGATGCAGGTGCAGGGTCTGCGACGACATATAAGGCTCGAGGTCATCGACCGCATAGGGCAACGGTGGGAGTTCAAAAGCCATAGAGATGTACTCCTGATTTATCTGTCAAAGGGCAAGATCGGCTCATTGAGGAGTCTAACTTCCTCAATCTTACAACGCGGCGTCAGGCCTTTCCAGCATTTTATAGCGCAACGCATTTTCCGGCGAGAATAGGAATGGGGTTGACGGCACCCCCTGGCGCTTGCTTTTTATGGTCTTGCCTTACTTATCAAGCGAGGGCCAGTCGTGCCAAGACGTCCTTCATCAGCCTGCCTGTCTCATTGTGGCGAGGCGGCGCGCCGACAGGACCGCGACCGTTTTCTGACCTGCCTGTTTGCGCCGCCAGACCGCCGCGAGGCTTTGTTCGCCATCCTTGCTTTCAATATAGAGATCGCCCGCACGCGGGAAGTGGTGCGTGAGCCGATGATGGGCCGGATTAGGCTGCAGTGGTGGCGTGAAGCTGTTGACTGCTTGTTCCAAAGTGGCGGGACGGTACCAAGACACCAGGCGCTGCCGCCTTTGGCCGAGGCGATTGAATGCTTCAACCTCAGCCGCCGTTACTTCGATACCCTGATTGATGCGCGCGAAAGCGACCTCGACGACACAGCGCCAGCAACCATGACAGACCTGCTCACCTATGCCGAGGAGACCACGGCGCCCCTGTTGTGGCTGGCCCTGGAGGTGCTTGGCGCGTCCGATGACACGACGATTGAGGCCGGCCGTCATCTTGGCATAGCTTGGGCCCTAACCGGGCTGCTACGGGCGGTGCCGTTCCATCTCCGACAACGCCGAGTCATGCTGCCGGCCGACTTGCTGCGCCATCACGGCCTCAACGCCGCGCGACTAGCCGACCAGCGACCAGAGCCGCAAACCTTGGCTGCGGTAGTCGTAGAGGTAGCGGCCACGGCGCGTGAGCATCTGGCGGCGGTGCGCCGTGCGACGCCGCTTATTCCACTTGCGGCCATGCCGGTTTTATTGCTGACAACGCTGACAGAACTTCATCTAGGAGTAATTGACCGGAATAAAGGCAACGTATTTGCCCCACAGCTTCAGATGCGCCACCCTCTTTGGCCTATTATTTTGTGGTGGCGCGCTTCGAGAGGTAAATTTTGACTCGCATTCTCATTGAAGACTTCTTTGCCCGCCTCGCCGAGCGCAATCCCGAACCCAAAACGGAACTGGAGTCGGTCAACGCTTATACTTTGCTGGTCGCGGTGGTGCTGAGCGCGCAGTGCACGGACAAGAAGGTCAATCAAGTGACGCCGGCCCTGTTCGCGCTGGCCGGCGATCCGCACGCCCTGGCGGCGCTACCCGCGACCACGGTTCAAGCAATCATCCAGCCGCTGGGCTTGGCTCCGCAGAAGGCCAAGGCCCTGGTCGGGCTCTCGCGCCGGATTGTCGCCGAACATGACGGCTGCGTGCCCGCCAC